>JANNQN010000418.1:0-26104 GCA_031400775.1 Planctomycetia bacterium | reverse complement strand
CATTCTGGCGGTCGCGTATTTCGCGCCCTTAACCAAGTTGATTGAAGAGCTGAGTTGATGAAATCAAACCATCGTGGATTCACGATCGTCGAAATGATGGCGGCAAGTGCCATGACCGCGGTGCTGGTCACGATGTGCGTGCAGATGCTCTCGTTGACAGCCGTCCAACGGCGCGCGGCCGAACGGCGGACGATCGCGCTCGAGGAAGCCGCCAACTTGACGGAGTCACTCAGTTCACTGACTTGGGACGAGATTACGCCCGAGCGGATCGCCCAATATCGACTTTCACAGCCGGCTCAGCAGGTTTTGGGGAATGGGGTTCTTAAAATCGCCCTCGAGCCTTCCACTTCAGGACCGCTGGCCAAACTCGTTCGCGTGGAAATTACCTGGCCGAACGGCGCCAGCGGCGGCGACGCCGCGGTGCGGTTGAGCTCGTGGATCTTTTCGCGCGGCAAGGCGGTGTCGCCATGAAACGAACTTCGGTCAAACGACGCGGTACCATGCTGGTTGAAGTCATGACGTGCATGGTGATCGGGATGATACTGATAGGCGTCATCACGACCATATTCGTTCGCGTCGTGGTGATGGACCCCGCGGCGCGCCAGCATTTGGCGACCACGACCACGTTGGGCCGACTGGCCGAGCAGTTTCGGCGTGACGTGCACGCGGCGCTCGACGCCACTCCCACGGCCGCGAATCCACTGGTCCCGCAGCTTAGTTTGCAGGGTCCGGGCGATCTGCGCATTGAATATGAGCCTGCGGCCGACGGTCTGCGTCGCACCAGTTTCGACGGCGATCACGTGCTCCAGCGAGAGCATTTCGTGCTGGGCGATATGAAGGTCACGGGCTGGGAGGTCCAAAAGTCGAATAGCGAGGTTTCGATGATCGTCGGCCGCATATCGCAACGCGACGTCGACGACGCGGCCACGCTGCGCTACCAATTTCCGATTACCGCGAAACTAGCGCGCGACCACCGCTTTGCCCTCGTCGAGTCGAAGAAGGACGCGGATTAAAACATGAGTAGAATTCACCCAAACAACGATCGCCGGGCCGTGGTGCTGATGAGCGTCCTGGTTTGCATGGCCGTTGCGATGACACTGTTCTTGGCCTGGCTGAAGACGGCCGCAATGGAACGAAGGCAGTTGCGTTCTCAGCAGGATCGCTTACAGGCGGAGATCCTCGCCGATGCGGGCTTGGATCGAGCCGCCGCTCAGTTACAGTCCACGGGGGACTACTCGGGTGAAACGTGGCAGATCGGCGCGGAAGCCTTTGCCGGTCGCGGCGCTGCGACCGTTACCATTCAGGCCAAGCCCCCGGAAGAGAATGCCACCTCACGTATAGTACACGCCGTCGCCGAGTTTCCCCTCGGTGGCGATGCGCGCGTGCGACGAAGTAAGCAGATTACTATCGTTTTGCCAAATACTGGAGAGGCGCCATGAGACCCGCATCCCGTATGGGTTTTACCTTGGTCGAGCTGTTGGTCGTAATTGCCATCATCAGCGTGCTGGTGGCGGCAATGATGCCGGCGGTTCAGGCGAGCCGTGAGATGGCCCGCCGCGCGACGTGCACGAGCCACGTTGCGCAACTGCTGTTAGCGGTGCAAAATTACGAAGATGCATTCGGGTCGCTGCCTGCGGGGGTTGCGAATCCTGATGGCCCGATTCGCTCCGAACCGTCCGGCTACCACCAGGGCTGGCTCGTGCAGCTATTGCCGTATCTGGACGAAGGAAATATGTACCGGGCGGTTGATTTCTCGAAAGGCGTCTATGATCCGGCCAATGCTCGCGTGCGCGCACTTTCGCCGGACGTGTTCCTTTGCCCATCGAGTCCGGACTCCCAGGCGGCGGTCAGCGATTATGCCGGCTGCCATCACGACGTCGAAGCGCCGATCGCGGCCGATAATCGCGGCGTGTTGTTTCTCAACAGCTACGTGCGCCGCGACGCGATCACCGACGGCGCCTCGCACACGCTATTCATCGGCGAAAAACTGGCTGACGTCAACGACCTGGGATGGATGTCCGGGACCCGCGCCACCCTGCGCAATACGGGCACGCCGCTCAACGAACCGCAGCAGTCTTCCGATCCGAACACAATGTACGTGGGCGGATTCGGCAGTCCGCATGCAGGCGGTGCGAACATTGGCTTTGGCGACGGCAGCGTGAAGTTCGTGCCCGATACGATCGATAACGAGGTTTGGCGGCAGCTCGGGAATCGGGCCGACGGCAAGCTGTTGGACGTGCATTTCCCCGACTGACGGCGATCTCTTTGTCTCGCCAAATTGTCGCGACACGACATTGGTACGAACGCCATCGATTAGTTCGTGAGCGATCATTCGCAGCGCTGGCGTGAGTCGCCGGCACGCCACCAACCACTCTCCAACGAGACGGTCGTATTCGGTCTCGCTAGCCCTTGACTTTCAGGGACTGAGATAACCATCGACGCCGTTCAGCGTGACGACGGCTTGACCTGATGGCCTGTGGATACGGTACTTGGGTGCGACCTGAAGCAGTTTCGGCATGAATGAGGCCCCTGTTGAGGGGCTAAAACGGTAACTACCGTCTTTGTTCGGGTTCAACGGGGCGCACTGTCGAACGTCGGCAGAAAGCCTCAACCCTGAGTTCGGCAAGGTTTACATTCTAGTACGCCCGGCAGGAATCGAACCTGCAACCTGCGGATTAGAAGTCCGCTGCTCTATCCAGTTGAGCTACGGGCGCTCGTGGGCTATCGGTATGTTTCCTTCGATCGGTAAACGGTGGATGTATCGTCGGGTATTCGACGACATCCGGCTCGACGCCAGCGAGGTGTCAACATGCCAACCGCCGCTTCTGAAAGTCTAGCATCGACGGCGAGGCCCAGTAAGCCATGCCGGGACGTCCCGCTATCCGCCCCGGCGACCGGCCAAACGGCTGTTAGAATCCGCGGAAAGCCTTGCCGACGGCTGTTATCACGGTCGGGTCGTCGAGAGAGAATTCGCCGACGCTCCTCATTCGGCGTCATCTCGACAATCTCTGGCAAGCCAGCCTGTTGTCCCCGGCGTCCCTTCAGCGTGAAGTCGGGTTCACCGGGAGCACCGAGTCGACGAGTCGCTGGCGGAGATCGGCGGCGCCGAGCATGCTCAGGTCTTTGTCGATCGTTGCCCGCACGTGCTTGACGGTCTGCTTGCCGAGCGAGTCCTTTAGCGTCCCCAGGAAGTGCGGGGGCGCCACCAGCACCAGGGAGTCGAACTGACGCTTGGCGATTGCCGCTTCCAAGTAGGCGCTGAGTCTCTGGGCGAAGCGTTGCAGCTCGGCCTCCTTCGGCCAGGTGCGCGGCTCGAGCGAGGTTCGTCGTCCGCCCTGGGCACTGCCTTGCTGACCTCGTCCGGGAGGACTCGTGTCTTCGATTTCCCTGGACATCTCTCGGCCCTCGGGATGCTCAAAGGACTCGACGAGCGACCAAACGTCCTCCCGCAGCTCGGCGGAATACAAATGGGCCCGGCTAGCATCGCTTACCAAAATCCAGACGGTCATGGTGAAAGTCTCCTCTAGTGGGCTCGGACGAATCCATTGATATTACAACATGCCTGCTCGTTATGACCTGCTTGTTATGAAAATCTCGTGCCGCATTGCCACTGTTCATTGTCCGTTGCGCTCGACAACCGGGCGTCCAGCGAGATAGTCAACCGTTCGGGTTGGAATGGTGACGACCGCCGCCGACAGCAATGGGCATTATCGCACAGAGGACCGCACACTCGCTCGATTTTTTGCCGGCCAGAGCGGGCCATGACGGATCCGGCACGTGCAGTCCGAAGCACTGGTTTACTGTCAACCGGCCAGGGAAATTGTGCCGCCGCACCTCTGGACCGACTTGGAAAATGTCAGCGTCAACCGAAGGAGTTGGTCGTTCTCGCACCTCGGGGCGTCGGCGAGAATCTCAAGACTTGACTGCTGACGCCGTCTCGTTTCCCAACGATAATAAGGCCTAAACGTTCGCGCACCAATGTCGGCGATGCACTGCATGGAACCCCTGGACGTATTCAAATCGATTGGCATGTCGCTCGGACTGGGCCTCCTGGTCGGATTGCAACGCGAACATGCCGCCTCGCAGATCGCCGGCATTCGCACGTTTGCCTTGGTCACCTTGCTGGGCACGATCATGGCATTATTGAGCAACCCTTATGGCGGTTGGCTGGTGGCAGTCGGGGCGTTGTGCGTGTCGGTGCTCTTGTACGTGGCGAACCTGGCGAAACTTCGGCGTGGAGACAGTGAGCCGGGGCTGACAACGGAAGTTGCCGCATTGTTGATGTATGGCGTGGGAGCCTACCTGGTGCTCGGCGACGCGGCCGTGGCGGTGCTCTTCGGCGGAATTGTCGCGGTGCTGTTGCAGTTCAAGCAGCCGATGCACTCGTTCGTGAGCCGAATGGGCTCCGACGATATCCGCTTGATCATGCAATTTGCGCTGTTGGCGCTGGTGATTCTCCCGGTCTTGCCGAACGAAAACTACGGTCCCTTCGGCGCGCTGAATCCGCACGAGATCTGGCTCATGGTCGTGTTGATCGTGGGGATAAGTGTAGCGGGATACATCGCCTATAAGTTCTTTGGACAAAACGCCGGTACCGTGGTCGGTGGAGCGTTGGGGGGACTCGTCTCCAGCACGGCCACCACGGTCAGCTACTCACGACGCGTGGGTCAGCAACCAAGTGCCGTCGCGCAGGCCGCCGTGGTAATCGTCGTTGCGTCGACCGTGGCGATCGCTCGCGTTATCGTCGAAGTCGCCGTGGCGGCCCCCCCAACGGTTCGGCATGTCGCGCCGCCGCTCATGGCTATGTTCTTGTGGATGCTGGCACTGTCGTTCGCCGTTTACTGGTTTGGCGGACAAAGCGAGACCGAGTTACCGCCCCCGAAGAATCCCGCCGAGTTGCGGATCGCGATCGCATTCGGCGCGTTGTACGCCGTGATCAAGTTGGCGGTCGCCGCGACGCACCACTATTTCGACGACTCCGCGCTCTATGCGGTGGCCGCGTTGTCCGGCTTGACCGACATGGATGCCATCACATTGTCGACCGCCAAGCTTGTCGAGCAGGAACGCCTCTCCAGCACCCTCGGCTGGCAACTCATCTTCACAGCCTCGCTGGCCAATCTGGCGTTCAAATGCGGTATCGCGCTGGTGCTGGGCCATCGGCAGTTCGCTCCGCGGTCATTGCTGATCTTCGGGAGCGCGATCGCCGGCGGTGCGGCGATTCTCTGGCTGTGGCCGTCCGAAATGGTGAACCAATGGATCGATGCCGCGCTGGCAGCCCGAGCGTGAAAAGCTCGCGTTAACGCCAAGCAAAACTGCGTGCCGCGAAATAATCGAACCTGGCGTCCCTATAGGGCTTTCGCCAGCGATTTGCGCAGTTGAGCCACTTTGGCCAATACCAAGTGATGATGTCGTTTGATCCGTTCGTGGGCTTCGCGCTGTTGCGCGTGCTTGGTGCCTTCCTGATCGTGAGCGTGTGCAAGGGGGATTAACTGGGCTCCGGTTTCGCCCCGTTCATATTCGGCCAACGCATGTTCGTGAGCGGCCAGGTCCTGTTCGCGCAAACGAATCGCTGCGGCATGCACTTGCAGCGCTTGCTCGTGTTCCTTGAGGGCGGCTTCGATCTGCGCGAGATCCGTCGTGACTGCCTTGAACTCTTGCTGCCAGGCGGCGATATCGCAGCGCCACATGTCATTGTCGCTCAACCATTGGCGATGGTCCTGATGCATGGTTGCGTGGGTTACCGTTGCCATGGGAGACCTCCAGAGTTCATGAGTTGCTAAGGGCCAAGAGTCGGGTTGCGTTGACGTCGACGCGCGCTGCGACCTTCGTCGCATTTCGTGTTGCTTTCGTATTGCAGTTTGCGTGCCAGAAGGGAGATCACGCCAACTCGGGCGATGGCCGGTCTCAGTCGTTCGCAGAATTCGGACACCACGAGCCAAACACGCGTCGCACTTGACTTCCGCATGTGCTGCTTCGCACAGCTGCAGTGCGATTATGCCCACGCTCAACTCGGCTCGTGACTTGCGCGTGCAATCGAGCGACCCTCATAGCCGGCGACGCATGAGACCACGAATTCGAAGCCGAGCGCTACGCGCGGCGGCGCCATGACGGCGCAGCCGCGCATCGCATTCTATGGCTTAACGGCGTACACCTTCACGCTGGCCGCGTAGTCGTTGATGTTGTAGCGCTGCATCAACTCGTGCAACGAATCGTGTACGTCGGAACCGCATGACGCGCCTGGCGAGCAGCAGCCCTCTTGTTTTTCGACCTTCCTGTACACGGTCAAATCGGCGCCCGAGTCGATCATCTCGACGTGGGCGAAGCCGGCGGCCAGCAACCCCTCTCGATACGCTTGCATCGAAATGGCGCCGGCGATGCAGCCCACATAAGCCAGAAGATTCTGGCCGATTTCCGCCGGCAGCGGCTGCTTCAGCGCGATATCACTCACGGCCAGCCGCCCTCCGGGCTTGAGCACCCGCGCGATCTCGCGGAAGACCGCCGGCTTGTCGGGCGCCAGATTGATCACGCAATTGCTGATCACGCAATCGACCGAAGCGTCGGCCAGTGGCAACTTGTCGATCTTGGCTTCGTAAAACTCGACGTTCGACAAGCCCGCCTTCGCGGCATTCGCGCGGGCCAGCGCCAGCATTTCCGGCGTCATGTCGATTCCGATTGCCTTGCCGGTTTCTCCCACTTTGGCGGCTGCCAGAAACACGTCCAGCCCTCCGCCGCTACCCAGGTCGACGACGGTCTCGCCCGGTTTCAGGCTGGCGAAGGCGGTTGGGTTTCCGCACGACAGGCCCATGTTGGCCTCGGCCGGAATGGACGCGAGTTGATTGGCCGAGTAGCCGAACGCCTCGGCGATGGCTTTGACCCCCTTGTGCTCGCTGGACAGTCCCTTGGTGGCGACCGATCCGTACTTCTCCTGCACGATTTGCTCGATGGACATGCTCGCACTCCTTCGGTTACGGGATGTCTGGAAAACTAAAGTATGTGGCCGGACGTAAGAGGACGGCGGTTAATACATACGCTTATGCGAATATCTAAGCCCAAATTTTTTTACTCGCAACAGCCCTTGCGGCCGGCAAGTCGCTTGGAATCCTTGGCCAATTCGGGAACATCGTTAAAGCAACAACTCAGGCAGTCGAGCAGCTTCTGATGAAAGGCGGTGCGAGCCGGCGCCAGCCGATAGTAGCTCCACTGGCCCTCTCTGCGGGCCTTCACCAGACCGGCTTTGCGCAAGTAGGCCAGGTGTCGCGACGCTTTGGGTTGCGGAACCCCGAGCACGTCGACAATGTGACAAACGCATAATTCGCCATCTCGCAACATGTGAAGAATGCGCAGCCGGGTTCGATCGGAGAAAGCCCGAAACAACAGATCGACGCGATGGACGGCGGTGGTTTTCATATTCGCTTAGGCAAATATATCCAAACGCGACCTTGCCGTCAATCGGGCTTGGCGCGAAAACAGGTGACCTCGCTGCTCGGCGAAGCTATACCGATCGCACCACCAGTCATGGCCCAAGTGATTGACTATCCCAGCCATTTCGCAAAGGGTGGACCGGCACTCACCCCGATCGCGTGGTAGTCTTGCATTGGTCGCCTGGCGAGGACGTCGACCCTCGTGCCGTTCAACGGAGGATGCTGCAACGCCGGTGATGGATCGCGATCGATCGAGCCTGCCAAGGTGGGCTCTTGCTGTTCTGGCAGTGATTTCGGCGCTCACAAGCGGCTGTCAGTCTGTCACGCTGCGCCCGCCGGATGCGGCATACGCCTATCGGCCGTGCAGCGATGTCGAAGTCCCGCCCGCCGCGGGGTTTACGGCTTACAGGTTCGACGCGACTGTCGACGTAGCGCAACTCGCCGCACGCAGCCAGCAGGAACTGGCCAGCGCCGAAGAGCTCGACCGCCTGGGTCAGGACCGCTCGGTAGACTTTTACTATCGCGCCACGTTGCACGCGGCACAATCGCTGCCAGTCTCCGAGCTTTCATCGCAGTCGGACGGTTCGGCGGCCTGGCAGGTTTACCACCGTGGGCTGGCCGGTCTGATCGAAGCGGGGCAGCGATACGGCCGCCTGGACCCGCGCGGCCAGTTGACGATTCGCGAAGGGCCGACTCGCGTCATTCCAATCAACTACTATGGATTCGGCTGGCTGCCGGGGGACTTCCATCAACTCGCATTGGCCGAGCGGTTCCGCAGCCGAGACCTTACCAACCACCACATGACCTGCGGCCTGGGTTTGTCGCTCGTGGGGGTGCGGAAATCGCCCTGCGAGGACGAGCCGTTTTTTCGGCCCCTCCAACCATTCGCGGTTACGGCCGTGTTGCGTCCCATCGGCGGAATGGAAGCCGGCGACGGCGATCCGCTCAGCCGAGGCGAGTCGGTTCTTGAGTTTTACAACCCCTACGTGTTTTCCGCGATCGATTGGCGTACCCAGCGCACTCCCTTGGCGCGTGACCTGACGGCGCCGCTGGCGGCGGTCGTGAACGAGGCGCCGCGACAGTATCTGCGCGCCTTCACATCGCCGTCCGATAACGAAGTCAAACCGAAGTTGATCATGACCGAGCGCTATCAGCGCGGAAAAATTCCGGTCATCTTCATCCACGGGATGTATTCCGACCCGATCACCTGGGTTGACGTCTTCAACGATCTGCGCGCGCAGTCGGACCTGTACCAGCGGTACCAGTTTTGGGTGTTTCGCTACCCGACGGGGGGCGGCGTTTTGGATTCGGCCGCTCAACTGCGCGCGCAATTGGCGCTTGCGCGGCAGATGTCGGCGCCTGCGAACGACGATCCGGCGCTCGACTCGATGGTGTTGATCGGCCACAGCCTGGGAGGCTTGCTCTCGAAGATGCAGGTCGTCAGTTCGTACGACTTGCTCTGGAAGCAGGCGGCCTGGCAGCCGCTCGAAGCCGTGCGCGCCAGCGAACGCGAGCGGATGCGCTTGGCCCGCGATTTTTTCTTCGAGCCCTTGCCGTTCGTATCGCGAGTGGTCTTCGTGGGCACGCCGCATCGAGGTAGCGCGCTGGCGCGGCGCTTGGCGGGGCGAGTGGGCTCGAGCCTGGTCAATTTTGGGCCCGAAGCAAGTCATGAATACCGACAGTTGATGGACTCAAATCGCGACGTGTTCAAACCGTACGTCGCGCGTAGACGTCCCACCAGCGTCGATTTCGTCGAACCCGAAAATCCGTTCTTGATGGCCCTACGCGAGATGCCCGTCAATCCGGCGGTACACCTGCACTCGATCATCGGCACGGGAAAGCTCTCGCCGTTCGGCGAACCGGGCGACGGGGTCGTGGACGTCTCGAGCGCTCGCATTCGAGGGGTGGAGAGTGAGCTCTACGTGCCGGCTGCTCACGAAAAACTGCACCGTGATCCCGACTCGATTGCCGAGATGGCCCGCATTCTCAGGCAGCATGCCAGCGAATGTCTGTCGCCGGACGCGCCGCTGGCGTCGGCCCGTTGATGCGCCGCGGCCGCCAGCGCGGTCCTGCCACTAACAGGACGCGCGCGAGGGTTCTTCCGACAATTCCCAGTGCTGAGGTCGAGTTCACCACGGAGACGCCCTCTCGCGCGCGCCGGTTTGGTGGAATGTTGGCTTTCTTGTCGAACTAAGGCGCATGAACCGCTACACTTCCGGGAGTAAGACCATTCGCCAATCAACCCGCGCGCGAGGAGGTGCAGGATGAGAATTCGATTACTGCTTGTTGTTGCCATGGGGATTTGCGCCTGCTCGGCATGGGCCGTGGCGGACGACTGGCAGCAATGGCGTGGGCCGCAGCGCAACGGGATCTCGAAAGAAACCGGACTGCTGGAGGCGTGGCCTGTCGAGGGTCCGAAGCTGGTCTGGCAGGCGCACGAGATCGGTGAGGGCTACTCGACTCCCGCGGTCGTGGGCGATTTTCTGTATGTGATCAGCAACAAAGGCCCGGACGACGAGTTCGTGCAGGCGCTCGCGGTTGAAGACGCGAAAGTTGCCTGGTCGACGCGGATCGGCAAAGTGGGGGCCAACACGGGACCGCAGTATCCCGGCTCGCGCTCCACGCCCACGGTCGACGGCGACGCCATCTACGTGCTGGGCTCTGACGGAGATCTGGCGTGCCTCGATAAAAAGACCGGCCAGGCCCGGTGGCAAAAGAACCTGCGCAGCGATTTCGGCGGCCAGCCGGGCAAGTGGGCGTATTCCGAGTCGCCGCTGGTCGATGGCGACTTGCTGGTCTGTACGCCCGGGGGCGCCGAGGCCACGCTCGTAGCGCTCGACAAGAAGTCGGGCGAAGTGGTCTGGAAATCGGCACTGCCCGAGGCGGATCAGGCGGCGTACGCGTCGATCATCGTCGTCGAATTCGGGGGCGTCAAACAGTACGTACAGTTCCTGGAAAAGGGCCTGGTGGGCGTCGCCGCCGCGTCGGGCAAGTCGTTGTGGCGCTACGGCAAGACTGCCGAAGGCAGCCCTGCGAATATCCCCACTCCGCTGGCCCGCGATGGCATGATCTATAGCGCCGCTGGGCGCAGCGGCGGCGGACTTGTGCGGCTGAAGGTCGACGGCGACGCCATATCGGCCGAGCAGGTGTACTTCATACCCAAGATGCCCAACAGCATCGGCGGCGCGGTGGACATCAAGGGGTATTTGTACGGCACTAACACCCAGGGTCTGATGTGCGCTGACTTTGCAACCGGCGAAGTCAAATGGCAAGAACGGGGCGTGGGCGCCGCGTCGGTATGCTTTGCCGACGATCGCTTGTATGTGCATGGCGAGAAAGACGAAGTAGCTCTGGTCGAGCCTAGCCCCGAGGGCTATCGCGAAAAGGGCCGCTTCACGCTGCCCGACCAACCCGATCGCGGCAAGTCGCAGGCCTGGGCCTATCCGGTGGTCGCCAATGGCCGCCTGTACATTCGCGATCTTCAGTCGTTGTGGTGCTACGACGTTCGCACCGACAAGGGCGACAAGTAAGCGGTCGTCGCTAGGGTTTCTGAACCAGCCAGATATTGCGATAGCGCGCCGGGTTGCCGTGATCTTGCAGATAGATCGGTCCCGGTTCGGGCCCTTCGGCGAGCGGCGCGGCCGTGGTTGCCTTGGGCAGTTCCACGTTGTCGTGAACGACGCCGCCGTTGTGCTTGACCGTGATCGTGGCGTTCTTCACTTTCTTGCCGTTGTCGAAGCGGGCGGCCGTGTAGTCGATGTCGAAAGTCTGCCAGGCCAGCGGCGGAAAGCACATGTTCGTGCTGGGCGCCTTGATGCTGTAGATGCCACCGCACTCGTTGTCTTCGCCCGCCAGGCCGAACGAGTCGAGCATTTGCACTTCGTAGCGCCCCTGCAAATAGCAGCCGCTGTTGCCGCGTCCCTGTCCGCGCGCCGCCGGCATGAACGGCAGCAGAAACTCGACGTGCAACTGGCAGTCGCCAAACTTGTCGCGGCTGGTGGCGCCGGCGGCCAGCAGGCCCTCGGGCGTAATCTTGCCGGGCTCGAACTTCGCGGCGCTCGTGCCATCGAACAGCACGACGGCGCCCTGCGGCGGTTTCGCGCCCAGAGTGGGGCTTTTGCGATCCAGTTTTTGCAACTCGGCCAGTTGCTCGTTCTCGCCAGCGATCACACGCAAGCGGCCATCCTTGATTTCTCCTCGCGCATGATCTCCTGGAAAAACCACCACGCCGTCCTTGATCTCGCCGTCGGTTTCCAGCTTGTTGGCGCCGTCCCAACCATCGCCGGGCAGACCGTCGGGATAGGCCACGGCATGGAACTTCCCTTCGTCAAGGGCGACAATCTGCACGCCCAATTTTATTTCCTGGCCATCGTCGGGCGATTTCATCTTGCCCGAGTATTCGCCCTGAATCTTGTAGTCGGGGTCGTCGGCTCCCGCGGCCTTGGCATCGGCGGCGCCAACCGTGGCGGAAAATATCGTTAACAACGTCAGCCAGCTAAGGCCGCAGATTAAAATCCGCCGCATATCAAGTTCTCCGCCAAAAAGTTTTCTTCAGGAATCCGCGTGAGTCCCATTTTCGACCGTCATGGGTGGCCGTGCAAGCGCCGCCAAGAGATACAATAGATTGCCGATTGCTCTGGATTTCAGGGCGTGCACGCAACCGCCCGCCAAGGTACGATTGGGCGCTGGTGGCGGCAAGCGCGGTGGGCGGCATTTCGAGCGTTCCTCGGCCGTCAGGCAGCGTGGCTCAGGCAACGACATAGAGGAGATTTCTGATGAAGGCACAGGCAATCTTTCGGCTGGCGAGCGGTTTTGCGGCGGCCCTTATCCTGTCCGTAGCGGCCGACGGCGCCATCACTCCACACGTGTTGTTCTCCGAAGGAGCCGTGCTGCAGCAGAAAGCCAACGTGCCGGTATGGGGCACCACCGATCAGAAGGACGACGTGACCGTCACGATCGCCGGCCAGAAAGTATCGGCGACCCCCGCCGAGGGCCGCTGGAAGGCCGTGCTCGCGCCCCTGGAGGCCGGCGGTCCGCACGTGCTGACGATTTCGCAAGGCCAGGACAAACTCGAAATCAAGAACGTGTTGGTGGGCGAGGTCTGGATTTGCGGCGGACAATCGAATATGCAGTGGACACTCAAGCAAAGCGACGGCGGCAGCGAAGCGATCGCCACCTCGGCCAACGACAAGATCCGCTTGTTGACGGTCCCGCGCAAGGGATCGGACAAGCCTGAAGCGAGCGTCGACGTGAAATGGGAAGCCGCCGGTCCCAGCACCACGCCGGAGTTTTCGGGCGTGGGTTACTTTTTTGGTCGCGAGCTGCAAAAGCAACTCAGCGTGCCGGTCGGCCTGATTGCCTCGAACTATGGCGGCACGGCCGCCGAGCAATGGATGAGCAAGGAGTCGATCGACTCCAACGCGGAACTGAAGGACATGTCGAAGCCGCAGGGCGCCAGCATGCTCTACAACGCCATGATCGCTCCCTTGGCGCCTTATGCCATCCAGGGCGCGATCTGGTACCAAGGCGAGTCCAACGCCGGTCGCGCGTATCAGTACCAGACTTTGCTGCCCGCCATGATTGCCAATTGGCGGCACACGTTCGGCCAGGGCGATTTTCCATTCCTGATCGTGCAGATCGCGCCCTACGAGCCGATCGTGAAAGAGCCGTCGGACAGCATTTGGGCAGAAATTCGCGACGCCCAATTGCACGTCAGTCGGGCCGTGCCGAAAACCGCGTTGATCGTGACCACCGACGTCGGCGACGAAAAGGATATCCATCCGCGCGGCAAGGAGCCGGTGGGCATGCGTTTGGCCCTGGCCGCGCGGGCGCTAGCGTATGGCAAAAAGATCGAACACTCGGGCCCGGCGTACGACAGCATGTCGGTGGACGGCGACAAAGTGACGCTGCGCTTCAAGCACGTTGCCGCCGGACTCGTCGCCAAGGGCGGTCCGCTGACGGGATTCACGATCGCCGGCGACGACAAAAAATTTCACACGGCCGAAGCCAAGATCGTGGGCGACACCGTCGTGGTGTCGAGCGACAAAGTCTCTAATCCCGTCGCGGTGCGCTATGGTTGGGCCGCGTATCCAGTGGTCAATCTGTGGAACAAAGAGAACCTGCCCGCGTCGCCGTTCCGCACCGATTCGTTCCCGATCACCACGCAAGACAAGAAATAGCCGTCGCTGCCATTGGCGAAGCGTGACTCCGGTCAGCGAAAGTTTGCCCAAAGATCGTCCAGATCTTTGCGCACGCCGGCCAGTACCTCGCGAACCTTCTCGAGCTCCGCGCGCAGCAAGCTGACCGACTGCTCGCTGGCGTATGGATCGCTCGGACTTTCGGCCGGTCTGGCGGCCGACTTTTCCGCGGCGATGGGAGCGGCGGTGTGCGGCGAGCATGCCGACCTGGGTTCATCCGCCGAACGCGTGTCGTGCCGCGGCGTTGCCGATGCAAACTCGGCGCGCAGTTTTTCCAGTTCCCGTGGCTCGTACAGCGCGTGCGTCACGACGTGCCCGCGCCCCTCGGGCGTGAGCGACACGACGAGCCCTTTTTCCCTGAGCGATGCCAATAGCGGCCGCAAGGCATCGAGATCTGGGATGGGATCCATCCGCGCGGCGCGGCCGCGCAGCTCGCCCTCGGTCTGCGCGCCTCGCAGGAGCAGCTCGGTCATGACGGCCAGCTCGAGCTTTTCCACTCCCATCCACTCGTACATGTAGTGGCGGTAGCGCGCCACGCGTCCGCCGCCTTGGACTTCGGCGATTGCTCCGGCTGACCGCAATCGAGACAGTGACTCTTCGACGTCCTCCAATTCCAACTCCATCAGCGGATAGCGGTTGTTCTTCTGATTGCAACCGCTCCGCAGCGAATTGACCGACATGGGGTAGCCGTCGGGTGTGGTCTTGGCCTTTTCAACCAACACGCCCAGCACGCGCCGGTCGATCGCCACCAGCGGCTTCCAACGGGGCGACTGCGTATCCGCCGGACGGGGCGTCGAATCGGTCATGGAACAATCTCTCCGCGAATCGATCGAACGATCAGAAGTTTCTGGCGGCCAGTCACGTTGAGGCAATCTATTCGCCGCCGCCGCCCTGCACAAGCGCCGCGGCGGTTCATCCCAACCAGTGGCTCCGCGGGCCAATCGGCGGCCCGCTGCTCCTTGTACAAACGCCCCAGTTCGCGACAATTGATCGACGGCGCCGGCAGTTACCCGTTTTGAGGCCCTGGTTCGTTCATGGAGCTTCCTTTGAAATCTCGCCGGATCCTGGTGTTTGTGGACGATGTCTACGAGGACTTGGAGTTGTGGTATCCGAAATTGCGGTTGCAAGAGGCGGGGGCCGAGGTCGTGGTGGCGGGACCCAAAGCCGGCGAGGTCTACTCGGGCAAGCACGGCTATCCGTGCCGTTCGGACGCTACGATCGGCGAGATGCGCTCGGCCGACTTTAGCGGCGTTGTGCTGCCCGGCGGATTCATGCCCGACAAGCTGCGCCGCGACCCGCGCGTTTTGGAACTGGTGCGCGAGTTTTCGGCCGCCTCGAAACTCGTGGCAGCAATCTGCCACGGCGGATGGATCGCCATCTCGGCGGGCGTTTATCGGGGCGTGCGGGTGACCGGATCGCCGGGCATCAAAGACGATCTGATCAACGCCGGTGCCCACTGGGAGGACGCGGCCGTGGTCGTCGACCGGCACTTTGTTTCCAGCCGCAAGCCGGACGATCTGCCGGAGTTCTGTCGGAGCATCTTGCAGGTACTGGGCGGTTAGTGGGCAATCAACCAGGTTTCAGCCTGGCAGCCATGTTTTCTTTGGAGACGAGCCGATTATGAGTTCGGAGTTGGTTGGCAGCATCCTGGGCCTGATGGTGGTGCCCCTGCTGGTTCTGGCCAACGCATTCTTCGTGGCGGCCGAGTTTGCGCTGGTCGCGGTGCGCCGCAGCCGCGTCCACGAAATGGTCAACAATCGTCGCGCCGGCGCGGTCGCGGTTCTGCGGGCCGTGGAACATCTCGACGATGCGATCGCGGCCACGCAACTGGGTATTACCTTGGCCAGTCTGGCGCTGGGTTGGGTGGGCGAGCCGGCCGTCGCCAGCCTGATCGAGCCGCTCTTCACGTTCCTGCCGGAGACGGGCGCCTGGGCGGCGGCTCACACGGCGGCCACCGTGATCGCGTTTTCCTTGATTACGTTCCTGCACGTGATCCTGGGCGAATTGGCGCCTAAGGCCATTGCGCTACAGCGGCCCGACTCCGTCAGCCTGTGGGTGGCCAGGCCGCTGTTGTGGTTCTCGAACGTGATGCGTCCTTTTATCACGGTCATGAACGCGATGGGCAACGGCGTCGTGCGCCTGCTGGGCTTTGAGCCGATCAGCGGCAGCCAGATGGTTCATTCCGTCGAGGAACTGGCGCTGATCATCGAAGAGACCCGCCGCGCCGGCGTTCTGCCGCGCGACCAGGCCGAGTACGTGCGCAACGTGTTTCGTCTGCCGGCCAAGCTGGTGAGCGATTGCCTGGTGCCGCGCGACCGGATGGATGCGCTGGACCTGCACACGCCCGAGGAGAAGATCCTGGAAAGTGTGCGCGACGGCGCTCATACGCGGATGCCGGTCTACGAGGGTAACCTCGACAACATCGTGGGAATCGTGAACACGAAGGATTTGTTTCATCTGTTTAGTCTGCGCGGCATGGTTGTCCTGGACGACGCCATGTACCCGCCGATCTTCGTCGACCCCGACCGACCGATCTCCGAGGTGCTGCGGCAGTTCCGCCGGCAGCGGCGTCCGATGGCCGTGGTTCGCGACCGCCAAGGCACGACGCTGGGCTTGATCACGTTGGAAGACATCGTCGAGGAGATCGTGGGCGAAATCGAGGACGAACACGATCCGTTGCCTCGCTGACCGGGCGTCGTGCGCCCTATTTCTTCCCTTACCGCGGATTTTTCGGACGGCGCCCAGTGGCCGGAATCCGGCGTGCGCAATCGGTAGTCACGCATTGCACGCAATCTATGCAGAGCCGTCGCGCAGGGTGGCATGCTTGCAAGCTTCGTGGATGCCGCGGTTCTCGTAAATTCGTGGAAAACCACGCTCTCCCGTGCATGCCGGCGATTCTTTCCGCGCCGTACGGAGCAACTTGGCACGGTGATTGCTAAGCATAGCGTTGCCTTGGTGCGGTGGCCGACGCGAGAACAAATGACGCGTGTGGCACGCCTGGCCAGGCGAACATGAAATCGGGACGGTCTAAATAATCGAGCAATCCGAACGGAAGTCTTTCGTTGAGACATCCATCGATATTAACTCGTTCAAGGAGCCGTGGCGTCATTGCCGCAAGATGTTCGTCAAGCTCGCCGGAACGAACGGCGAGTGACTCGCAATACAAGCCGTCGAAAGTCGCACCGGAGCGGACGCTTCCGCCAGCGTCCCATCCGGTCGCGACCCAGACGGTCTTGCGAGGCGCCTTCATCGCCACGACTGCTGATCTTTGCCACACCGCGTTTCGCGGCGCTCTGGATGGATGATGGTTGGTTGGCTACTCCTGGTTTGCCTCGGTTCGGCCACTTCGGTGGTCGAGCCGAGGTACCGGGGGGCAAGCAAAACTCCGGTCAATCCAAGCGGAGCTTCCTGGCTGCAACACGAAAGCGTTGCATGAACCTCGCTGGATCTCTGGCTCCGCCTAGCCAGAGGGACGCCCCAATGGGCTTGGGCGGGTCGCTCGTCGATCCGCCCAAGTCGGGGTTGAAGAGGCATATCCCTCGCTGTCGCTGCGCCCTCGCGCTTCAAGCGATCGATTGCCAATCGCGCTAGTCCCAATCGAGCTAGTCACAGTCTTCCACAAAACGAATCCGCTTGTTGATATCCGTGTTCACCGAGTGATACGGCCGGAACAAATTGCCCGAGTCGAACAGCGTCTGCCGCGTATGCTCCATATCGTCGGCGCCGATGGCGTCTGTGAAAATCGGCAGCAAATACTCGATGCCCAGTCGCGAGGGCTGCATCTTGACCGGATCGTAAAACGAGCTGTGCACGAAGCGGGGGTGGATGTATCCCCAGCGATCGCGAAAGGCGTGACCGTCGATGCTGTCGACGTGAAATCCAGCCTCATTGGTCCATTGCAAGATGGCGGCGCTGTCGTTCTGTCCCGAGAACAGGATATCGACGGACTTGCCGCCGAGCTGCGCGGCATAAAAACGATCGAAGGCCAATGGCCGGCCGCCGCGCTGCGTATGCCCGATTTTTCGAGTAAAAATCGCTTCCTTGGCCGAGTTGGCCCGCCGCGCTTCGCGAAAATAGTCGTCCCCCATCGCCACGATCAGCCGATCGCGCAGCGCCTCCGATGCCCCGCTGAGCACGATGTTGCCCGCCGGATCGCTCGAACGTTGTTGCGCGCCCAGCTCGCATCCCGACTCATCGACGATCCCCTCGCCGCACACGATCACCACGTTCTTCTGGTTCTCGTAGACTTCCTTGACGCGCTCGACGACCTGATTGATGTCGACCGGCTGTTCTGGAATCAACACCAGGTCGGGCTGCCCGTAGGCCGAACCGAGCGCCAAAAAACCGGATTGCCGGCCCATCACCTCGACGATCGCGATGCGGCGATGGCTTTCGGCCGTGGTTCGCACGCGCTGCACGCCGCCGGCCGACACAAACACGGCCGTGGCATAGCCGGGCGTCACATAGTTGACCATCTGCTCCAAATCGATCACGGACCGCGAACGGGGACGCGTGTACCGCCAGCCGGGAGCCGCCTCGCACGGGTCGCGAACCCATTCATCGACTTCGGTCAGGTAGTTCAGACCCAGGTCGTTGTCGATGGTCTTGGGGGCCAGCACCGTGGGCATTCGGTCGCAAAACGGTTGCAGGCCGTTGAGCGTGCCGTCGCCTCCGACACACACCAGCCCCTCGATGCCCAGCCGCCGCAGCCGCTCAAAAATCGTCTCGATCGTTTTCCGGACGTTCGGATCGACGTAATCGCGCGATCCCCCCAGGACCGTGCCGCCCTTGGTGGGATCGAGCTCCGGAATGACGTTAAACAGCGGATTCAAGTGTACGTGCGGAACGCGCGGGTTCAGCAGGCTGTTAAAGCCCTTGATGATGCCGTAAACCTCGATCCGCAATTGATTGGCGCGGGTGACGGCGCCGTGGATCGTGGCGTTGAGGGCCGGCGTGTCGCCGCCAGCCGTAAGAATTGCGATGCGCTTCATGAATCTCTCTCGGTTTCCACTACCGCGAAGGCACCGTCATTGGCACTCCGTTGTCTTTGGCGCCGATACTTAGTATCAGGGGGACCGCCCGTCCGGCCCAGTCCTCGGCGTCCGGGTACGAAGCCGCCGAACCGCCAAAACAACTCCGCAGCATTTCGGTGTCGATAATGCCCGGGTTGAGCGGCACGGCGGCCATGCCCTCGGGCAATTCTTGTGCCAGGGCCTGGGTCAGACCCTCGATGGCCCATTTGGTCGCACAATAGGGGGCCACCTCGGGCGACGTCGAGCGACCCCAACCTGAGCTGAAATTGACGATCACGCCCGAGGCTTTTTCGATCATGCTGGGGAGGAAATGCCGGATCACGTTGGCGACGCCTTTGATATTCACGTCGATGACCTGCGAGAATTCGTCGGCCGAGATTCGCCACAAGGGGGCACTGCGGTTGATGATTGCAGCGTTATTCACAAGCAAGTCTACGTCACCCAGTGCCGACAGGCTGGCGTCGGCCCAGCGGCGGACCTGGTTTTCGTCGGCCACGTCGACCCGCTCGAAGCGGTGCGGCGCTGGCCAGCGTTTTCGCAACTCGGCCAGGCTCGATTCGCTCCGCGCGCAGCCGAATACCGTGTGGCCCGATTCGATAAATCCCTCGGTCATTGCCAACCCCAGTCCACGACTGACGCCCGTCAAAATAATCCGTTTCACGTGCGATTTCGCCACGATGTGTTTCCTTAGCCAAGCTGTTCGTCGTCACCGTACCGCATTTTATCCCATGCCCAATGGGCTCGGTAGCGATAAAATCACGGCTGCTTCGTTAAGCACCGACAACAAGCACTTCGGTTGTGAGAGCGCGATGAGCATCCTGGCGACCATCTTATTGACGCTTGTGCTGGCCGCCAGTTGGCTGGCACAGGTGGTCGGGCTGCCGGGCAACTGGCTGATCGTGATTGCGGTCGCGATTTACGCCTGGGCGCTGCCGCCCGAGGCGGGAGCCGCGATCGGTTGGTACGTCGTCATCGCGCTGGTCGTCGTGGCGCTATTGGCCGAGGCGGCGGAGTTGGCGGCCGCCGCGCTGGGAGTTTCCAAGGCCGGAGGCAGCCGCCGCGGCGCGCTCTTGGCAATCCTCGGATCGATCGTGGGTGGGATCATAGGGGCCATCGTGGGCTTGCCCATTCCGCTGGTCGGGTCGCTAGTTGCCGCCGTGGTCTTTGGCGGCGTGGGAGCGCTCGTCGGCGCGATGGCCGGCGAAAGCTGGAAGGGGCGCGATTTCGACAGCAGCCTGAAAATCGGCAAGGCCGCATTCGTGGGACGCATGCTGGGCACCGCGGCCAAAATGGTCGCCGCCTCGATCATGGTCGTCGTAACGCTGTTCGCGCTGGTCTTCTAACGGCGCGAGTTTCAACTCGGCCGCGACAGCGACGCGAACTCTATTCGGCGCCCTTGCCGGCCCCGACCAACTCCGAGCGCCGGCTGACGGCGATGCGCAATCCGCCCTTGGGGCGAGCTGCGATCAGAGGCTCAGGCTCGATCTCGCCTTGGTCGGCCGCCAGCTTCACTCGCATCTTCTGCAGCACGGTGGCGACGATCAGGATCATCTCCATCATCGCGAACTTTTCGCCGATGCACACCCGCGGTCCGCCGCCGAATGGGATATATGCATGCTGCGGAATCTCATCAATGCGCACCGGCGAGAAGCGCTCGGGATCGAACGTCTCGGGATCTTTGAAGAAACGCGGATCGCGCTGCGTTACGTAGGGAAAGATGTAGATCCAACTCCCACGCGCGATCGGGTAGCCGCCGATTTCGACTGGTTCGACGACTTCGCGCGGCACAAGTGACCAGGTGGGCGGATAAAGCCGCAGCGACTCCTTGATCACCATTTCGACGTACGGCAATCTCCCGGCGTCGGCCAGCGTGGGCGCGTTTCCTCCCAGCGCCGCATCGATTTCCTCGATCAGACGGTCTTCGATAGCCCGGTGGCTGGCTACCATGTACCACACCCAAGCCAGCGCCGCGGCCGTTGTGTCGTGGCCCGCGTTGAAGAGCGTGATGGCCTCGTCGCGGGCTTGCTCATCGGTCATTCCACGACCGTCTCCTTCGTCGTCGACGGCCAGCAGCAGCATCGTCAGCAAGTCCGCTTGATCCTGACCCGAGGCCCGCCGCTCGCGAATGATGCCTCGCACGAGCAGGTCCAGCGTGCGGATGGCCCACCGCTTGCGCCGCTTGCCCGGCAGCGGGATCCAATCGGGCAAATGAAAAGGATTGCCGGCCTCGGCGACAAAACTTGCGGAGATGATTCGCTCAGCCTCGCTGATCCGTTCGAGCTGGCTCGAAAGTTCGACGCCAAACAGCGTTTTTCCGATGATCCGCAACGTGAGCTGTGTCATCTCCTCGGCGATGTTCAGCGACGTGCCGCTTGACCAGCGCTCGAGCATTTGCAATGTGTAGTCGACCGTGGCGGTCGCATAAGGCTCGAATCGCCGGCTTGCAAAGGCGGGCTGCATCAGTCGCCGCTGGCGAAGCCAAAAATCGCCGTCGCTGAGCACCAACCCGTTGCCGTCAATCTTGCTCAATGGCTGCGTGATCCACTTCGGGCGGCAGAAGCTTTTGTGCTTCGTGACCAGCACCTCGCGAATCAGCCGCGGATGGTTGACGACGTAAGCCCGAAGAGGACCCATGCGAAAATAAGCCATGTCGCCGTACGTGCGGCCGATCTCGGTGATGAACTCGAGCGGATTCTGGCGGAACCGCCGGGCCAGTGTGAGGCCGAGAAAATGGTCTTTCGGTCCGGCCGGGTAACGCGACATCGGGCGGTTCCTTGTGCGAATAGGCGGCTACGGAAAAACCGTGCGCGGACTTTTCCAAGTTTTGTTGTGGCCGCGCAGTATTATAGGCGAAACACGTTACGTCCCGCGAGTTGCTCCCAGCAAAGCTTCGAGCCGATTGCCGGCTGCCCGCAAGGTGAGAATTTGAAAGATCTTCTCAGCGATTACGGCGCCGGCCTCCAGCGGCGGCAGCCCGCCGCAGTGGATGTTCGAAACGACCGTGTATTCAAAGCTGGGCTCGCTTTTGCTCTTTGTTTCGTCCGAGCCGGTTGCGGCGTTACGGCGAAAGACCAGGTAGGCCGACAAGCTGCGGGCCGCCTGAGCATCGCCGCCGGGGCGCTCGCCCAACAGGTGAACGACCAGGTCGGCTTCTACGGCCGTGGCGATCGGTTCGGCCAGTTTGACGCGCGCGTACCGCGCCAGCATCGGCCGACCGACGCGGATCTTGCGAGCGGCCAGAGCATCGCTGAGCACGCCCAACAAGCTCGGCAGATTATCGCGCGCCGCCTCGGCGCTCAGCCCATCGGAAACCACGATCTGTACCTGATTTCCCTCGGGCGCAAGCCGCGCAAGATCGGCCGCAGAAAGCCGGTTGCCCAACTCAGGGTGGTTCAGGTGCGCCTGGCGGTCCGTGGCCTCGGTGGCAATGAGACGAAAGTCGGCCAGTCTTTGTAACGCTTCGATGTCGAGCTCGGCGTGCATCGCCTCGCGGCCAATCGCCTGGTGCAGGCGCGCTTGCCGGCCGACATGCTCCTCGGGTCGAGGACCAGACGTAGCCAGACCATGCATCGAAGGCGTCGCTTGTATTAGCTCTCTAAGGGCCTCGTCGGATTCGCAAAATTGTCGCGGATCGCCCCAATGCGGCCCGCGCGCGATTCGCCCCTGGCCGTCGCGCGCAAGAATTCCGCGCTCCACGGCCCAGGCCAGAAACTCGGGCGCCGGCTGCCGGTTGTACGTTTCGCGCAGCGTTTGCACGTCGTGGGCGCTGGTATCGAAATAGGCCAACATGCGATCGGTGTTCAGCGCCACGTCCATATAGTAGTTGGCCCCGGCGGCGGTCAAAAGCTGGGTCGCCATTTGCTGGCCGTCGAGCGTGATCTGCGAGTGCAACGTGAAGCAGGGGGCCATGCCCATCGGCAACCCCAGCAACTTGCCCATGAAATGATCTTGCAGATTGGCCACGATCATCTCGAAGTTATCCAGGTGCGTCTCGGGTCCGATAAACCCTGTCACGTTGTTGACCATGAACGGATCGTAGCGCCGCGCCAGGCCATAGCACAACGCTTCGGTCGTGGTCATGTCGATGCCGTTATGCTTGCCGTAGCTGAACTCGCTGCCTTGTCCCGTCTCGAAGTACATGCACTGGCCGGTCACGTCGCGCAATGCGCCGCGGCGGCTCATCGCGCGGCAGCCTTCATCGAGCAAATCGACCGTGACGTCAAACTCGCCGGTCAGCG
This sequence comes from Planctomycetia bacterium, assembly GCA_031400775.1. Taxonomy (GTDB): domain Bacteria; phylum Planctomycetota; class Planctomycetia; order Pirellulales; family PALSA-1355; genus PALSA-1355. The sequence goes on along the minus strand of JANNQN010000418.1, from coordinate 3,215 downwards.
TGTCCTCGGTGCCAGCCAGGCTTTGAAACAGGATTTCGACCGGGGCCCCGCGCTCCAGGCATGCCAGTTGCGTTTTGATGTGCGCGAGCACGCAGATTTGCGTCGGCGCGCCGGTGGCACGCCGCAATTTGTCCAGGTGCCGCAACAGGACATCGACGTTTTCAACCGTGTCCACCGCCGGATTGATCCCGATCAGAGCATCGCCCGAGGCCACCGACAGACCCCAGTAAACCAATAGCGTAACGCCGCGCAGGTCGTCGGTCGGATGGTTGGGCTGCAAGCGTGAAGCCAGCGTGCCGGCAGCTCCCAGCGTGGTCCGGGCGCGGCTGGTGCGCGGCATTTTTTGTGCGAGCAGCACCAGCTCGTGCACGTCGCAAATTTTGGCCAGCGCCGCAGCCATGACACCCGTCAGCCCCCGGCCCAGCGGGGCGATCTCGTGGGCCGACGATCGCAACAGCAAGTTCTTAAGCTCGCCGAGGGTCAATTTCGAAAGCGAATCGAATACCTCGCGGTCGATGTCGTAATTGACCCGCATGACTGAATCGATTCGCCCGCGGCGATCGGTCAACGGATGATCGTAGAGATGCGCCAAGGTCAAGCTGGCGAGCAGCGAACGGGCGGCTTCGCGCGCCAGTTCGTCGGCGGCGGCCAGGCCCGCGTTGCGGTCGCCAGCCTTGCTGCAATCGGCGGCGCCGAGCAGGGCCTTTAATCCGTGGAAGGCAAAGTCGCGATCGAAGACCCGAATGGCATAAGTTTCGTCAGCGGCCGTATCCGGAACCCGGATGTTGCCAAGCGGCGTCAGGGCGGGCGGCATCGCATAGGGCACAGTCACGTTGTCACCCTTCCTATTCATTGCACCGCATATAACCAAAGAGGCACGAGGCCCTCTCGCAAGCGACCGATGCGAACGTACTGTGCGTCTCTCGGCGGCACTTCATCGATCACGATCACGTCCGACTCCAATGCTCCCCAGCCTGTAATATAGTTTCCCAAGGCCTTGCCCGAGTTGCCGCCGGTCAACAAAACCAAGGTCTGTCCCCCGGGCAAGGCGCCGGCGGCAAGCAATTTCGCCAGCCGGCTGCCCAGCGCGCGGACGTCATCGAGGCTCGACGGGTCGACCTCGACGCGCAGGCAGGCGGCCGGAGTTGCTCGGGCGGCCAGTTCGAGCAACTGTCCAAGCCGCGGCTCACTCGCATGCACGTCGATCTGTCCAATCAGCGGAACGTTCCTGAGCGGTAGCCGATTGGGCCGGGGCAGATAGATGGTCGTGCCCGATAGCTCGGTGCTGTGGCGCAATAACCCGAAAACCGTGGCTCGTCCCAGCCCTGGCGGCGTGAACGGTCCGATGCGGCCTGCGATCTGCGGCGAGCCGATGAGCCGCGCCGCCAGTTCCTCGCCCAGGTCGCCAAACCGCGACTTGCCGCCCGGTTTTTTTCCGGCCAGAAGATCGTACAATAATTGCCCGACTCCGCCCGAGAATGTCAGGACCGACGGCTTACCAAGCGGCGGCAGCGCGAACGATGCCTGAGTATGAAGCTTCGGAATCTCGCCTTCCAACGTGGCAGTATCTCCTTCCACCGTGGCGACGATCAGCCCGACCTGAAAGTCGAGAATCGATTCGACCTCGGCCTGCGCGAGCGTGTCGCCCACGCGACAGGAAATTTTCAGATGGTCAAGCAATGCGGCGGCGTAGAGAGACAATCGTGTCAAAACATATCCGCCCGGCTCGAATTCGAAATGACGGGCGCCGACAAACAGGCAACCGGTGGCGAGCACCTGTCCGTCGAGGCCCAGCGCCAGATTCGTCGTGCCGCCGCCGATGTCGAGATTCAAGATCGGCGTTGTCGCATGCGACTTTGACAGGCCGTGGCAGTTGCCCATGAAGGCCAGCCACAATTCCAGCCGCGGATCGTCGGCCGTGGCGATGACCGAGTCGGCCAGCCGCGATTCCATCAAGGCGGCGATGGCCGAGGCGTTTTCGCGCTGCGCCGCCAGACCCGTGATGAGCGCGCCGCCGCCGAAGACTTCCGCCGGATCGGTCGCCGACTCGGCTAGCCAGGCGTCCAAGAGTCGATCGAGCGCCGCGGCGTCGATGCGGTCGCCGTCAAAAGGCGTAAAAACGACTGGCGAACGAAACACCTGTTCTAGCTCGGCGATCTCGATGCGGCCCAGGGCCCCGCTTGCCAATCGGGCGGTGGCGACGACCGCGCTGGTCGTGGTCGATCCGCAATCCAAACCGATCAGTCTGATCGCTCGACTCATTGCCGGTTATGCGCCGCGAGTGTTCTGATGTGTCGTGGCTAGTCCGTTGCGTTGGCTCAGCCGCTTTCGACTTCGACCGGCCGCGGTAGCGCGCTGCCTGGGCCGCGCGTGTGGTTCAAAACGCCCTGGGGCGGACCGCGAAAGTGGGACCGCTCATAGCCGATCCAGATCACCGCGGTCAGCGCCAGCGCCCCCAGCACGGTCCACAGATTCTGGTCGTTCGGCGGCTGAATGCCGACCAGCAGAATCAGCCCGCAGCCGAGTATCGAGAGCACGGCCACACCGCGATAAACCGTGCCCCCCAAATTCCAAGGCCCCATCTGCGTCCAACTGCGGCCGAAGACCACCAGGCCCAAGGCCGTGGGAATCACATAAGAGATATAGAGAAAGATCGTGCAGGCGCCGGTAATGGTCGAATAGGTCTGCGTGTGAACGACGAACGCTACCGACAGCAGCGCCACGCTCCAGATCGCCACGGCCGGCGTGCGGTATTTCGGGCTGACACGACGCACATGCTCGGAGAATGGCAGTCCGCCGTCGCGGGCAAATGCATACGCCATCCGCGAGGCCGAAGTCACCGTCGCCAGCCCGCAGAAGAACTGGGCGATCACGATTCCTAGCGCTAGCACACTCCAGAGTTGCTTGGGCAGGATTTGGCCGACGATCCAGTGAAACGATTCGCTGCCCTGGCGAGCCGCCTCGTCCATGTTGGGAATGGCCAGCACGACGGCCGAGAGCATGACCCAGCCGAACACGCCGGAGACCAGCACCGAACGCACGATGCCGCGCGGCACGTGGTGCGAGGCTCCCACGGTTTCTTCGGACGTATGGGCCGAGGCGTCGAAGCCGGTCACAGTATAGGCCGGCAACAGAAAGCCCAACAGAAACAGCCACGCGACGTTGCCTTGTTGCGGCCAAATGTCGCCGCCGGCCGTGCCGCTGTAATTGGCGAA
>JANNQN010000417.1:0-2350 GCA_031400775.1 Planctomycetia bacterium | reverse complement strand
TGCTCGGCGAAGCCAAGCGGCTGCTCGGCAGGCCGTAATAATGACGGATAGTCTGCAGGCGCATCGGCGGCAACACGCCACCTACTCGGCCCCTTGCGCTTGCGGCGGCTCAGTGGGTTTCGGGGCCGCGACCTCCGGCGTCGCGAACGTGGCGGGCGGTCAGGCTCAATGCTCGACGCCGATTGTTGGGGATTCCATGCGCCCGGCGGAGTCTCGGCGGCGTGAATGATCTAGCTCAAACCCGGAATCGGACGTCCGCCGTCGGTGACGATGGGAATGGGGCGGCCTTGCGGATTGATCCACTGAGCTTCCAGGTCGATGCCCAGGTGGCGGAACGTCGTGGCTGCCAGGTCGGCCGGCGTCACGCGTCCATCCTTGACTGCGTAGCCCTTGTCGTCGGTGCTGCCGATCGTCTGGCCGCTGGGCAAGCCTCCACCCGCCACCAGCATCGACATCACGTTCGTCCAATGCTCGCGCCCGGCCGTCTTGGTCATCACCGGCGACCGCCCGAACTCGCCCATCATCAGCACCAGCGTGGAGTCCAACAGACCGCGATCCGAGAGATCATTCACGAGCGTGTACATGGCCCGATCGACGCTCGGCAATAGCGGCGTCAATCCCTTTTCGATTCCGCCCCATTTCACTTCGTCGCCGTGGTGATCGAAGTAGCCCCAGGCGCCGCTCACCAGCACGAACGTCACGCCCGCCTCGACCAGCCGCCGGGCGAGCAGTGCCTTTTCGCCGATGCTCGCGCGGCCGTAGGCGTCGCGCATGGCGTCGGGCTCGCGCGCGATGTCGAATGCCTGCTGGACCTGGCCCGAGACGACCATGTCGTAAGCCATTTGCGTATAGCGGTCGGTCGGCGCCAGCGACCGCGTGCGCTCCAGGGCCCGGCCCAGGCCGTCGAACTGGCGGCGCAGCTCCTGGCGATTTTGCAGCCGGGCCACGTCGATGCCCTTGGGCAGCGCCAGCCGCCCGGGCAGTTCATTGCCTTTGACCGGTTCGAATTCATGGCCCATGTGCCCCGCGCCCCACACGTCGGCGGCCCACGATTCGGCCAGTCCGACAAACGGAGGCATGCCCGGCCGATTGGCGCCGCGGAACTTGGCCGCGATCGACCCCATCGAGGGATATCCGCCGCCGTCGTTGCCGTCGTCGGTGCGCCGCGCCAGCGCATTGCCCGCTTGAAAGGTGATCGGCGTGTGGTTGCTGGCCGTGCAATCGACCGAGCGGATGATCGACAGCCTGTCCATGATGCGGGCTTGCAGCGGCAGATGCTCGCAGACCTGAATGCCCGGCACGTTGGTCGAGATGGCCCGGTAGGGACCGCGAATCTCCTGCGGCGCATTGGGCTTGGGATCCCACATGTCGATGTGGCTGGGCCCGCCCGAGAGCCAGAACAGGATCACGGCTTTTTTGTCGGACTTGTCTGTGTTTCCCGCGGTGCCGCCGGTAGCGGCCAGCGACGTTTGCCGCAATGTATCGGCGAGCGTCAATCCGGCCAGCCCCGACAAACCGGTCTGCAAAAACCAGCGCCGCGACCCGACGCGGATCAGATCGCGCCCCGGGGGCAGCATGGGATTGCCTGCCGTGCTGCCCAAATGCGACAGGGCATGCGGCGAAAGTCGGTTCGAGTCGGCCATGAACTCAGGCTCCCTGGCGGCGGGCAGTTCGGCAGGCGGCGGCGGGCGTAAGTCGGGCGCAAGTATAACGGATCAACGTTTGCTGATGCAAGCTGGCGATTGTGTGGGAGGGAAGTCCGCGTCGGAACCTTGAACGGCTAGTTAAGCTCCTCCCCGCATCGGCTGCGGCCTTTGCGAGCGCGCCAACTTCAAACCGACGGCGCGACAATTCCCGATTGCATTACGGACCAAAAGGGCGAGCCCGGCGATCCCCAGGAGGGTGAAGGTTCCTGGCTCGGGGATTGGGACCGAATACAAGACTAATTGCCCTGTCACGTCAATGAATTCGCTGATGCCGCCAAACTCGGTGGTCAATACGCGACTGAATGATGAATGTACGGGCAGTACCAATACGTATAAGGTTTCAATTGGGTAATTGCCAAAATTCTGTTCCCAATTGAATAGCAGAGTGCCGATGTCGCTGCCGGCCGTGCCGAAGAACAACAGCGGGTCGCCGATCACGTTGCGAGTGTCGTTGCCCAGGGCCGAGATAAAGGCGTGGCGACCATCGGAGTACGACATGGCTTGACCGGCCAGGTTGAATTGGTTGCCGGCCATCGTCATGGGCGTCGACGGCGCACCAATCCAGCCGTTGTCGATCCTCATATTGTAAATGACCTCCTTCAAACCAATCGCGGCCACCGCCAACCCATAGTTGCTATTCGGGT
>JANNQN010000416.1:0-6839 GCA_031400775.1 Planctomycetia bacterium | reverse complement strand
GCCTGGGCCCTGGTCGACCACCAGGTGGCCCACGTGTTCGTGGCGGCCGAGGCGGATATCGAAATCGTGGCCGAGCTATTCTCCGGCTGCGAGGGCATCGACGAGGTTCTGGTCGGCTCACAGCGCGAGCGCTACGCCCTGGACCACGAGCGATCCGGCGAAGTGATTTTGATTTCGGCGGCCAACAGTTGGCAGGCGTATTACTGGTGGCTCGCCGACGAGCACGCGCCCAAATACGCCCGCACGGTCGACATCCACCGCAAGCCGGGCTACGACCCGGTCGAGATGCACCTGGACATGGCGACCAAGAGCATTCCGCTGGATGCCACGCTGGTCAAGGGCTCGCACGGCGCCCCGCCGCACGTCGACGAGCAGCGGGGCGTGATCATCGCCTCCGAAAAAGGAGTGCTCGTAGGCAGCGCCATGGCCGACACCGATGTGTGCGAGTTGGTGCTGCGGCAATTCGGGATTTGACGCGGGTGCAACGAAATTCCGCGCGGCCCTCACCCTACTTCTTCGGATCCAGATTCTGCGTCAGGTCATCGGCAGTGACGGTCGACGACACGCCACCATCCGGCACGTCGGCCTTGGCGGTCCAGAGCAGGGAATTGAGCACCAGCTTACGGAAATCGTCGTTGCCCCAGTTAACGTGATTGTGGCCGCCGGTAAAGCCGAAGCCTCGACCGCCATCGGGACGCTCGATGGCCCAGGCCACGATCTCCGCGCGGCCGGGATTGGCCTTCGAGGCCTCGGTGCGGCGGGTTTCGTCGGGCGGCGACGCCTTCAAAATCGGCACGATTCCGCTCAGTCCCTCGGCAAACCGCATGTTGTAATACCACTCGTCGTTGATCGTGAACGGCTGCACTCCAGTGGTCACGGGGTGCTTGGGCAGCTCGGTGAATCTGCCGTCCCAGTGCGGGTTGATCGAATAGCCCGTCTCGTAATATCCGCCGATCCACTTGATCAGATCGGGGCCACCTTTTTCCTTGGGCACTTCCACGGCATAGTGGGCGCAGCACAGCCCCACGCCGCGCTTCATCAACTGGTCGATCTCGGTCAGCCGATTCCGCTGAATGACCGGATGGCCCGAGCCGCCATCCATGTACAGCAGGATCGAGTCGGCGTTGTCGAAGGCCGTGGGATCGGCCGGCCAGCCGTTGTAATAGGCCGTGGCCAGCACGCCGGGCGTGGCGTCCAGGCACTTCTTCAAGATCTTCGTGCCGGCGTTGAACTCGTGCGCGCCACGGCCATGGCTGGGCGTGCCGGCGACCATCACGATTTTCTTGCGGCCGTCGGCCAGCCGGGTTCGTTTGAGCAGCACGTCCTTGAACTCGACCTTCATCGGCGGGCCGGCGTGCAGTTGCAGGGCCAGGATGCCGCTGGCAGCCCGCTTGTCGGGCTGTTCGTCGATCACCTCGGCCGTGACCTTGCCGTTGATCTTATGGATCAGGTGGTTGCCCTGCGCGACGATCTCGTATTCGTTCCAGTCTTCCTTCTTGATGTTGGCTTGCAGGCTCGTGGAATCGGTGATCTGCTCCTCGTGCTTTTTGCCGTCCTTGTCGATCGTCACTTTTTGTCCGCGCTGAGCCAGAATTCCCCGTCCGCGCTCCTCGTAAAGAATTCCCGAGTACGTATCGCCGGCTTCGAAGTCTCCCTGGTATCCGCCCACCACCCAGTTTTCGAGATCCTTGCTGCGATACTGGATGCCCGAGTTGCCACCCACGATTCTGTATTGCAGCTTGAGCACGAAGTCGTCGACCGGCGCTTGCCGCCAGATGAGAAACGTGTTGCCCTTGGTCGGATTCTCGGCCGTGGTCTGGCCCACGATCTTGCCGTCTTGGACCGACCAGAATTTGGGATTGCCGTCCCAGCCGTCGAGGTTCTGGCCGTTGAAGATCGGCTTGAAGCCGTCTAACGCCGGTCCTACGAAACGCGTTCCGTCTCTAAGCGCCGGGCCATTATCAGCGGCAAACGACTTGCCGCCCGCCAGCGACAGCATGCCGCAAAAGGCCAACAGCAGGCCGCAGCGGATCGCGGGTGCCACTGCTAGTTTACCTAGCAGCGTCCTCCTGGAATTCACACTGCTGGACAAGCCAGCAGTGGCACCCGTAATCGGATCCAAGACGCCACGATCTGTAAGGCGGTGTTTCAAAGGGCCGTGCATGCTGCAAACCTTTCCTGGATGATCGAGTTGCGTTGGCGAACGCTGCGCTGGGACAGCCGCGCCGCCATTCTAACCGCTCGCCGGGCCGCTTGGCAGCCTGGGCGAACCGAGTAACGGGAGAACAACGCGGTCGCTAGAAAGTCGCCGGCTGGTCGACTTCCGGCGGCGTGAAGTCGAAATTGCGGCTCTGGCTGAAAAACCGCAGCGGGTTTTCGTAGACCACCCGGCGAATCATGCTCTCGGGATGCCCCCGCAGACGCATCGCCATGATGAAGTCGGGCACGGCGGTCGGCTTCGAGGGGCCCCAATCGCCGGCCGAATTGACCAGCAGCCGCTCGGGACCATACATCTCGATCATGTCCACGGCCCGCTCGGGCGTACACTTACTCACGGGATAGAGCGTCATGCCGGCCCAAAAGCCCTCGTCCAAGACCGCGCGAATCGTGTGCTCCTCGACGTGATCGACCAGCACCCGGCTGTGATCGATGCGGCGATCGTCGCACAGCATATCCAGGATCATCCGCGTGCCCTGGTATTTGTCTTCCAGGTGCGGCGTGTGGATCAGAATCTGCTCGTCGGTCTTCATCGCCAGATCCAAATGCTCGCAGAAGATGATGGCTTCGTTCTTCGTGTTCTTGTTGAGCCCGATCTCGCCGATGCCCAAGACGCCGGGACGATCGAGGAACTCGGGAATCATGGCGATCACTTCGCGCGACAGGCTGACGTTTTCGGCCTCCTTGGCGTTGATGCACAGCCAGGTGTAGTGCTGCACGCGATACCAACTGGCGCGCTTGGCCTCGAACTCGGTCAACTGGCGGAAATAATCGCGAAAGCCGTCGACGCTGCCGCGATCGAAACCCGCCCAGAAGGCCGGCTCGCTCATGCCGACGCAACCCATCTTGGCCAGCATCTCGTAGTCGTCCGTGACGCGCGACACCATGTGGATGTGAGGATCGAAGTAGTACATAGGGGGCTTCGGGCTCGACGGGTCGCGAGCAGCGGGCGAGTTGGTTGGGCGGGTGGGTCTCAGGAATTCATTCGGTCACGATCGAAAGCGGGCTTCCACTGGGCGTCGTAGGGGCGCGAGAACACGAGTTGAATCCGTTCGGCCCTGTCGCTGCCACTGTCGGCCAGAATCTCCAAGGCCGCGGCCAATTGCTGCAGGCGATTGTCGCCCGAGACGTTCCCCTCGGCCCGGGCCAGCCGGTCCAGCGAAGCCGCCACCTGCAACAATCGCGCGCGGATTTCGAGAAACTCTCGTTCCAGCACCTCGGGAGCATCGAGCGGAATCGGCATGAACGTCACCTCGCGGTTTGCCGCCCGGCGTTTCGACAAGTGCGGCGCGGCGGCAAGTTCAGTTTCTTCGCGAACGGGCCATAAATCAAGGTAGGTAGGTCACGCCGTGGCGTGACAGGCAACGGCGAGGCGGCGCAAGTCATGCCAAGGCATGACTTGTTGGCTGGTGTACTTGGCTGGCCTACGAATCGGTCTTGTCGCTGCCGATCGTGCGGCGCGGGCCTTCCTTACGACGAGCGCCCGGCATCACGCGCTGCACACCCTCGGGCAGACGGGGCTTGAAATCCGTGGGCTTGGCCGACTTGCCCAGTCCGACCGTGCGCTCCGCGGGTCGATAGCCCATGTAGTTCATGAACTCCTTGACCGGCATCTCCCTGACGCCGAAATTGCGGGCTTCGTCGAAGACCTCGCTATAGGCGTTGATTTTGCCTTCGCCCGTGGGTTCGGTGCCGATGATCAGGTACTTGGTTTCGATCGAGACCTGTCCCGACTTGACTCCTTCGTCGCTGGCTTCGGCGTCGATGATGCCGCCGTTGAGCGCGATCAAGTCGCGAATTCGCTGGCGATCGCTTTCGCCGTCGCCGTCGATGTCCATGAATCCGGCTAAGGCAAAATGTTCCGGCCGGCCGGGTTCCCAGGTGGGCGAGAAGATCTGGTCGCCGGTCATGATCGGGTTCGACAGGTCGTCTTCCACGATCCGGGCCTCGGCCATGTGGGCGTCCATCAGGCGCACGACCTCGACCATGCCCTTGCGCTTGGACTCGACCGGGTTGGTGTCGTCCTTGTCGAACACGCTGAACGAAATCTGGCGGCGCAACCCGTCTTCCGATCCCAGGTTGATCCACACCAGCCGGGTGACCTGGTTGACTCGCGACACCTTGCCGTCGGGCACCTCGTTGGCCTTGGTCTTGCGCTGTTTCTCTTCGTTGATGCGTTCCAACGTGCCGCGCAACTTCGTTTTGTCGGTCGTCAAGTCCGCGATCTGCGAGGTCGATTGCTTGGTGAGCTCTTCGTGCTCCTTGCGCTTGGCGTCGAACTTTTTGGCCAGCTCGACGTTTCCGGACGTGATCGTCTGCCGCTCGGTGCCGAACTTCTCGCGCTCGCCCTTCTGATCGGCGGCCATGGCGTCCATGGTCTTCTTGTACGTGGCGATCTCGGCGTTGCGGGCCGTGTCGTCGGTCTTGATCTTGTCGGTCAGGCCCTTGTTCTGCGCGGTGAGCTCCGCAATGCGGGTGTTGGCGGTTTTCAGCTCCGTGCCCAACTGCTCGACGAGGAAGCGATAGTTTCGGTTCGAGTCGGGAATTCCCTTGCCGTAGGTCTCGACGTCTTTCTTGGTGCGGGCGTCGACGTCGGCCGTTTTCTCCGTCAGGGCCGCCCCAAGCGTGTTCTTAATCGCTTCGCTTTCTGTCCTCGCTTCGCGCGCCTGGCTGTCTTTGCTCGCGTTTTCAGCGGTGAGCGACTTGTTCGCTTCTTTTTCCTTCTGGGAGCTGCTGAAGAACATGTACGTGGTCACGATTAGGATGATCGTGAGAATCACGAAAATGATCAGCGCGATTTGCAGGCCCTGGTTTTCGCGAGCGGCCATCGACTTCGTCTCCTCACAGGAGTGCGCCCGCCGGCCGCACGCAGCGCCGGCAAGCAGAATTTGAATTGAAACTGTTCCGTTCGAGAGGCTTGTCCGGTTGTCGGCGCGCTCAGAGGGGAACCGGCCGCGCTCGTTCGACGCCCGCTGGCATGCGTGCGACATTGCGCCGCGGCGGAGGGCTCGGCTCGACGTTCTACGCAGACCCGGAGTAAGTAGCTGGCAAACAACCTAAACCCATTGTAAATAGCCACTTTTTGAGTGTCAAACAATCGCCAAAGCGGGCGAATTTTCGCGATTCGCGCTCGAGCGGATCGGCCGTGCTCGGCGCGCTCAGTTGGCCGGCCCAGATCGCAGAAATGCCGCGCTGGACGCCGGCTCGGGCCCGAATAACCGCTACAAAGCGCCGCCCGGACCGCCGGCGGGGCCTTTGGAGTGTTGCTGGATGCTGTCGCGCAGCCGGGCTGCATCCTCGAAGCGCTCCTCCGTGACGGCTTGCTCGAGTTCTTCCTGGAGCCGCACGAGCGGGTCGTAGGGAATGTCGGCCGGATCGCCCCCCTGACCCTTCGACGAGATTTCCTCGCGCCAGCGCAGCAGGTAGGTCAACTCGCTGCAATTGTCGGCATGCTGTGACTGGTCGTATTCCTTGAGAAAGGCGCGGATCGAACGGATGCCGGCGTCGATCGCGCCCAGCGCCGCCCGGTAATCCTTCAATCCGACCAGGGGCGTGGCCACGGCCCGGGCGTGCATCATCGTGACGTACGGCCGCCATTGGTCGAACTGCAGCTTGTCTTTGGGGTGCTTCGCAAACTCGCGCACGAAGGCAAACAGCCGCAAATTGCGGCAGGTGTCGCGAGCGCACAATTCAAACCGCTCGAGATGCCAAAAACTGACGTAGCGATGGTAATACTGCACGCCTTCGCGCAGCAGCCGCACACAATCTTCGCTTTCCAACGCGAAGGGAGTGCCGTCGGGGTGCTCGGCGTCGTGGTCGCGCTGTTTGCGCTGATAAAAGTCGAACCACGTGGCGCAGCCGCCGGCCCGTTTGCCGTCGGGGCGGCCGTCGAACTCCATCTGCAACAGCCCCAGATCCAATCGCAACTGGATCTTCTCTCGGCCATCATCACCAGTGACGATCCGCACCGAGACCCGGTCCGGATCGTAGTCCCAGCCTTCCAGCGTTTTGGAGATGTCTTTCGCCACGCTCGGTCCAACCCTTGCGGGTCGAGGTAAGATTCGGATCGCGCCGCGCTTTTCGGCCGTTTCAACGCCGCTTCCAGTTTATCCGACGGCGGAAGATGGCGGGAGGCCAGTCGAGGCGCAGGCAAGCACGGGGCCGTGGAAACAGCCCCTACTGGACTGGACGAGAGCACGCTAGTCGTTGGCTTCGCGCAAGACCGGTTCCATCACCTTCGTGTTGCGCTCGACCGCCAGCACGATCGTCCGCTGTTCGCCGCCGTTGGCAGCGCTGGCCACCACCGGAATCACCTGCCGGTGATTGGGCAAGCTCATCCGCACGGTGAACGTGCCATCAGAGCGGATCCGAACCGGTTCGCCGCGAAGACTGACGTGCGAATTCGGACTGGTCACGCCGTAGACGATCATCTCGGCGTCGACTTCGAACTTGAAATCGCCGGAGGCGGCGAACATGCCTTCCATGCCCGAGCCGTACCGCGTGACCATCGGCGAACCCATCGGACGGCGCAGCCGCTCCTCGAACAACTCCTGCAATTCCAGGCTGTTGTTGTCGGTCGAATAGCCCCCGCTCATGGCATAGATCTTGTCGAAGTTCTCGGC
>JANNQN010000415.1:0-12026 GCA_031400775.1 Planctomycetia bacterium | reverse complement strand
CAAAAAACGAAGCCGCTCGCCGAGAAACGCCGAGTTTTTCCGCCCCCGCGCCCCAGAGCCATCGGAGCACGTCCCCCCGGCGCGCCGGAAAGCACTCGCAATCTCCACTCGCCACGCGCGCTTGCACGCCCATAGCACCATGCACCTGGTCGACATCCATCACGTGAGTCGCAGTTTTGGCAGCGTCAAGGCGCTAGTCGACGTGAATCTCACGCTCGAGCCCGGCACGATCGGGCTGGTGGGAAATAACGGCGCCGGAAAATCGACGCTGCTCAAGGTGCTGTTGGGATTGCTTGCACCCGACTCCGGCGGCGGCACGATCCTGGGCTGCGATATTCGCCGGGGCACGCCCGAGCTGCGCGGGCGGGTTGGCTATCTGCCCGAGAGTGCGGCGATCGTGCCCATGCTCAAGGGCGTCGAGTTCGTTTCTTTCGCTGGCGATCTATACGGCATGCCGCATCGCGACGCGCGCCGCCGGGCCCACGAGGTGCTCAACTACGTCGGCCTGGGGGAGCTGCGCTATCGGCGGCTGGAAGAGTATTCGACCGGAAACTTGCAGCGATTGAAGCTCGCGGCGGCGCTCGTTCACGATCCGCAATTGCTGCTGCTCGACGAGCCCACCAACGGATTGGACCCGGCCGGGCGGATCGGCATGTTGCAATTGCTGGAAGATTTGATCGCCGAGACCGGCAAGAGCGTGTTTCTATGTACCCATCTGCTGGGCGACGTGGAGCGTCTGTGCCGGCAGATCGTTGTGCTCGACCGCGGCACCGTCGTGCGGGCCGGCACGATGGACGACATGCGGGCGCAAGTCAGCAACCGCTACGAGCTGACCTGGTCGGGGGACGTGGGCGCCTACCGCCGAGCCTTGATTGGCGCCGGCGTGGTGCCAACCGATCCGGCCGACGAGGGGCAAAGCAAAGTCATGGTCGTCGTGCCGACCGATTTTGGCACCAGCCGGTTCTTCGAGCTGGCACGTGCGAGCGGCGCGGTCCTGACCGAACTCAAGGCCGACGAGGAAAACCTGGAGCGATTGTTCTTCCGCGTTACCGGGCAAGCCGAAAAGGTTCCAGCGGCCGTTTAGCGTTCCATTGACTCAAACTTAAGCCCGCACACCTTCCATGGATATCGACCAGGCACGCTATCACGGTTGGCACGGCAAGCTGCAATCGCCGTGGTGGGGCTGTTTGGCGATCGTGCGGGTGGCGCTCGTGCAGGTCTTTCGCAATAAGGCCTATTGGTTCGTGCTGGCGCTGGGGGCGTTGCGCTTCGTGGCGTTCTGGAGCATCATCTACGCCGTCACGCAACTGGTCCTGCCGCCGCGGATGAGCGACGGGTTGCTGGAGCGGTTCGGCTTTAGCGCCGACGTCGACTCCAACCAGGATAACGGCTACATCATGTTCATTCAGGGTCAGAGCATTATCGTCATGATCCTGTTGGCGTTTTCCGGCAGCCTGTTGGTGGGCTCCGATTTTCGACTGCGCTCGCTGCCGTTTTACCTGTCGCGGCGGATCGACAAGCGCCACTACATCGTCGGCAAGCTGCTGGCCGTCAGCGCGATTGTCTCAATCCTCACGATCGTGCCGGCGTTGCTGTTGTTCTTCGAGTACGGACTGTTCACTTCGTCGACCGCCTACTGGATCGACAATTGGCGAATCGTGGTGTCGGTGCTGGCCTTCGGACTCGTGATCTGCGTCGTCAACAGCATTCTGCTGGTGACCATATCGGCCTACTTGCAGCGCATCGTGCCGATCACGATCACCTGGGCCACACTGTTCTTGCTCCTCGGCCGGCTAGGCGACTACATCTATAAAGAGACGCACGAGGAGATGTGGCGATTGCTCGATCCGTGGCGCGACATGCGGCTGGTCGGGCAACTCTGCTTCGGCTCGTTCCGTCGCGAGGTCGATGCCGAGCTGGCCTGGTGGGCGCTGGCGATTCTGGCTTCGGTGTGCGCCGTGTCGTTGGCGGCTTTGGTCCACCGCGTGCGGGCCGTCGACGTGGTGGAGTAATCCGAGATGCACACAGACGAGGAGCCACCACAACGACACGGAGAGCACAAAGACAAATTCAGAAATTATTTCTTTGTGTTCTTGGTGCTCTCCGTGGTTCACCTGTCTTTGTAGTCCGCCAACTAGGTCAGATCGCGATACTCGCGTCGCGAGAAAACAATCGCGGCCAGCACCAGCGATCCCACGGCGATGCCGGCCAGGGCCCAAGTGGCGGTCTCGACCGATAGCGGCTCGAACCATTGCGGGGCGGGCGCCGGCAATCCCTCCTTCGCCCCGGCAGCGAACATTAACGAGCGCCCGTAATAGTTCACTGCCACGCGCTTGGCGATGCCGGGCATGTTGCCCAACAACAACTCCATGAACAGCGCGTAGATCAAGGCGATGATCGTCGAATGGCGAAACGCCACGGCGAACAGGTGGAACAAACTCACATAGGCCAGCGTCATGTACACCAGCGCCGGCAGATACAACTCGAATGCCACCTGGCCAACCTCGCCGGCCAATCGGCAATCGAGCCAATAGCTGCCCACGACCAGCCCCAGCACGAGCGGCAGCGTGGCCGTGAACTTGGCCAACAGAATGAGCGCTCGCGGGATCGGCCGCACCAGTAGAAACACTAGCGTGCGATCTTCGCGGTCGCCGCCGATACTGGCGGTGCCAAACGCCAGCGCGCAGATCGGCACCACGAACGAAGCGAACACGAGGATGATGAACTCGCTGAAATCCTTAAACTCGCGCGGGCTCGCGTAAGGACGGTTGTAATGCCGACGCAGCACGAACAGCGTGCAGCCGGCCAGCGGCAATAGAACCATCGCCGTGTTGGACGACCACAGCAAGCGGCGGAACGTGAGCCACGCGAGCGTGGTCCAAGCGCGGAACAAGTTCATGGCCGCCCCTGCTGCAAATAATCGAAGACCGCGTCGGCGCCGGCGTCGAGGGTTTGCATCCGTTCGACCTTGATACCGTGCCCACACACCAGCTCGGCCACTTGCCCGAAAAACCACAGCGGGTTGCGCGTTCGCACGATCAGCGAGTTGTCGCGCAGCTCAATGCCTTGCACGTCGGGATATTCGGCCAGCAGGGCCGCCAGCCGGCGCGCCGGTTCGGCCACGATCTCGACGACCAACGGGCGGAATTGCATCAGATTCCGGACATCGGCCAATGTGCCCGAGGCCACGATCCTGCCGCGCGACATCATCACGATCGAGCTGGCAAGCTGCTCGATCTCGACCAGGATGTGGCTCGACACCAGAATTGTTTTTCCTTGCGCGGCCAGCCGGAACAGCAGGTCGTTGATTTCGCGCCGTCCGCCGGGGTCGATGCCCGCGAGCGGTTCATCCAGCAACAACAGCCAAGGATCGTGAACCAGGGCCTGGGCCAGCTTGATGCGCTGCCGCATACCGTGGCTGCACCCGGCCAGTCGCCGGCCGGCCCGATCGGCCATGCCCACCTCTTCCAGCACGTAGCCCGTGCGGCTGTGAGCCTCTTTGCGCGAGAATCCGTTCAAGCGGGCCATCGTGTACACGAACTCGCGGCCGGTCATCTCCTCGTAGAAGCTATTTAGGTCGGGGCTATAGCCCAGGTGGTGCTTGGCGGCGGTGCTCCAGGCGTCGTGCGAGGCGATCCGCACCCGCCCCTGACTCGGTCGCAGTTGGCCGCTGGCCAGCTTGATCAGGGTCGACTTGCCGGCGCCGTTGGCCCCCAGCAACCCGGTGATGCCGGGACCGACTCGGCAGCTAATGTCGTTCACCCCGATGACGGGTCCATAGAATTTGGTGACGCCGTCGAACGAAAGCAGCATGGCGCTTTCGGCCGCATTGTGCGGCGAATCGGCGTCAAATTGGGCCGGAGGCGTGCGTTGCATACCCCGTCATGGTACCCGCGCGCGCACCGGGTCCACTAGGGCTTCGCGGAGGCCGTCAGAGGAATCTCGTCGGCCGGCGGTTCGGCGGCTCTCTTCTTGCGGGCAAAGAGGCGGCGGGGCGTGAGAATCTTCTGGCCTTCGATGCAATCGACGGTCTTCACCGCGCGGCGGTCGTCGTACGTGACTTCGACTTTGACATCGGAGCCGTCGGCGAGCGTTTCCGCCGGAATGCCCACGACTTCCCACAAGCCGCCGGTGGCGACGTCGGCGGCTCCGTGGACCAAGGCGCGGCCCGCCTTGGTCGTCTTGCGGTAGCCCTGCTTGAACGAGAACAAGTCGACTCGCGCGCCGTCCCGCTCCTCGCTCCACAACGGCGCTCCGAGCTCGGCGATGACGTGCGATCGGGGAGTGCCCGGCGCAAGTACGCCGAGATTCTTCTTGCCGGGCTGTTGCGTGGCCTTGTACGCCGCGCAGCCGGGCGCCGAGACTGCCAAGAGGCACAGTCCTATCACCGCGCAAATGGCGTTCGCGATGCTACCGCGGAGGGGAGATTGCAAAAGCGCGTCTCCTGCTGAACGGACGGGGGCGGCAGACTATAGACACCGCGCCCGTCGGCAGTCAACGCCATGCATGCTCAATCGCCTCGCGCGTCACACGCGCGAGGCGCCAGCAGAAAAATGCAAGCACTCGGTTCGAACGTTCTTGTTGGGCTGCCGCTCACGCGCTGGACGCAATCGCTTAGCGGGTGTAGCTGCCCGTCGGTGCGGCGTTGTACGGAGCGACCGGAGTCGCCGCCGGGTCGTAGGGGGCATTCTGCGGCGGCGTATAGGGAGCCGCAGGATTGGCCGCTACGTAGGGATTGGCCGGCTGGCCGACCGCCGGGTTATATTGGCCTGCGGCGGGGTCCGCCGGGTAAGCGGAGTAGGCCGGATAAGCCGGGGCGGTGCTAGCCACGGACGACGGCGTGGCGCTCGCCGGATACGGCGTCACCGGATACGTCGTGCCCGGATAAACCGGCATGTTGCCCGATGTCTGCACGGCGCCCATCGAGACCTGGGGCGCGGCGGCAGTCGCCGAATTAAAAGCCGGCGCCGTCGGAGCCGTCGCGACGGCCGAGCTCGACGAATCCGCCGACTTTTTGCCGCGGAAGCTCAGCTTCTTCCAGGGAGCGCTAACCGAGGGCATGGTGCAGCCCACGACAAAACTCAAGACCGTACAGGTCACGACAGTACGTGCAAGGGAGACTCGCATGAGCATGGTCCTTGTGAATTGCAAGTTGGCCGAAGCCGGCACCGTGCGCGCGTGCGGAGTGCGCGTCGAGTTGCCCAGGTCTCAAGGCCAAAGGTGATGGGATGTTCGGCAGGTCGAGGTAGCTTGGGTCGAGCGGGATATTCGACCTGCCTGTATTCGTTATTCGGACGACGGACGCTGCTGACCTGACCCCAATCCGAGAATTTTCACCAACCGTGCCCTGACGGATAAACCGCAAATTGCGAACCGCTAGAGCGCTTCCAAGCGAGCTTGAATGCTAGCGGCTTCTGGGATGTTCGGTCCACTTCGAACACCATGGTTAACCTGTGTCACTTACGTGAACATCGCTCGAATCATGCCATTCGAGGCTGATTGGACGGCTAGTTCGGGCTCAACTGGATTTCTGCGATTCGAAGCCCATCGAGCCCCAGTGCCGCATGGTAGAGGGCAGTGGCTACGTAGTAGGCGACGATCGCGTCCACTTCCAGGCTCGCTGCGTCGCGAGTGTCCAATTCACGCAGGTTGAGGACAAACAAGTTCGAATCTCCTAAATCGTATTTTCGTCGCTCGGCAACTTCCATTCTGTACGTAAGTTGCACAGCTTCGCGTCTTGGTCGCAACTGATCGTGGGCGGCGACCAGCGCGGATACGGCATCTTGAACCTCGGCGGTGATTTTATCTTCATACCACCTCAGCCGAGCGTTGACTTGAGCCAACGCCCCCTGAGCAGCTCGCATGTTTCCCCTGGCGGCGCTGCGCTGCAGCGGAACCGATCCCGCGACCCCGGCTTCAAGCTGAAACGGAGTCTTGTCAATGGGAGGCGTTTCCGTGCCAACATCCTTTGCCGCCGTGAGGAATCCGTCAATTTGCGGAAGTCTTTGATTTCGAGCGAAATTCAGGTCTACATCGACGGACTGACGTTTGAGCGCTAGCTCGCGCAGTTCGGGGCGCCATCGGTAGGCCACTTGCACGTCTCGCCCGAGTAACCCGGGGGTTGGGATTCGTGGGGCAGGAAAGGTATGTGGCAACTGTTTCGGATCGGGCAGGAGCGGTAGCCCGACCGAATCTCGATAGAACAGCGATAGCTTGATCGCCGACTCTTGAAACTTTCGACCAGCCGCGATTAGCTTTGCCTGGCGATCCACGACGATTCGTTGGTTGTCCGTGCGTTCGATCGGTGCTGCGGCGCCGACTCGCGCGCGTTCGGCGAGAATCTTGTCTCGCTCCAATGCTTCGTTGAGCACTTGCTGCGCGATTACGTACTTGCGACCAGTACCTAACCACTCCCAATAGGCGACGGCCGCCGCTCGTAGGAATTCGACCCGTTGACCCAGTATAACTGGCTCAGCGGTCGCGCGGGCGATTTGCGCTTTCAGGAAATCAGCTCGCCGCTTATCGATGGCCAAGCCCTGCAGTAACGACTGAGTGTAGCCGGCCCGGAATTCACCACCCGTGTTGGTTTCAAGCTCGCCAAACCAAATCGGAAATGTTGGCCCTGTTCCAATCCGGTAACCGGCGAACGAACGACCGCCATTCCGGTTTGCCCGCTCCAGGTACATATCGGCGATCGAGTATTGATAGAATCCCAGGGGTACATTCTTGCCGGAACCGACCAATCTGGTGTCGAATGGCCCCTCGGCGGCCAGCAATTCGCCGGCCGCTATTCCTCGCTCCTGGAAGACTGCCGCCAGCAGAGGATAGTCCTGTTCGACCGACCGCAGTACGGTCTCCAGACCCAGTTGTGGCGATGGCAGAGGTACCGCCTCCGGTCGCTGGTTGGGCGATGAAACACCCGGCGGTGTCGGCAACTCTTGCTTCATATTGGATTGCGGCCGAGCATAAGCCTGCGAGGCCGTAAACGGCTGATCCTCCGGGGGCGGAAGACGAGGGAGTCGTACGCTTGCGGCGCCGGCCGGGACTGCGGGCGGCGCATTCGAGAGGTTCGCTGCTTGCAAGGTGGCGCCGGTCGGAGTGGATGGCGACGCCGCGCCGTGGGCCGACGCGGCGCGAATCGGACCCCGCATCGGCGCAGCCGGCAACGATGGCGACTCGGCCCAGGCGTATCCCGCGTCGAACAGAGCGAGACAAAGGCTCGCGATGATTGGCAATTGACGTGCTGTCACAATCGTTCTCGTCCGTGATTCGCCCCTAAGCGGAAGGCGTCTTGCCGCTGCGAGCCGACCGCTGGGAGACTCGCCCGCTCACTTCTTGAGTTTCTTGACTTCCTTGTCGATCTTGGGCCCCGGCGCCGAATTCGCCACCGTCGGCGGAAAGCCGTTGAGTTTACGCCAGATCTCGAACCAAAGCGGCACGCGATTCAACAAGACCCATCCATTCACTTTGACGCCCTGTCGCAGGTACGGGTCGCCGGGCCAGGCATCTTCGGATTCGTCGGGCAAGATCAGGATGCGAAATGAACCTTGCCCGTTGTCACTCGCGTCTACCAAATCGACGACTCCCCCAAACGTGCCGACGGCCACCGACGGCCAACCAACAAACTGCACGCCGGGAAATCCTTCGAAAACCAACCGCACTTTTCGGCCTGGTTCGATGAGGGTCGCGTCGTTACCGTCGACCCACACCTCGACCGCTCGCTTAAATGCGTCAGGAACGATGACGAATAGGGGGTCTCCGGCCTTAACCTGGTCGCCGGCCGAGGCTGCTTGCAGGCGGAGAATCGTGCCATCCACCGGCGAGGTTACTTCCTGGGTCGACTGCCTGGCGAGATCGCGTTGCGCGTTTAAGAGTTCCTTCTGCGCGAGCGCAATCTCGCCCAAGGCCTCTTCACGTTCTGCCCGTGCCTTGGCCATTTTCGCGTCCCCGTCCGAACGGTAGCTATCCCGCGTTGAATCCTTGGCAGACACGTCTGCCTTGGCCGATTCCAAGTCCGCCGTGTACCTAGCGACATCTGTTTTTGCGACCGTAAGCTCGCGAGTTGCTATGTCCAGAGCGCGTTCCGACTCGTAGCCTTCGTCGGCTAGCGGTTTCTTGCGCCCATAATCGAGATCTGCGGCAATCAATTCGGCCTGCGCGGATTCCAACCCCTGTTGAGCGGACTTGACCTTCTGCCGCGCGCCTTCAAGCACGCTTTCAGCGGCAGCGACCGTGAAGTCTCGGTAGGATTCAAGTTGATCGATGTGAAAATCGTATTCGGAGACTTTCGCCTTCGCGGCGGCGACTTTCAGATTGGCCTGCTCGACACCTTGCTCCAACCGCGCCAAATACTGGGGATCGTTATCTTGAATTTGAACGATCGGCTCGCCTTTTCGCACGCGCGAGCCCTCGCGGTGACCGAACCAATCCACGACTCGACCCGTGATGGGCGCGGGGATTGCCTGGGGACGCTCCAACGGTGAATATGCCGTCACCTGTCCGGTCCCAGACGCGGTCTGCTGCCAAGGAAGAAGCATTACTCCCAGCGCAGCTACCACAAAGGCGATCAACAGTAGACGAGCCAACCGTCGCGGTCCCCGCGGAGATTGCACGAGGCGCAGCGCCGGCAGGTCGACCGACATGCCATCCTTCATTCTCAGCGCATCATTCATCGTGATCATTTGGCCAATCCGGTGGGGGCAGGTTCGCCAGCGGCCATCCCTGGAAGTTGCAAAAGTCTTTGGCAGCTTCGCCGGATCTCGGTGCGGTTTGTGACTATGAGCAGTGTCCATGACGCCCGAGGGTCAAAGACAGTAGCGGTGATACGTTCGAGAAGCTCCTCCTCCATCTCGTCGAGTGCGCCATCCAAGAGGAGCAGGCGCGGCTTACCTGCGATTGCTCTTGCGATCGCCAGAGCACGCGACTGGCCGGCAGAGAGCGGACAGCCATCAGGAGCAATCTGAGTCTCGAGCCCGGACGGCATGCGCAACATATCGTCAAGTACGCCGACCGCCGCCAACGCACTGTTCACTTCGGCAATCGTCAAGTCGCTCCTACCCCAGCGAACATTTTCGAGTATGGATGCCGCCAACAAGTCGGATTCGCGTACCAGTGCGATCTGAGAGCGCAATCCGATGAGATTCAGTTGGCGCAGATCGATGCCATCCAATCGCACGCATCCGCGTGACGGCGCCCTGAGGCCAAAGATCAGCTCCAACAACGTGCTCTTGCCGCTTCCAGAAGCGCCCACGACCGCCACGCGATCGTGCGCAGCGATTTCGGCGCTCAAGCCGCCGAACAGATCACGACCGTTGGGAAATGCGAATTCGAGCTCCGATAGTTTGACCGCGATGGCGCCGCCGGGACTGGGAAGGGGCTCGCCGGTTTGGCGTTCGAGCGGTAAATCGAACAGGTGCCCAAGTTTGGTGGTCGATGCTAGCAAATCGTAGTACGACTCGAAGTGCTTACCGACTTTAGCGAAAGATCGAGAGATATTGCCGACGATCAGCTCGGCGGCGACCAGCTGGCCAAGCGTTAGCTCTCGCTGAATCACGAGCCACCCCCCGAGACCGAGCAAGACTGTGCTGGATAACACTTGCAAGCCGAATGACGCGATGATCTGCCGCATTAGAATTCGAAAATGGTCACCGCGGTTGGACAAATATTCCTTTGCGAAGTGATCTGCCCCCAGCATCGCAAGTTCCGGCCCGCCAGCCATTTTGATGGATATGGGCTGTCGCGCCAGCTCTTCCAGCCAGGCGACCGCGTCGTATTTGGCAGCCGATTCGTTTATTGCCGTGGTCACTGCTCCGCGTCCCAAGATAAAGATGATCGCCAAGATCGTCGCCACCATCACGACGTTGTATCCGAGCAGATAGGGATGGTAGGACGCAAGCACGAGCATGCCAAGACCTGCCTGCAAGACGATGAATACACCGTCCAACAGCAACGAAGCCAGCGCCTTTTGGAAGATCGCAACATCCAGGAATCGATTGACCAATTCAGGTCCGTAGCGTCCGTCGTAGGCCGAAGGATGGACGCGTGGCAAGCGATAGGCCAGATCAGCCAAGCAGCGCACGAATAAGCGTCGCTGAAGAATCTCGACCACGTATGTTTGGATCAATTGCATGGCAACCATGAATCCCAGGCATACGAACAGCACGAGAGACAAAATAATCACAGGCTGCACCAAGCTGCCGAACGCGATCGTATTGACCAGCAGCTCCACAGTAATCGGTGTCGCCAAACTGAGGATACCGACGCCGACCGCGAAAATCGCGACAACCCAAATATCGCGAGAATCGAGCCGCAACAGCCGCATCAGCCGCTGCAAAGGGGAGATGTCGTGCCCCGAATGATTCCCGCGCCCTTTGTGCCGAGTGGCGGGCGTGCAAGGGGCGGCCGCCTGAAGCGCGACGAATGCGACAGGAGTGACTTCGTCCCCGATTTTCATTTCACGGATCAGCCTCCGCGGCGTCATCCAATGCCGTCGGCCGGGCTCTGACTCAACCAGCACTTTCCGCAGCCGTCGGTCAGTGAGCACAAACCAGCCGTCTGACGCACCGTCCGCCTGCGAGTAGACGACGACCGGAGCCAGCGGACGAGGCAGATTGAGAACTCCACGAATGGATTGCCTGCTGGAATAGCAATGCAACTGCATCTCGACCGCGACATCCTTGAATCGCATGTGCCACGTGCTAGCCCAGTCACCTGGGTGGGCAAGCATTGCGCGCGCCAGGGCTTCGCGAACCAGTCGCGTATCGAATTCAACTCCTGCCGCGGTGGCGGCGGACTGCAAGGCGTAAATCGCGACTTGCACCGCCGAATCGGCTGGCGCCGCGGAGATCGTAGGTATTGCGCCTGGTTCGGACTCATTCACCCGAAGCACCTCGGGGGGGCCGCGATTGCCGAATGACTCTTTGAAACAAGTAATGTCAGCACACTCACTGGAATCGTCACAATCGGCAAGGAACACGCTTGAAAAATCGGCTTATCCGGCCGCAAGGGTTCCGAGACCCTCGCTTGTTGCTCATAGACTCAGTGTACGCATTATAGGCAAACTACCCGGACCGCGATAACATGGGGCATTGCGGACCATGCACTGGGCTGCAATCGGCCCATTTATCGTGTCCAAAGGCAACGATGGTAGCTCGCTTCCAACTTGGGGATTCGTACTGCCTACCCCATGACTGTTCAACGAAGCTGCAATCTGCGCATCGTTCACCACTTTCCTGGCATGCGCCGACAACTCATTCACTCGACCGCAAAAAACTGGGCCGGAAGCGGCGTCGGGTTTACCCTCGACGATTCAAGTGTCGGCCGAAAACCATCGGCTGTCTCACGGAATCTCGCGTCAATCTCGCGCATCCTTGAGACCGGCGATGGGCTGGCCTAACGGGCTGTTGAAGGACTGACGCGAAGCATTATTCAGCCTCGCCCAGTTCCGAGCAATGTTCCGCATGGCGCGCAAATCGACGCGCTGGGTAGCTGTTTTGGCATCACATCCGCGCGATTTCGCAACCTGGTGAATCGATCGACAGGCTGCTAGCCCTTGGTGATCGTCTCGTCCAGATTCAACAGCACGTTGCCCACCGCGGTCCAGGCGGCCAGTTCGGCCGGGTCCATTTCGGCGGCCCGCGGAGACTCGCCGATGCTGATCAGCTTGGCGGCAAATGCCGGCTGCTGGCGAAATCGTGCCAGGTTGTGATCGAAGACCTGTCGCAAGATCGTGGCTTCGGCGTCGCTCGGCGGCCGGGCCGTGCATAGTCGGAAGGCAAACGCGATTCGGGCGGGAACATCGGCGCCCCCTTCCTTCAAGATCCGCTGGGCCAGCACGCGAGCCGCCTCGATATAGGCCGGGTCGTTCATCAGCACCAGCGCCTGCAGCGGCGTGTTGGTTCGCGGCCGGATATCGGTACACACCTCGCGGTTGGGCGCGTCGAAAGTCACCAGCGGCGGATAAGGGATCGAACGCTTCCAATAGACGTACATGCCGCGGCGGTAGAGATCGCGCCCTTTGCTCTGCA
>JANNQN010000414.1:0-6567 GCA_031400775.1 Planctomycetia bacterium | reverse complement strand
AAACTGACCGCCGCTGATGAACCAGCCCTCGCCGCACGGCATGCACCACACGATTCGCGTTCGCACGCGAATCGAATAGCCGCGCTTGCTGGGAATCACCAGCTCCACCTCGCCGGGCGTCAGCTCCACGTTGTGAAACAGGCCCACGCCGACCGTGGAAATCTCGCGGCTAAAGATCACGACCGAGGCGTCCTCGCCGCGAATCGCCAGCCGGCGAAAGAACGGATAGCGCGCGGCCGCTCGCCGGTCGCGCAGGTTGTCCTGGTGCGCTTCGAGAATCAGTTCGTGGATCGCCATTCCCGAGCGCGGCGTGTCCAGCAGTTGTTCCATTCCAATACCCTCTTGCTCTAAGTGTTGCACTTCCGCGGCGTGGGCGTCGATCGCCAGCCGCGACGCGTGCTGCGACAATGGAGTCCCTGCTTGGGATAGGCCTCGACATGCGGGATTTGGCTTACCGGACTTCGGAATCCACTGACTATCAAAAACTTAGTTCGATAAGTTTTGTTGAGAGCGAGAGGCAAAAACGGACATGACCGGCGATTCGGACCCTTGCTACTTCGCGGTCCGCACGACACAGCCGGCGTGATTGTGTCCCTCTAGAGCAAACATAGCTCAATCTTGGCTGGCGGGCCGGCAAAAAATCCACCATGAAATACGGCGAAAAGCCCCGATTGCGGGAGCGCCACGTGCGAAATTTGCTACTTCGGCGCATCCGAAACCCGATCGGCCAGAGCCTCCATCAGCATCCGCGCGGTTTCCGGACCCACGCTATTCTTCTCGCCGTATTGCGAACTGGTGCGTCCGTAGGCAAACGGGGTCGCGACGTCCCATTGTCGCTTGGGCAGGATGTAGCCGACTTCGTCGTTGGCCAGTCCCAGCACCATGATCTTGGGCCCCGGCAGAATCTTGGCGACCGGTGTTTCCAGCGCAGCGTCGCGGAAATCGGCGCCCGGATCGGCCGGCTCCTGGAACTTGCCGTAGACCAGCTCGGGATACAGCTCGCCGGGGATCGCGGCCACGTGCAACTCGCCCAGGCGCAGGTATGCGACCTCGGTTTCCATGGCCTGCTCGCCGTCGGTCTTGCCTGGGGCGATTTGCTCGCCACGCTGCTCGCGAGTACCCTTCCAGGCAAACACGGGCCGAGTGAGCACTCCGGCGGCCGTGGCGGCGCGGTAGCCTTCGTTGGCGAGCGGAATCATGATCGGACGGGCCGAGACGACCAGCGGCGTCAGCTTGATCGGCTGCGCGTCCTTGAGGGCCCGATCGGCCAGGTCGGCGATCGCCACGCCGCAGGCATCGATAAAGCCAAAGCTGTCGCTGGGAATGCGACCCGCCTTGGCGTCGTCGACAAGCTGCTTCGGTGTCCCCATCAGGCCGCCGATCGCACCTTGAAAAAACACAACGCGGCATGCGTGCCGTTTTTCCAGCGAGTCGACCGTCGCGCCCATGTAATCGTGCGACACCAGTGCGTTCTTCGCCGGTTCCACGCCGTGGCTGTTCCATTGCACGACCAGTCCTAGCGTCTTGCCGTCGGACACGCGGCTGAATCGCAGCAGCCGCAACACGCCGTCATAGACCTCGGGCAGGCGAAAATCGCCCAACAGGCTCTCGTCCTCAGCCGTGGCATATTCGGCTAGCACAGGCGCTGCCGCCTCATCAGCCTTGTGTACCGCCTCGACGATTTTCTGCTCGACGAATTTCACGTACTCAGGCACGACGCCCGATACACCCGGCGACGGCCCCCAGATTCCGATCACGTCCGGGCTATCGTGCGAATGAGTGCTGGCCACGAGCACGTAGTCGAAATCTTTGAGCTCGGCCCGCGCTCGCATCACCGAGGGGTAGGGCAGGCCGATCGAGTCGACCGAGACTAGCGCGATCTTCCGCCCGGCGTTTCGCAGTACGACGGCTCGGGCGAAGAGCGGGTCGTGAACCCCTGTGGCGGCGCGGTTCATTTCCTTGCCTGCCAGCCAGATGGGCCGATCGGGCTTGAGTTCCGGCGTGACGTCGACGACGCCGAAACCGGCCTCGAGCACTTCGGCGGCTGGCGCAGACGCCGGCGCGAGCGAAATAAATAGGCCCAGGATCGCGAATACGTTCAGGCGCATGAAAGGAAACTCCGCGCGAGGGACATAGAGAAATTCAGTCGGACGACAAAGGGCCCGCAGGCTCATGTGCATAAGCCTAATTGGAAAGCCATCCGACTGACAGAGGGCACGCAAGCACGCGGCAATTCCGCCGCCGGGGTTACGTGCGGAGGCTTCTCGGTTAGAATTTGCTCACCTCAAAGCGGCGCCAGGTTTTCGGAGCGAGCATGCAGGGCATCGACGGTTTTTTGGGCACGCGAGCCTCGTTCATGCTGGACGTGGTGACGCTGGCGATGGCGCTCTTGCTGCCTGTGCTGGGCTGGAGCATCTATCTCGTCAAGTACCGGCAAAAGTACGCGCTCCACAAGCGGGTGCAATTGACGCTGGGCGTCGTGCTGTTGGTCACGGTACTGCTGTTCGAGATCGACATGCGGATCAACGGCTGGCGCGATCGTGCGGCGCCGTCGCCCTATAGCGGCAACGAGGGCGGCACGGATTGGGTCTTCGTGGCGCTGGGCGTGCACCTGTGCTTTGCCATCACCACGTCCATTCTGTGGGCGGCCGTCATCATTCGCGCGCTACGCGCCTTTCCGCAGCCACCAGCGCCGTCGCCGCACAGCGCGTGGCATCGCCGCTACGCCGGGCTGGCAGCCATCGACTTGCTATGCACGGCCGTGACGGGCTGGATCTTTTACTGGCTGGCGTTCGTGGCGTGAGCGAACGATCGTCCCTACTAGCCACCCGTCGAGAGCCGCTCGGCTGAGCGCTCGCGCCGAAGCCTCGGGGTCGAATGACTGACCACTGACCACTACTCATGGCGCTGCCTGTGCAGGTTCGACCGGCGCCCCGTGATTGGCCGCGATACGATTGATCGCGTTGAGGAACGCTTTGGCGCTGGCCTCGAGGCTGTCGGTCGAGACGCCGCGTCCGCGGTGTAATCTGCCGCCGTGCTCGAGCTCCACATTCACCTCGGCCTGGGCATCTTTGCCCAGAGTCACGGCCTGGACGCGAAAGTCCTTGCAGACGGTGGTCACGCCCGTGATGCGCTCGATCGCCAGAAACATCGCATCCACCGGACCGTCGCCCGCCGACACCGTTTCGGTCACTTCCTGCTCGGCGTGTCGCAGCGTGAGGGTCACCGAGGGCGTCTCCCCGGTTGAGGCCGTCACGCGATACGAGACCATCGACCAGGAATCGGCGAAGTCGTGCAGCCGCTGATCGATCAAGGCGGCAATGTCACCGTCGTAGATTTCTTTTTTCTTATCGGCCAGCGCTTTGAAGGCTTCGAAAACGGTTTGCAGCTGCGCGCCCGAAAGCTGATAACCGAGCGCTTTGGCGCGATCGGCCAAGGCCGCGCGGCCGCTGTGCTTGCCCAGCACCAGGTCGGTCTTGGCGAAGCCCACGTCCTCGGGACGCATGATCTCGTACGTCGTGCGTTCCTTGAGCATGCCGTCCTGGTGAATGCCGGCTTCGTGGGCAAACGCGTTGCGGCCGACGATTGCTTTATTGCGAGGAACTTGCAGTCCCGTGATGTTGGCCACCAGCCGGCTGACGGGCACCAGCCGCTGGCTGTTGATCCGCGTGTCGGCCTGATAATAGTCGCCTCGCGTGCGCAGAGCCATCACCACTTCTTCCAGCGAGCAGTTGCCAGCCCGCTCGCCGATGCCGTTGATCGTACACTCGATCTGTCCGGCGCCGTTTTCCACTCCGGCCAGGCTATTGGCCACGGCCAGCCCCAGGTCGTCGTGACAGTGCATGCTGACCACGGCCTTGCCGATGTTGGGAACCCGCTGGCAGAGCGTGCGAATGACCGAGCCCATGTGCTCGGGCGTCGCGTAGCCGACGGTGTCGGGAATATTGACCGTTGTGGCGCCGGCGTCGATCGCGGCCTCGATCACCTGGCAGAGAAAGTCGAGCTCGGTGCGCGAGGCATCCTCGGGCGAGAACTCGATGTCGCTGCAATAGCCGGCGGCGCGGCGGACTCCGTGGACGGCCCGATCGATGATCTCGCGCTTGTCCATCTTGAGCTTGAACTCGCGATGGATGGCGCTGGTCGCCAGAAAGACATGGATCCGTGGCGCCTCGCTTTCGCGCAGCGCTTCCCACGCGCGGTCGATGTCTTCGTCGTTACAGCGAGCCAGGCCGCAGATCACGGACCCGCGGACCGAACGGGCGATTTCGCGGACCGCTTCGAAGTCACCCGGCGAAGCGATGGGAAATCCGGCCTCGATGATGTCGACGCCCAGGTCGACCAGCGCCTGCGCGATTTCCATCTTCTCGACCAGGTTCATGCTCGCGCCGGGCGATTGCTCGCCGTCGCGAAGCGTCGTGTCAAAAATGCGAATCAGTTTCTTGGACATGAGAGTGTTGCTTTCGGTTGGAGTTTACGAGATCCGTCGACGCGCGCGCCCGTGGAATGGCCGACCCGAGGTCGGCCCGGGCAACGCCAACCGCGCCCTTGTCGAACCCGGCGCCGCGCGCCAATCTAGGGACTCGTAAAACATCGCCTGCATGCTCCTCGAAAACGGCTTCTCGCCAACAAAAAACCCCAAGTGCCGAGGCCTTGGGGTTCGCTGATTTTTACGGACAAATCGAAAACGAACCCCTACGGTTTGCGCTCGTTGAGCGCCAAAAGCAACAACCGCAGTCGATTCGTGGGGGCCATGGTCACACTTTCCAGTCGCTGTCAGGCGGATGAAAGCACATAGGCTTTCGCTCGACCTGCCTACTTTACAGCATAAGTCCTGACTTTACATAAGCAAAGAAGGACGGTCAAGCTGGAAGGTTCGCCGAAAAACCGGCCCTGGGCATGCCAGCGGCGCCCGCAGGGCAGCGGGGCTGCTCGGCCTGGCGCGGAAACGCTAATTCCGCCCAACTCACAAGGAGTTACGGCGAACTTCGCTGCTCCTGGCATCCTGGCTGCTGGGGGACAAACCCCTGTCTTGAGCCAAACCCGCCTTTTGCGTACTATTCCGCCGCCATGCTCCCGCGAGAAGGGTGCGCGCTCTCGCGCGAAACGCCATGATCGACTACGAGATCCAACGCTGCACGCGTCACTGTGCCGTCACCGGCCGCGAGTTGCAGCCGGGAGAGACGTTCTACTCGACGCTGACGCCCGAGGGCGCCAACGTC
Source organism: Planctomycetia bacterium (assembly GCA_031400775.1). Lineage (GTDB taxonomy): Bacteria > Planctomycetota > Planctomycetia > Pirellulales > PALSA-1355 > PALSA-1355. The sequence goes on along the minus strand of JANNQN010000414.1, from coordinate 1,348 downwards.
GTGCGACACGACTATGGCGCGGAGTCGTGGAGCGGGCCGCCGGAGGGTGTGTTGGGTTGGTGGAAATCGCACATGCCGGCGCGCGATGCCAGGCGACTGCACTGGGCCCCCAACGACGTCATGCTCGAATTGCTCGAGAGTTTGGAGTCGCAGCCCGACAAGCAGGACATGCGCTATGTACTGTCGCTGCTGTTGGTGCGCCGCCGGGTCTTGCGATTGGAGCACACCGAGCAGGATCCGCAATCGGGCGAAGTATCGGTTTTATATTGTCCGCGCCGCGAGGCGACGTATCGCGTGACGACTCACACTCCCGGCGACGAAAGGGCTGCCGAAATTCAGGAGGAGTTGGCCCGACTTTTATTTGCCGGCGCCGCGTAACTACTGCAAGGATGCCATGACGCTCGACCGACCTCAACCGACTGAAGGAAAACGCGCGCTCGCCGTGCGCCGTTCGGGCTGGTTGTTGGCGATTCTGTTGAGCCTGGTGTCGGCCAGCGGCGCTAGTTGCCCCCAAGTGCTCCAGCAATACACCCAGCCGATTCCGCGCGCCCTGCCGACCGGAGCGCCGCTCTCGCAGGTCATCGACGTCGTCAATAACAATAGCGCCCGCGTGCAATCGTTGTCGGCCTCGCGAGCCACGATCACGACGCCGGGCGTTCCGGCCTTGAATGCCGATATCGCGCTGCAACGGCCGCGATCGTTTCGGCTGGTCGCGCGGACGTTCATCGGACCCGAGTTCGACCTGGGCAGCAACAACGAGTTGCTTTGGTTCTGGGTCAAGCGAGCCCAGCCGCCGGCCCTCTATTTCTGTCGCCACGATCAGTTCTCCGCCAGTGCCGCGCGGCAGATCGTTCCGGTTGAGCCCGAATGGCTAGTCGAGGCGTTTGGCCTCGTGACGTTGAATCCGGCCGATCACATCGAAGGGCCCTTTCCGGTGGGCAACGGCCGGGTGGAAGTTCGCAGCAAGAGCACCGCTCCGGGCAAGGGCGGCTCGCGCATCACGATCATCGATGCCAGCCGCGGCGTCGTGTTGGAGGAGCATCTATATGATGCGCAAGGTGTGCGCTTGGCGTCGGCCGTGCTCAGCAAGCACATTCGCGATCCGGCCAGCGAGGCCACGCTGCCGCGACACGTCGAGATTCAGTGGCCGCCGGCCAAGTTTGAGTTGACGGTCGACATGCCCGACTTGCATATCAACCAACTGACGGCCGATCCGCGCGAGCTGTTCACCAAGCCCGTCAAGGATGGCTATCCCGACATGGATCTGGCCCAGCCGATCGGTCCCTTGCCGCCGACCGCCGTTGGCCCGACCGCCGTGTTACCGACGCCGCTGCAGAATCACTACTAG
>JANNQN010000413.1:0-13454 GCA_031400775.1 Planctomycetia bacterium | reverse complement strand
GTGGCGGCCAGCAAATCCTTGAGCGTTGAGAAATCCTGATCGCCCCGCGCCAGCAACGTTGTGAGGATTCCCAACCGCATGGGTCCGTGAACGACGCCGTCCAGGCTGTTGAAGTCAATCATTTGGAACCCGCCGAGTCCGCATTTACTCCAATAACTAAAGTCCTCTAAAAATCAGAGTACTTGGGCCGAGACGGCCGGGAGGCCAGATTGCAAAAGGACGCCTCCGGCATTGCAAGCATCCATGTGCCAGCAAGCCGTGGAGCATCCTCCACGTATTGCATTCGATTCTTCGACACTCCGGCCGGTGGAACTTGCACAATTGCCTCGAAAAACCCGAGGAATTCCCACGCGGAGTTCTGGCACCTCTAGTTAATTCTGAAAAACTTGAGTTCGTTGCTTGACACGCGGTTTTCCCCGCGTTAGATTCGTGATCGTACCGCTGCGCCGCCGTGCGCGGACCGGATATCTGAATTTGCAAAGGGTCTTTGCTAGTGAACGCCAACTGAGAGCCTTTCCCTTCGTCAAAGGGCTCCTGCGTTCATTCAACCCGCACTCTGGGTTGAGACTCGGCTAAGGCTCTCTTCTTCGCTCCCGACCTGCTCGCCGCATTTGCTTGCGCGCACCAATTGGCCCTTTCGCCACTCGGTTGCCGCAAACCGCCCGCGGGCCCTGTGTCGGTTCAACGATCCACAACCGAAACATTTTGGGGCCGATTTGCCCCATTGGCATTCAGGCCGACCCGCGCGCGATTCGCCGTGCCCGTCGGCGGTTCAACACAAGGTGCATTGCAACCATGAGTATTCGACATCTCCTTCTGACCCTGATGCTGCTGACTGGCTTCGCCCAGACGGCCTTCGCCGAACCGGTAAGCCCGCTCCACAATCCGATCAATGGCCTGGACGTCGACGCCAACGCGCGAGTTCAGGCCCGCGACGCGCTGTTGATCATCAACCAACTTTTGCATCCCACGACCGCAAGCGTCGAGCCGCTGGTCGGGACATCGTCTTCCTTTTTTATGGATACGACGGACGATGGCCGCGTCACGCCGCGCGATGCATTGATGGTTATCAATCATTTGCTGTCCGTGCCCGAGCCGTCCTCGATAGTCCTGGGCGGATTCGGACTGTGCAGCCTGCTGATAGTTGTGTGGCGCAAGCGCCGCGCGAGCTGACCCGCGCAAGATCGCGCCAAAGTACAAATCGCCAACCCCCGTCATAACGGCGGGGATAATCATATTGGCCGTCGGCCGCCACTGCACCTGGTGGCCGGCGGCACATATCGAGGCGATTTGACACATTCTTTGCGGCCTCCGGCAGGCCAATCTCGCTTACCGGCGCTCGAAAAGCCTGCTAGAATCGGGCCTTTCTAGCCCCCTCTCTCCGCTCGAAGCCCGCCATGTTCCGCTCCGCCCCGATCACTCCGCAAGTTCCGCTGCCGCTGTTGATCACGGGCGTGGCCGGCGTAGCGGGGTACAACGCCTTGGCGTACTTCCAGGCCAAGTACCCGGGCCAGGTCATCGGCATTCGGCAACAGGACAACTGGCGGCTCTCCGGGCCGGGGATCGTGGCTTGCAACGCCGAAGATCGCGAGCGGCTGGCGGCGCTCTTCGAGCAATATCGTTTCGCCGGCGTGTTGGATTGCGCCGGCAACTGCGCGCTCAAGGGCTGCGAGCTCGATCCGGCGATGGCCTGGCGCATAAACGTCGAAGGCGTGCGCAATCTGATTGCGCAAACCCGACCGTACGGGGCCCGATTCGTTCATCTGTCGATCGACCTGGTTTTTTCCGGCGCCGGCGACGGCAATCACGTGGAACATGACCCCACCGACCCCGTGACCGTTTACGGCAAGACGATGGTGGCCGCCGAATCGCTCATCCAGGAAGAACTCGACGAAGCCTGCATCTTGCGGATCTCGCTGCCGATGGGCGTCAGCTTCAACGGACATGCCGGCGCCATCGACTGGATCCAATCGCGTTTCGAAAAATCGAAGCCGGCCACGCTGTACTTCGACGAAGTCCGCACGCCGACGTACACCGATTGCCTGAATCGATTGTGCGAAAACGTGCTGGCCGGCGACTTGCGGGGGCTGTATCACGCCGGCGGCCCGCGACCGCTCAGCCTGTACAACATCGCCCAGATCATCAACCGTGTCGGCGGCTACGAGCCCCGCACGCTGATGGGTTGCTTGCGCCATGCCGCCGGTCCCATTCCCCCGCGGGCTGGCAATGTCTCGATGGATTCGACGAAGCTGGCGCGGGCACTGGGCCATCAGCCATTTCACGCCTGGCCCTATCACGAGTCGCTGGTGCCGACGCATCCCGAATGGCATTTCGAACGCACAGTCGACGAGCCGGGCAGCCGGCAGTGGCTGGCCGAGGTGCTGTATCGGAATCCGCTGCGGGCGGAGATGGGGGTTGGGGGCTAGGGTTTGGGGGTTGGAAACCGACGGGAAGACAGAGCAAGCCCGCGCTTGATATTGTGAGTTTGACGGCGATTTGATAGCAAGCTGCCCATGCGCGGCGAGCCTTCGACGAATCTGGTAAGTCTGCTAGCTCGACTTCAGCTTGCCACAGCTGCCGATCTGGCCCGAGTCGCATCCCGCGTGCGGCGACTGTCGGGCGATCTGCCCGACTTCGAGTCCGTTTGGGTCGATGCCTTGGCACAGGCGCGGGTGCTGACCCCGTTTCAGGCCGCCGAAATCAACGCCGGCCGCGGCGACGGGCTGCTCAACGGGCCCTATCTCATCCTGCGGTCCCTCGCCGGACCGCACTATGCCGGCTGCTTTGCCGCGCGCAGTGTGAAAGACAGTCGCCGAGTCCGCTTGTATTCCGTGCGCCGACCGCAGGGCGACGCTCGTCAAACCGCGAGTGAGTTGGCGCGGCTCGTCGAACAATCGCGACCGTTGCAAGGCTCGATCGCCTGCCCGATCGAAGAGGCCGGCGTCGACAGCGAAGGCGTGTGGGCGTCGTGCACGGCCCCTGACGGCGTCATGGCCGCCGACTGGATGGCCGAAAATGGCCGCTTGCCGCCGCCGGCGGTCGAGCACATCGCCCGCGAGATGCTCGAGCGACTGGCGGAGCTGGAACGGCTGGGAATCGTCCACGGAGACATCGGCGCCGCGGGGCTTTTGCTGACCGACGCGGGCCGCGTCGCGTTGCCGATGGCCGGATTGCGCGCCGCGGTGCGCCCGGCCGAGGGATACAGCTTCAGCGATCTTCAGCCCGAGGCCTATGACTATCTGGCCCCAGAACGTATTGCCGACGGCACGCCGCCAACTTTGGCCAGCGACATGTATGCTTGCGGATGTTTGTGGTGGCACCTGCTGACCGGGCGCCCGCCGTTTGCCGGCGGCAATAGCCTGGCGAAACTTCGCGCGGTTCATGCCGGTAAATTGGTCGCGGTGCGGCATCTGGCCCCCGAGGCGCCCGAGGCGTTGGTCCGCGCCATCTCGCTGTGCGTGGCGCGCGATCCGGCCCAGCGGCCGGGATCGTTCGCACCGCTCATGGAACTACTTGGCCCGTCGACTCGCGTCGGCGCAGTGAGCCTCAGCCACTCGCTAGATCGCGAAGCGCCTCGCTGGCGCAGCGCTGGTGGCTCGCGCACCGGGCGCCGCCGGAAATCGCGACGCACTGCGATCGCGGCCACCGCGGCGACGCTGATCATCTTGACAGCGATCGGCTCGTGGCCCCTCTGGCGAGCCCGCGTCTCGCCCAGCTCGATGACCGCTATTGCAACGGCATCGCCGCAAAAACCCACGGAACTCCCCAGCACGCCCGCGGCGGAATTGCCAACTGAGCCGCTGGCCACTGGCAAGGTAACGGTTGCTCCGGTCGCCGCCAAGCCGGCTGTTACTCTGGCCACCGCGACTTCGCCCATCGAATCCAAACAGTCGGATGATTTGATCCTGCCGACCGGCAAAAAACTGCGTCCCAGGCAGCTAGATCTGAGCACCGGCCAACGCGTCGTGGGCCGCGACGGCAAGCGACCGCTGGTGAGCGTTCCGGTTGAAGGACTGTTGGTGACCGCCGAGGACGTAGTTTTCGATGGCATCGACTTCATCTGGGAAAACGATCCCAAAGCAGCCTCGAAAATCAGTCGCGTTCGCGCCATAATCGTGCTTCAGGCGCAAGGGATCGAATTTCGCGGCTGTTCGTTTTCGACCACGCCGGCGGCCGCGGCGGTCGCAGTATCGTGGCACGGTGCAGCCGAGGCCATTGCCGGATCCGGCGCGGAGATCACCTTTACCGATTGCGTCCTCAGTGACGTGGCGGCGGTGGTGGATGCTCGCGGCGCCGGCGGCCTGTCGGTCGAGTTGAATAATTCGCTTTGCGTGGACGTCGGACCAATCGTGCGGCTTAACCGCGCGCCGACGAGCGACGAAACCGTCGCGATCTCCTTGGCACACACCACGACTCGTGGCGACAGCGCCGTCCTGGAGTGCCGCTATACGCGAGTCGAAGACCATCCCGCGACAATCGCCATTTCCGCCGTGGAATGCGTGTTGGATGCCGATCCGAAGAGCGGGCTGGTAATCTTGTCCGGTTCGCGGACGCCCGAGCGGCTGCTGGGCTCGATCGCGTGGAACGGCCAGGGATCGCTGGTCACGCCGCGCACGGCGATGGCCGTGTGGCGATCCGGAAATCGGAAGCAGCAGCAATTGCCGGAGGACGACCTCGACGTGGCGGGCCTGGTGCGTAGCGCCGTCGAATTCGCCGGCCCCGCCAATGGCCCGCCGCGAAACTCGCGGGTCACGCGTTGGCAGGGTCCCACGCGATCGGCCGACCCACCCGGCGCCGCGGTGCATGCCCTTTCGCGGCCGAACCGATAGCCACGCCGTCGATCGCGCGGTTCAGCCCTTGCGCTCGGTCATCTGCCGCGTTCGATCCCCTGCCGCAATTGATGATAGTACAGCAAGCCCACCAACGTCTTGGCGTCTTCGATGCTGCCGTCGAAAACCATCCGCATGGCTTCGTCCCAGGCCACGACCAGGTTTTCGATCGTTTCGCCCGGCTCCCGCGCCGTGGGCCCTGCTGTCAGCCCATACGCGGCATATAGGTGCATCCGCTCGTTCAAAATTCCGGGCGACATGCTGAACTCGCACAGTTTTTCCAGCCGATCAGCCCGATAACCGGTCTCTTCGATCAACTCGCGGCCGGCGGTCGCGGCCGGATCTTCGTCGGGCTCGAGCGTGCCAGCCGGAAGCTCGATGAGTGTCTTGCCCACTGCGATACGATAGTTGCGAATCAGGCACACGCGATCACCGTCGAGGAGCGGCAAAATGGCGACCGCGCCCGGATGCTGGATGGTTTCCTTGACGTGCTCGGCGCCGTCGGGTCCAGTTTGCACGTGGCGCACGACGCGAAAGCGGCGGGTGACCAGCAGTTCTTCGGTGTGGTCCGCCATTGGGTTCCGCTGGGGATTTGAAAATCGTTGATTAAGCGGCCGACGGCTGTTAAGATAACTCGGGTTGGAGATTGCTCCAAGCCGGCTAGCATTACGACGTCCGAGCCGACCCAGAACTATGAGCGATTTTTCGAGTTGGAGCTTACAACTTGGTCGCTGGTTTCACGTGCATGTTCGCGTGCATGCTCTGTTTGTAGCGACCGCCGTCTTCGCCGTGTTTCTGAGCACGAGCCATCAGGCCGACGCGGCCGCGTACGGGGCGTTGAGCGTGGCCATCCTGTTTTTGAGCGTGCTCGCGCATGAATTCGGCCATTGCGCCGCGGCCGCCCGCGTGGGAGGCGCCAGCGAGCGCATCACCGTCGGGCCGCTGGGCGGCTTGAGCCATCCCGAAGTTCCGCGCGAGTCGCAGGCCGAACTGATCACGACCTTCGCCGGTCCGCTGGTGAACCTGGGCATCCTGCTGATCGCCCTGCCGCTGTTGGTGGCGGCCAACGTGGCCGTGCCTCCGCTGCTCAATCCGCTGGCTCCCTCGGGACTGATCGATGGCAGTTTGTGGGAAGTGACGCTCAAGCTCACATTTTGGACCAACTGGCTACTGATGACGGTCAATCTACTGCCGGCCTATCCGTTTGACGGCGGGCAGATGCTGCGAACCCTGCTCTGGCCGGCACTGGAGCACCGCGCCGCCGGATTGGTCGTGGTTCGGGTGTCGAAGTTGACGGCTCTGGCGATGTGCGTCGGCGCTTGGATGCTGCGCGACACGCAATCGGCCGACGTGCTGCCGGCCTGGGTGCCGCTGGTGCTGTTCGCGGCGTTTATCTGGTTCAGCGCCCAGCACGAGTGGATGCGGCTGGAAACGGCCGAATGGGACGACGAGTTGCTCAGCTACGATTTCTCGCAGGGATACACCAGCCTGGAACGCGGTTCTGAGCAGCCTCGCCCGACGGGCAGCTCGATGCGCCGCTGGCTGGAGAATCGCCGCGAACAGCGACAGCGCCGCCGCCAGTGGATCGAGCAGGAAGAGGAGCGGCAAGTCGACGAGATCCTGGTGCGGCTGCACGAAACCGGCATGAACAGTCTGTCGGGCAAGGAACGGGCCCTGCTCAATCGGGTCAGTGCGCGGTTCCGAAATCGCCAACGCAGCTAGCGCGGCGCGTGCTGCGAACCGCGTTCTCCACGGCGCATGCGATTTTCTAAGTGCCCTTTCGCTAAGCCGACAAGCGGCACATTCGAACCAATTGGCGGGCAGCGCTCGCGCCCAGGCGGCAAGTGGGCGGATTACCAGTTGGCATCGTTGCAATCGATACGCGCGGCGCTAGGGGTAGCTTTTCTATCCACCGCGACCCGTTTGGGCGGCGTCCGAACAGGTCAATCTAACGTAGATTTTCATGGAGACAGATTAGCTACCCCCGCCCGATTCTGGAGCCGCGCGCCATGTCCGCCGACCCATACCTTGCCGATTCGCCAGCAACCGCGTCGACGAACGAGCGCGCCACGTCCTCGGGAACCTCGGCCCTGCACGCTGCCTTGCTGGCCCGGCTGATACAGTGGTTTGGCATCGAGTTCCATCTGGTCGATGGAGGCACCGGCGATCTCTTGCACTGCGCGCTGGACCAGACGGCGCGCGATTGGACCATGCGCGGCCAACTGTGTCGGGTCGTGGCCACCAATGGAAAGGCGGCCTTCATCGAGGATGACGAGCCGCTGCTGATCCTGGCGATTCCCTTCTGCCCCGACGAAGGCCCGAGCGTGGTGGCGGTCGGAACGTTCGTCACGGCCAACTCCGCCAGTGGATTGCAACTTTCGCGCGCGGCCGACATGCTCGGACTCGAGACTCAGGACTGCGCCGAGTGGATCCGCCGGCAAACCTGCTGGACTGCCGACTCGCTCTTGCGGCTGGGGCATCTGGCCGCCTTGCAATTGTTGGCCGACCAACGACTCAAGTCGCTCGAGCAGGAAGTCCGCTCGCTGTCGCTGCACCTGGCGGCAAACTACGAAGAAATCAGCCTGCTCTATCAACTGACGCAGAACTTGAAGCTCTCCAGCAAGGCCGACGAGTTGGCGACGCTGGCCGTGGAATGGCTGGCCGAGGTTCTGCCCGCCGAGTCCTTCGCCATCCAGCTTACGCCCAAGCCCGGCGCAGTAAACGCCGCGTCGCCGGCCGAACCGACGCTGATCACCTGCGGGCCGTGTCCGCTGGCGAACAAGGATCTGGCCGAGATCATCGAGAAATTCGGGATGACGCCCGGCCAGCGGCCATTGATCGTCAATCGCGGCACGACTCAGTCTCCCAGTTGGCGCTGGCCCGAGGCGCGCGAGCTGATCATCGTTCCGTTGGCCGAAGGCGAGAACTGCTTCGGCTGGCTGGCGGCGTGCAACCACAGCACCGACGGGGAATTTGGAACGGTCGAAGCCAGCTTGCTCAGCTCCGTCGGCGCGATCCTCGGCATCCACAGCAGCAACAGCGAACTGTATCATCAGCAGCGCGAATTCTTCGCGGGCGTCGTGCGGGCTTTGACTTCGGCGATCGACGCCAAGGATCCTTACACCTGCGGTCACAGCGACCGCGTGGCCCGGGTCTCGGTGCGGTTGGCCGAGGAGTTGGGGTGCAACCGCAAACAGGTCGATACGATTTACCTGTCGGGGTTGTTGCACGACGTGGGCAAAATCGGCATCGACGACAACGTGTTGCGCAAACCCGGGAAATTGACCGAGGCCGAGTACGAGCACATCAAGACTCACGCCGAGATCGGATTCAAGATTCTCAAGGACATCCAACAGCTCGATGACGTGCTGCCGGTCGTGCTGCACCACCACGAGCAGTGGGACGGCAAGGGCTATCCGCACGGATTGGCCGGCGATTCGATACCGCAGTTGGCGCGAATCGTGGCCGTGGCCGATTCGTTCGACGCGATGGGCAGCGACCGACCCTATCGCAAGGGAATGGGCGAAGAAAAGTTGGACGCCATTCTCCGCGACGGCGCCGGAAAGCAATGGGATGCGGCCGTAGTCGAGGCCTTTTTCCGGGCGCGGGCCGCGATCCGCGAGATCGCGAATCAAAAGGTCAATAGCGTGACGCTCGACGTTCGCGAATGGACGTAGTCCGCTCGCTCAAGCGCGCGTCAACCGGAGAATTGGCTGGCATACATCGTCTTGAGCGATTGCACACCCAGGCGCATCGCGGCAACGTCGCTGCCGAAGGTGATCATGCGGCAGCCCTTCTGGGCACAGCGGTCGGCATAGGCTGGACTGGCCGGCACGATGCCCCAGGCTTTGCCGTGTCGACGGCACGCTTCGGCCACGCGGTCGATGGCGGCCCAAACCTTTTCGTGGTCCGGCTGCCCGATCACGCCCAAGGCTTGCGAAAGATCCGCAGGCCCGACGAAGAGCAAGTCCACGCCGTCGATCCGGGCGATCGCATCGGCTTCTTCCAGGGCGCCCAACGTTTCGACCTGGATCGCCACGAAATGATCGCGATTGGCGTCGTGGGCCAGCTCGAGCTGCGATTTGTGGGTAAAATTTGCATCGGCCCCCTGCGTGTTCAGTCCCCGCACGCCGCGCGGCGCAAATTTGGCCCAGGTAACGAACTTCTCGGCCTCGGCCGCCGAGACGACCTGGGCCGCCATCACTCCGTCGACGCCCGATTCGAGGGCTTGCGTCACTGCGGCGTAGTTCGTGACGGGCATTCTCACAAAGCTGCCCAACCCGCACGCGCGACCCACCAGGGCTGCCATCGTGATCTGATCGGTCGAAATGCCAGCATGCTCGGCATCCAACCAAAAACCGTCGTAGCCGCCAGCAAGCCCGAACATCTGGATCGACACCGGGTGGACCAGCCGGCCGGTGCAAAACACGCGAATTAGCTTGTCGCTCTCGAGCAGATTCTTGAAAAATCGGGGCATGGCGGCTCCATTTTTTTCGACGGTCGGGCCGGGTGTAACTTCCTCGGAAAATAGACGTTAGGGCCTGCGAAGTCGGGCGTCAATATACCGCCAGCGACGGCAATTTCGAGATTCCTTGCTTTTTCCGCGAACCCGGCGGCCGATACCGTGTCTAAGTGGACGCCTGGCGTGGTTTTTGGCCCCCCGATGGCGATCTTTCGCTTGACGAGGGGCCGGAACCATGCGAGTGTTACAGTAGAGCGGTGAAAGATTTTTCGCCGCCCGCTGTAGTAACAGACAACGAATCCTTTTTTCTCTCCAACCGCGCGCAGCGCCGGGAGCCTCCCATGCGTACGAACATCAACACCGTCACGAATTGCAACGTCTTTGGCTTGGACCAAGACCGCGCCGTGTCGTTGTGGAATGCTTCGTGCGCTTACGCTGCGCAGCATCTTGCATCACGGCACGCCAGCAAACGTGCCCACGGTTCGGCCAAAGCGCTCAAGCGCCGCGGCTCCGGTACCGTGGTCATGACTGGCGCGGTTCCTATGGCCAAGCCGACGCGCTTGGCCATTACGGGGCCGCAATGGCAGCCGGTGCGACGGACGTCGCCCGAGCTCGTCACGGCCTGAAGCGAATAACCTTCGCATTCAGAGCACGCTGACGAACTCGCAAAGCCGGCCGGGAACCCGTGGTCATGCCTTGGCATTCGACCGCACAGGTTTCCCGGGTTTTCTGCCATCTAACGCGACTTGTGCCGTCGTTTTTTCGCAAGCATTCGGGAGAGAGTCATGCAGTTACAAGAAATCACCGCGGAACCGACCGATTCAAGCCTGGTCCTGGCTGCCCAGGAAGGCGACCGGGAGGCCTTTGGGCAGCTTGCCGAGCGGTACGAACGAGCCGTCTATGCGACCGCGCTGCGGCGACTGAACAATCACGCCGAGGCGCAGGAGGTCTGCCAGGAAGTCCTGGTGCGGGCCATGCAGAAAATCTCGCAATTGCGCGAGCCGGCCGCGTTCGGATCGTGGTTGCAGGCGGTCACCAATCGAATGGCGATCAACCGGGCCGTGCGCAAGCGGACCGCGATCGCGACCGAACCCGACACGCTGGCCGCGACCTGCGTCGAACGCGAAACTCCGCTCTCGGCCGCCTTGGCTCGAGAACGGCAATCGCAAGTACGGGCTGGCCTCGGCCGCTTGGGCGATCTGGATCGCGATACGCTCGTGGCGTTCTACGTCCAGGGCCAGTCGCTGGTCGAGATGAGCGCGGAGTTCCGCTCGCCGGTGGGCACGATCAAGCGGCGGCTGCACGTCGCCCGCAAGCGATTGGCCAAGGAGTTGGAAGAGCTCGTTGCCGTCTGACCGTTCGGCCGTCTGAAAGGGCGGCCGAACGTCGGACGCACGAGTGGCAGCGCCTTGAGTGGAGATTGTGACTTCAGGAGCGGCCGGGCGGATCCTGTCGCCAGCTCAGCATGCCAATGGCAAACATCAACCAGCCCAGCGTCCAGGCCATGCCGCCCACGGGCACGACGTGGACGAACGGCTTGATGTCGGTCGCCAGCCAGGCATAGATACCGCCGCTAAAGAGCACGATACCCAGCAGAAAAGCGGCGCCGGCGGCCGAGAGCCAACGCGAGCGCCCGAGCGTGCCGAGAATTCCCACCACCAATAGCGCCAGTGCGTGGTGCATCTGAAAGCGCACGGCCACTTCGTAGGTTTGCAGCTTATCGGCCGGCAGCTCGAGGGTTTCCTCGAGAAAGTGCGTGCCGATGGCGCCGGCCACAACCGCCGCACCGGCCAAGAGCGCGCCGGAAACCAGCCAGAATCGATTACTCACTTTTCCCACTCCCAGCCAGGCGTTTCGCTCATGCGGCTGGATTGTAGACGATTCGGCCGGCGGTGTCAGGCGTTTTCGTGCGACCCCGACTTGGGCGACCGCACGGGCAAATGGCGCTCGATTACGGCTCGGGCACTTGAAGGCCTAATCGCTCTTCTTCCTCTTCCTGGATGATGATCCGCGGCGTGACCATCATCATCAAACTTTGCGTCTCGCGGCCGATGCCGACATTCTTGAAAAGTCGGTTGATGTACGGCAGCTTGCTCAAGATCGGCACGCCGAACTCATTGCGGCCTTCGCTCAACCGCTTGATGCCGCCGAGCAGCACCGTTCCGCCGTCGGGCACGCTGACCGTGGTATTCACGGTCACGAACGAGAAATTGGGCAACTGAATCGTGATACCGTCGGTCGAGGTAATCGCATCGTCGGTGCTGGCCGTGGTGTCGCCGCCAGAGCCGCCCGAGCCTGACGCGGCGGTGGTCTTCTTGGTTGTGGTCTTCGAACCCGAGAAGGTGAATTCGCGGACGTCGCCGATCTGGCTGAAGAACGGCAGCACGGTGAGCCGCACGAACCGCCGATCGTTCGAGATCGTGGCCTGCACGGTCAACGAGGTGCCTTCGGAAAGCACGGTGATGACAGGTTGATAGGCGGCGGCGAAATCGCCCACGACCGGAATCACACTGATGACGAACGGCGTGGTGGTCTGGTCGAATACCGAGGCCTGCTGACCATTGAACAGTGTGACCTTGGGGGCTTGCAGCACGTTGCTGCGGCGATCGCCCTGGGCCGCGTTGACCAGCAAGAAGGCTTCCAGATCGCTGAGGATGGCGAACCCGAACCGCGCGACTTCCACCGGTTGGCCGAACTGCGGCGTGGCCAGGTTGAAGCTGCTTTGACGGAAGGGAATGTCGAAGCCCAGGTCGGTCGTGAAGTTGGGGAACCCTGCCGCTCCGCCGGCCGGCGGTTCCAAACCCACGATTTCCTTCTTATTCGAAGGCGACAGGGCGCGAGGATCGTTAGGAGCTTCGTTCGTGATGTTGAACTGGAAGTCGACGCCAATCCGCTCGAAGAAGTTGTCGTTGAGCGTGATGAAGCGGACCTCGATCGTGACTTGCAGATCCTGGTTGCGGCGCAACTGGCCCAGCAGGTCGACGATTTCCTCGTGTACGTCCTGCGTCTGGCTGATCACGAGGCTCAAGTTGTTGCGGAACTCGGAAATCGAACCCGGACCGCCGACTTCGTCCCAAGTCTGGGGTTTGACGGTGGTCGTGATCAGCTCGATCAAGGAATCGAAGTCGGCCTGCGCGCCACCGCCCATGCCGCCGGGTCCCATGCTGGTGGGGCCGCCTGCGCCGCCGCCCCCGCGAGATCCGGAGCCACCCGGCATGAGCTGATTGATCTGGGCCATGACGGCCGGGTTGACCATGCCCGTGGCCTGCGCGCCATCCTGGCTGGCCAGGTACGCCATGTTGGCGCCGCCCATGCCGCCGACGCCGCCACCGGCCATGTTGTAGGCCTCGCCCAGGGCGCCGGCCAAACCCATTCGCCCGTTGGGAACGAAATTGGGAATTGGGATCACCAGGTCGGCCACGTTATAGGTCTGAAAATATGTTTCTCCGTCGCGCAATTGCTCGCTCGTGATCTTGAGCACCTCGTCCTTGATCACGTAGCTCAAGTGCAAGGGCTCGAGAATCAGGTGGAGGGCGCTCTTGAGGGAAATGTCCGTGGTCAGGTCAATGGTGATCCTCGAGTCGCTGCTGACTCCCTCCTCATCCAGACCCTTGGAATCCAAATGCACGTTGACGGCAGCCAACTTGCCCAACTGCTCGAGAACCTCGGACAGCGGACGCTCGCGAAATTTGCAAGAGACGGGCGTCTTCAGCTTGCGCTCGATCTCCAGCTCGCGCTCGGTGCGCCGCGATCGCTGCTCGGCAAGTTGCTTCGAACGGGTCTTGGTCAGGTCGGCCCATTTCGTGGCGTCGGGCATTTGATACGGATTGCGATCGTCGGACGGAATCAACGCCTCTTCAACGCTTTCCAAGGCATTGACCACGCCTTCCTCTTTACGCTCGGTAATGCTCGAAATGCGGTTGGTGCGCGAGATGAACTTGCTGTTCCAGATCAACTGCCTGACCACCGGGTTGTCGGGGTCGAGCTCGCGAGCCCGCTTGGCCAGCACATCGGCCTCGGCGTAGCGCTGCTCGTCCATTAGCTTCTGGAAATCGTCGACCAGCTTGGCCAGCTTTTCGTCGACCTCGACCTTCGTCTGCTGACGGCGGTCGACTTCTTTCAGGACGTCACGATTCGTGTCGTCCATCTCGATCTTCGCGCGA
>JANNQN010000412.1:0-13149 GCA_031400775.1 Planctomycetia bacterium | reverse complement strand
ACGACGATCTCATTCAAGGCTTATCAAGCGGGCGGCAGCCAGGGACCGGCGGGATCCTCGTGCGGCGCGCGGGCCTCTTGCAACAGCGCCACCAGCTCGCGCAACTGCGTCTGCGACAAATGCCCGATCTGGTGGGCATGGCAATCCCGCACGCGGCCGTCGAGCTCGCCGAGCATGGTCCGGCCAGCCGGGGTCAGCCCGATCAAGACCATGCGGCGGTTGTCGGCCGGGCGCTCGCGCTCGATCAGGCCGCGTTCCTCCAATTTATCGAGCAAGCGGGTGATGTCGGGCGCGCGGGATACCAATCGCGCGGCCAACGCCAAGGTGGCCAACTTGCGACCCCCTTCGCCGCGCAACAGCCTTAGCGCGTTGTACTGCTGCGGCGTGAGGTCGAAGCGCTCGAACAGCTCCTCCTCGATCAAATGCAGGCGATCGTAGGTTCGCCACAAATTGAGAAAGGCTTCCTGCTCAAGCGAATCGAAGCGGCGCGGACTACTGGCGGGTTGTTCGGCGGGCATATTCATGCCTGCCATGCTAACCTGAAGGGCAATAGGTTGTCCAAAGCAACCGGCCCGTGACGAGAATTCGCCGAATTACCATTCATCGAGAGGGGATCGCCGCGAGCCCGTCCCGCCGATTCCGCCGAAAGGTTCTACGCGAACAGCTCCGACACCGGCTGGCCGCCGTCGACGATCTTGATTGGGCGGCCGTTGGGAGCGATGTTCTCGCCCGCGGGATTGATCTCAAGGCTCTTGCAGAACGTCTGGAACAGATCGGCCACGTGTACCGGACGATCTTCGACGGTCCCGCCGGCGGCGTCGGTCTTGCCGATCACCTGGCCGCCGCGAACTCCACCGCCGGCCAGCACGGCATTGAAGGCCCGCGGATAGTGGTCGCGGCCCGCGCGGGGATTGATCTTCGGCGTACGGCCGAACTCGCCCATCCACACGACCAAAGTCGAGTCGAGCATGCCACGCTGCTTCAGGTCGGTGAGCAGGAAGGCCAGCGGCTGATCGACCTGGCCGGCCATTTCCTTGACGCGGGGAAAATTATCGAAGTGCGTATCCCAGCCGTTGAGCACCACCTCGATGCACGGCACGCCCGTCTCCACGAGACGTCGCGCGAGCAGGCAACCCATGCCGAACTGCGACGATCCATAACCGTCGCGCATGGCGGCCGGCTCTTGATCGAGATCGAACGCCTGCATCTGCGAGCTGAGGATCATGCGCGACGCTTTCTGATACAGCTTCTGGTGCTCGTCGACTTCCTGCCTGGCGGCGGTCGTGGCGTAATCGGCTTCCAGCCGGCCGAGCAGATCGAGCCGGCGGGCGAATCGTGGAACACCCGTGGCGAGGACCGTGTTGGTAGGCAGCTTGCCGGCCGTGGGCATCAGAAACGGATCGTGCTCGATTCCCAGGATTCCGCCGCCCGCGCCGTCGCGAGTCCCCGCGCCGATGCGCACAAAGGCCGGCAGCTCCAACTCGGGATGCGCGGTCTGCTGGGCCACGATCGATCCGAACGAGGGATATTTGACGCTGGCCGTCGGCAGATAGCCGGTGTGCATCAGGAACGTGGCCCGCGGATGGCTGCCCTCCTTGCTGGTCATCGAGCGGATGATGGCCGCCTCGTGCATGACCTTGGCCACGTGCGGAAAGTTTTCGCTCACTTCGACGCCGGAAACCGACGTGCTGATGGCCTTGGTCTCGCCGCCGTTCTCGTGGCCAGGCTTGGGGCTGAAGGTTTCGAAGTGGCTGGGCCCGCCCTGCATCCACAGCAGAATGCACGCCTTGTTGCGCTTTTGCAGCGCGCCGGCTTCCAGAGCCACCAGGTCGCGCCAGCTCAGCGTACCGGCGGCGATGCTGGCCGCCGTGATGCCGCGCAGAAAATCGCGGCGGCGAATTGCGCCATGACGGCTGACCGACACGTTCACTTGACGACTTAAATGCATCATGACCGTTCTATTTCCTGCAAATAGTGTTCGTCGGGAAAGGTACCGCGCGGCCCGACCAGCGGGCCTATTTACGATTCAGAAACTCGGTCGAGTTGACCAGCGACCACAGGATGTCTTCGAATGCGTCGCCGCGCGGGCCCGCGACCCGAACGTGGTCCAGGCACGTTTGTAATTCGGTTTGCTTGGGCTCGCGAGCCAGGCAGCGCAAGTAGAGTTCCTCGACCAGGGCCTGGTCCTCGGGCACTTCGGCCAGTAGCTTGCTCAGCGACGTGCCGGGCCGCTTGGCACTAATGGCGCCGTTGATCTCCGGGGCGTTCATCAGCAACAGGGCTTGCGGAATGGATCCGGCGATCTCGTCGCGGCGCTCACTCGGATCGTAGCCGAAAGCCACGTTCACCTTGCCGCGCGGGCCGGCCAGCACCTTTTTGTAATTGCGGGGAACTTTCGCCGGCGGGCCTTCGTCGACGCCCAACACTTCCATCAGCGAATTGTAAAGCTGATCGCCGCGCAACCGTTGCGTGCAACTGGCCACGAACGGCGCGTCTTCGGAGCTACCCCGCGAACGGCTCTGCCGCTGATAGGCCTCGGTCGCCGTGATCACGCGCAACAGCCACTTCACGTCGTAGCGGCTGCCGACGAAATGTTCGGTCAGGTAGTCGAGCGTGTGAGGCGCGGCGCACGCGCGATCGGGACCCAAGTCGTCGACCGGTTCGTAAAAGCCGTGACCCACGAGCTCGGACCACAGCCGATTGACAAACGCCTTGGCAAACCAGCGATTCGTGCGGCTGGTCATCCAGTCGGCGAACTTGCCGCGCCGCTCCTGGTCTTTCAGCCCCGTCTCGAGCCGCTGGCCGGTGACAAAGAAGACCGGCTTCATCAACTTGCCTTCCTCGTCCGGATGGTTCAAGTCGGGCATGTGGTGTTCCAACGAGCCACGCTTCGGCTTGTCAGGCTTGTCGGGCCTGTTCTCGCGCAGCCGATCCACCGAGATCACGGCGAACGATCGCTGCTCGCCGTCCTTCACTGGACGCACCGCGATGCGCGGGAAGAAGGCAGCCAGCTCGTGAAACTGCTCGCGCTTCCAGCGATCCGTCGGGTGGTTGTGGCATTGGGCGCACTGAATCTGGATGCCCATGAAGATCCGCGAGATTTCCGCCGTAGTGTCCTCGGCGACTCCCATCTGCGCCATGATGATGGCCGTGGCCCCCTCCTCGCGCACGTCGCCCGTGGCGGTCACGAAGCGCCGCGCGATCACGTCCCAATGCGGATCGTTGTTGAAGGCATCGGTCAGGAATTGCACGAGCGCCGAAGTGACCAACAGGGCCCTGTCCTCGCTGCGGCGATACAGGATCACGTCGCGCCAATAGCGGGCCCAGTTCTCGCCGAACTCTTTCTTGGCCAACAACCGCTCGACGGCCGCCGCGCGTTTGTCGGCCGAGGCATCCAGCGAAAACGCGGTGATCTCCTCCGGCGTGGGAGGATGGCCCACCAGGTCCAACGACACGCGGCGAAGGAACGTCTGGTCGTCGGCGCGGGCCGCCGGCTCGTGCGTCGAGCCCTGGGGTCCGCCGAACATTTCCTTGGCCAGCAACTCGTCGGTGCGCTTGGCGGTCGCCCGCGGATCGAGACCCGCAGCCCCGGCGGATTGTGCGACGAGCAAGGCGGCCAGACCCATCGCCAGGAAAAGACCCATCGCCTGGAAGGTACTGTGCAAACGCATCGAGACCTCGCTCCCTACTTATCGATTTTCGGCCTGCCCGGCGGCATTTTGCCACACCGGTGGTAGCGCCTGGAGATTGAACACCGGCAGCTGCGAATTGGTTCCGAAATGCGACTTTTCTGGAATTCTCTCGCGCCACCGGTCAGAAACGAGACAGTTGAAATTCTACCACGCTCGCCCGCCCGGAGGGGTTGCACTTGTCAACACGGCCGCCGGCGCCGATTCGCGTGCTCGAAGACGAAATCTCGACCCGGCCGGGAGTTAGGGCGCGGAAATGCCCGGGGGTCGAATCGCCCGCCGGCGACGGCATACCGCGGCGCAATTGGTGCGTGCCAAGCGGAGCGTGGAACGGCTATTGCGTTGGGGAGAATCGCCGGCCGGCAAGGCCTGAAGCGCCATCCGGGCGCCACAACCGACGCGATTTCCAATCGACTACTCGTCAACTATTCTGTCGACTACTCGTCGATGCGCGTCGCGCTATAACGCCGGCGGCGGGCGAAATTGGGCATGCGGATTTGCGTGCCGCGATCGCCTTCGTAAAAGAAGCGGCCGCCCAACAGCCGGTAGAAAAACAGCAGCACGAACGCGCCCAGCGTGGCCACCACAAACCCCAACGGGCTGATGGGGGTCACCCGCTCGCCGTTGGCGATGTACGTCGTCACGCTGCAGCCGATGATCGTGCCGCCGATGCCCATCAGCAAGGTGGCCACGGCGCCGCCAGGGTCGCGGCCGGGCATCACGGCCTTGGCCATCAAGCCCACCAACGTGCCGAAGCCGACCCACACCAGGATATCATTGGCCCACTGCTGGGCCGCGGCTGGTAGCTGTATGTCCATCGTTGGCTCTTCCTCATGCCCTGAAGTAAAATTCCCCCAGCCGCTGATGTCCAAGGCGCGCCCTTGCAAGCGCCAACTCGTCTTCGACATCAGCCGCCGGGGGCGTCGTCCCCCCAAAACACCCTCGAGAGAGACCATCGTGACAACCGGGGGCCAATTGGCCGTTCGGCGCCGCGACCGCACCCACGGGGGCGTTCGACGAAACTTGTCTTGCAACGGCCGGAGACAATCGTCGGCCGTCGCCTGCTTGTATTTTTCAGTGACCGCTAACGCTCTTCCTCCGCCCGGCTCTCGGTGAAGGCCTTCTGAGCGGCGGCCTCGCGAGACAATTTGAACTCAGGGCCCGGCGGGAAATATTGAATGTCATCCTGCTGGTAGTGCGGACTGGGCAGGGTCTGGCCGCCGATGTCCACCTGGCAACCGGTCACGCCGATCGCCGTGCAGATACCCAGGCTGCAAACCGTCCGCCGCCAGGAATGTCTTCGCTCTCGTATTTGCCGCGTCATGATCTATCTCCGTCCAGGCGGACAGGGGCTCGCTCTCCGAGCGGCCCGTCGTGGCCTCGTCGGTACACTCCCCGCGTCCGGTACAATCCGCACCAACGTTATCGGCTAACACAATCGGCAGACTTTTACACGTTTGAGAATCTTGGTGAAAAACGCCCCCTGCTGGGCTTGGCGCGTGCTAGCAGGAGCGAGAGTTCCGCGAAACGACCGCCGGCGCCCGGAAGTTCGCTCAAAGTGGGGAAGTTGGGTATGATAAAAGTTCAGCGCCCCTCCTTTAACCGTGCGGCGCGACGTCTAACTTTTTGCTCGATTCGAGCCCGGCCGGTCCCACGCCGTGCGTCCGCTTGAGGAGTGAGTTTCTTGATGCTCGCTTGCGCTTCGAGCCGCCCGAAATGGCTGGCCACGGTCGCCGCCATAACAAGCTGTTGGGCCGGATTGTCTCTGTGTCAATCGGCCGCGGCGCAGATCGGTCCCGGCGACAGCGTGCCCGGGCACGCCTACTTCAATACCCTGCCGCTATTCCACGACGGCGACTATCGCGCCGCGCGGGGGGCGTTCCTGGCCGAGAGTCGCGGAGGCATGCGCTCCGTGGGGGGCGGATGGATCGACGGCATCTGCTACTACACGATGGCCGGCGAATGCCATTATCAATTGGGCCAAATGCAAGCGGCGCTGGACAGCTACAACGCGGCCCTCAAGGTGTACGTCGCCTATTCCGACTGGATGATGCGAGTGCAATTTCCGCAGGCCGTCCTGCCGGCCACGGTGGGCGCCGTGCGGGCCACGCCCTGGGGCCAAAGCAAGCGCGGCGCCACGATCGGCCAGTTCCCCGATACGTACTTGATCGGTCAGGGACAAGTCGATCAAACGGATGTCGTTAGGCGAGGCGGCGTCGTGGTGAACCCGGTGCTGATTCCGGTGCATGTGGCAGAGATCGTACGCGCGACCACGCTGGCCATTCGGCGGCGCCAGGAGATATTGGGGCCGATTTGCAAGTTCGATCCGTTTTCCAACACCTTGGTCGACGTGCTGGCGCGCCGCCCGGGCCCGCCCAACCACTGGAGCGAAGCCTGGATCAACGTCCAATTGGGGTGCGCCTATTCGGCGGCCGGCAATACGGCGCAGGCCAAGACGGCGCTGGAACGCGCCGTGCTGGTGGGCGGTCAATTCGATCATCCGCTGACGAGCACCGCGCTCGTGGAACTGGGACACATCGCGCTGGCCAGCGGAGAGCTCGCCGCGGCCAGCCGCTATTGCGAGGAAGCCACTTACGCGGCCTTGGCGTTCCCCGATGCCGGAGTGATGGAAGAAGCCTTCCGATTGGGTACGCTCGCACACTTATTGCTCAAGCAGAAGACTGCGTATCCGCCGCTGGCTCCGGCCATCGGCTGGGCCAAGAGCCAGGGAAACCGCCAGTTGCAGGCATCGCTCATGCTGCTGGCCGCCGAGAGCACCGCCTCGCTGGGAGATAACGACTCGGCCGCGGGTTTTGTAGCCAACGCGCGCGTGCTCGTCGGGCGAACCGATCTGGCCATCAGTCAACTCGGCGCGCGGATGAATCATCTGGGAGCCTTCGTCGCCTACCAGGCCGGCAACGTCGCCGCGGGCGATCAATCGCTAGCCGCGGCGCTGGATTTCCAGCGCAGTGGTTCGCTATGGATGTTTCAAATCATGCAGGCCGACGGCCGCTACTCTAGCGGCGATTTCAGCGATCGCGTCGGCATGTCGCTCTACGAACTCGTATTGCGCGATCCGACTCCAGCCGACTGGGCGTCGAGCCCGCTGGAATGCCTGTCGATGCTGACCACTCCGCACGACGCGGTGCTGGAGCACTGGTTCGAGGCCGCGCTCAAGAACGGCAAGGACCACGAAGCCGCGTTGGAGATCGCCGATCGCGCGCGGCGACATCGATTCTTCAGCACGCTGCCCATGGGCGGACGCCTGCTGGCGCTGCGCTGGATTCTCGAAGGTCCAGTCGAGCTGTTGGGCGAGGCCGGCTTGCTCCAACGGCAGGACTTGCTCGCGCGATATCCCCGTTACGGACAGTTGGCCGCGGAGGCGGCGAAGATCCGAGCCAGGCTGGCGCAAGAACCAGTCGTCGCCGACACGGCCGAGGCCCGCCGCCAGCAGACCGACCAGTTGGCGGCTTTGGCGAAGCTCAGCGAGGCGCAGGAGTTGATCCTCCGCGAGATCGCGGTCCGCCGCGAGCCGGCCGAAATGGTGTTTCCGCCCTTGCGCAAAACCAAGGACATTCAACAAGCTCTGCCGGACGGCCAGGTGCTGTTGGCCTTCTTCGCCACCAGCCGCAATCTGTACGCATTTCTGTATTCGCACGAAAAGTACGCCGCCTGGCGCGTGCACTCGCCCGTGCAACTTCAAAAGCAAATCAGCAACCTGCTGCGCGAGATGGGCAATTTCGACGCGAATCACGAAGTGACTCCCGCCGAGCTGGCGAAAGGATCGTGGCGGGCAACCGGCGCCAAGGTGATGAGCCTGCTCTTGGAGCGCTCGAACGTGGACCTGGCCGGCAATTTCGAAGAGATCGTCATCGTGCCCGACGGTTTGCTCTGGTACCTGCCGTTCGACGCGCTGACCGTGGGCAAGGCTGAGGAGGCGAAGCTGTTGATCTCGCGGGCGCGGGTCCGATATGCGCCCACGGCGGGTCTGGCCGTTCCCTACACCGCCGCGCACAAGCCGCGTCCGCGCGTGGGAGTCGTGTTGGGCAAGATGCATCCCCAGGATGACGACAGCGTAACCGTCGCGGCGTTCGAAGAATTGGGCCCGGCCGTAAGCGGCGCGGTGGCCCTGCCTCGATCGCTGCCGGCTCCGTCGTCGCTGTACCGGACGCTCCTCGACGGCCTGATCGTGCTGGACGACATCGAACCGACCAGCGGTGCCTACGATTGGTCGCCGGCCCAGTTGGACCGCGGCAAGCCCGGCGGCTCGCTCGGCAGTTGGTTCGCCCTGCCCTGGGGCGGGCCCGAGCAGATCATCCTGCCCGGCTTCCACACGGGCGCCGAAAGCGGACTGCGAAAAAGCCATGCGACCGGCGAAGACATGTTTCTGTCGCTGTGCGGGCTGATGTCGAGCGGCGCCCGCACGATTTTGATTAGCCGCTGGCGCACGGGCGGACAATCGAGCGTGGAGCTTGTGCGCGAGTTTGCCCAGGAGCTATCGCATACGGCTCCGGCCGAAGCCTGGCAACGGAGCGTGCAGGTCGCGGCCGACACGCCCATCGAACCGGAGCACGAACCGCGCGTGGCG
The DNA here is from genome assembly GCA_031400775.1 of Planctomycetia bacterium. GTDB lineage: Bacteria > Planctomycetota > Planctomycetia > Pirellulales > PALSA-1355 > PALSA-1355. The sequence continues at coordinate 4,872 of JANNQN010000412.1, read as the reverse complement.
AAAAACAGTGCCGGCGGCGAAGCGCCCAAAGCCGGCCATCCGTTCTTCTGGGCCGGCTACATGCTGGTCGATTCAGGCCAGGTTCCCAAGGAGCAGGATGGAGCGCTGGCCTTGCCCGGCTTGGGCGCGCCGAAAAAGGGCATCCCAGCCCAGCCGGCGAATCCGCCGCTCGGTCGCAATCCGCCGGACCCAAATTCGAAGCCAAACCCGCAGCCAAATGCCATCGATCGACCGGCCGCTGGCAACGGCGCCGAGGTGAATCCGCCGGATGCGCACGCGCAGCCCGTCAAGCGCGCGAAGAAGGCCAAGGCACCGCCTCGCGCGCCGACGAAAAAAGCGCCGCGCTCCAAGTCCGTCCCGGCCGAGGATTAGGCTGGTACTTCGAGGCTGGAGAAACACGAAGAATTCAATTCACCGATCTTCCATATTCGAGAAGAACAGTCCTTCGTCGAACAAGATGATGGGCTGTCTATCTCTTTGTGGAAACTGTAGTGTTTCGCCCGAAGTGGCACAGAGGGTCTTAATCTCGTTCACTCAGCCACTTGTAGTAAAAAGCCCTGCCCCGTACTGTTACCCGTCTCTCGCCATCCATTTCCTACTCGGCTGAGCCAACCGACCCCGGCAGGTGGGTCTCGGTCGAATACATGGCGCTGCCCCCGTACGCGCGCAGCCGGCCAGCGTCCTAAAACATGCCAAGGGGCCCACGCACGCGGGTGCGCCTACCAAGCCCAGTGCCGCGGCCTCCGATTGATGGCCCTGACTCACAACGTCATGATTCTGTTACGCGTCAAGGTTTTCTACTGAGCCGACCTGTCCCGTTTTCTTCCCCCATTGCTTGGTTTTTACTTGGGAATCGAATCGATTTGGACATGATATGCCCTCCAGGGGATCTGTTTCGTGTCGATGATGAATTCCCAGCCATTCTGGCCGGGCTCCACGATCTTCACCATGTATACGCCGGGCTGGACAGCGCCGGTTCTCGGGTGGACGTGCAGAGGCGCTTGCCCGCTGAGGATCCGGCGCTCCGCTTCATCAAGCCCTCCGGCTAGTGAACTCATGGGATAGTCTGGATGCAGGGAGTTCCATTTATTCGGTTTAACACTGGGTTGTACCTTGTCGCCGAGATGCTTGAGTGTATCCCCAATCGGCGCCCCTGCGTTGTTGGCTGCTGCGACGTTTCGATCTAGAAGAAACTCGCGATTGCCAACCTTGATACGGACCCACCCGGGGACGTTTGTGCCGGCGATTGCCGGACCCTCTGCGAGAACCTCGAATCTCAGGGGCCCCTTCTTGGGAACCGAGATGATCGCGTCGCGGGTCACTCCAGCCGCTACGTTGCGTGCGGCTTTGTCAGCCGACCGACGCTGAAGTACCGTAAGAAACTTGGCACCTAATCCAGCGCCCAGGTCGACGAGCATTTTGACTCCCAGGAGAATATCAACAGGAGAGATGTCCTCGGCTTCAACGCCGCGCGTAATCGACGAGCTCTGGTTCAGTACCTCGCCGTCCGTCGTGGTGGTGGCGAGGACGGTCATGTCTGAGAACCCCGTGCTAATCAATCCCATTTTCTTGATTGTCGCGGATGCAAGGACGAACAAGATCTCCCCGCCGCCGCCCGGGACGGACACGATGTTCGTCGTGTTCACCCTGCCGTGGTAGCCCATCACCTGCCCGGTATCGTGTACCACCGGGGCCATCCCGGTGATAATGTTCGATCGGCTGCGCTCGGGACCGTTGCACAGGGCGCTCCACACCTTCTCCCATGGCGTGGCGAAGTCGGCGAATCGTTGCCCGTCAAACTCGCGCAGACCGACCGGGACAAGTCTCCCGCCCACATACCGAAAGCCCGAGTAGGCCCGCTGGGTTCCGGGCTTGGCTTGCGACGGGTGCGGGACACCCATGGTAGGCTGCGGCCCTGGTCGGAACCTGCCTCCGGAATCCATGGGCTGGATGACAATTTTGGTCGAGATAGACATGTCCACCTTGGAGACCACACCGGGTAGCAGGAAGGTCCGGTGTTTCTCCCATTCGTCGGCCATGTTCGTTCTCCTCGAGAGGTATCCAGTTCGGTCGAATACCCAACCTGAATTGACATTCCCCATTGGGGCCGAACTTCGAGCCGATCCAAGGATCGCACCCTGCGCGTTACCGCCGAATCAGCGCCAGCCGCCTACTGTCCATCAGCGTTGAGGGATGCATCTCGGTTTATGCGTTTTGTGGTGAGAAAATCCTTTGCTCTATAACTCCATGCGACGTTTCCGGCGCGGGCTGCCGAAAAAAGGCGAAACAAGGAGAAAAATCGGTCAAAAAAATCGGCGTCGGCCAGATCGGATGCGGCGATGCATTGCTACCCGACTCAACGTTGGAGGCACGCGGTACGACGGGCCGTTGTCAGGCAGATTTGCCGTATGAAGCGGGTCACGTGATCACTTGGACGCATCGGCAACTAACCGAGCCAAGTCACGTTTCGCGCACAGAATGGTCAGCGGAAGCGCCCAGCGGCCGAGCCCTTCGCTGTACTGAGGAGTGGTCGATTCGAGCTTCTCGATCAGGTTGCGCAGCACATCGAGTTGCTTCTCTAGCGCCAGCTTGTCGTTTGCCTCGCGATACGCCATCGCCAGGATTGCTTCCCCAGTGAGCCGGCTGATCCGGATCTGATCGAGCTGCTTGGGCGCGGCCAGCGCGGCAAAGGAGTGCATCGGCAGCGATTTCTTGAGTGTTTGAATCGCCGCTTGTGTCTGGCCGGCCCGGTATTGGACAGCGCCAACGAGCGTCTGGAATATGGGGTTTGGGGGATTGGTCGACGCGGTCCGCTGGATGATCGCCAGCACTTCGTCCAAATTGTCCACGGCCCGTTCGCCCGCCATGCAGGCCATGGCGATGGCCACGCCCTGGGCGGCGCCAGTCTTGCCGCCGTGCCGGCGCAGCAGGTCGGCACACGACGCGCGATAACCGGTCTCATCGCCGGCGCCCCACTGGAGCAGTGCAGCCTGGTACAGGGGCTTCCAGGCGTGGTCGCTCGCCTCGGTTGCTTTAACGAAGGCGTCGGCGGCTTCTTTCCAATGGCCTTGCACGGCTAGCGCGTCGCCAAGACCGGTGAAGACCTCCAGCGTCTTGTAACCAAGATCGGCCGTCGCGGCAAAAGTCGTGGCCGCCGAGGCCCAGCTCTGAGCTGCCATGTCTCTTTGACCCGCGACGGTTTGCAGCACCCCGAGGTTGTAGTACACCGTGCCGCTGCCCACGCGATACTCGCCGATGCCGGGAAATCGCCGGGTCAACTCGTCGTAAATCTCCAGCGAGCGCCGGTATGACGCTTCGCCATCGGTTGGCCGACCCATCAGGCGCTGGACAAAGCCAAGTTGGTAATGTGCGTGGGCCACTCGTGTCCGGAAATCAATTACGTTGGGGTTCTCGCTGGCGAGCTTCTCGTAGACGCCCAGCGCGCGTTCGAACGACGCTTCCGCATTCGGCAACCTGCCCGATTCGATTTGCGTCACGTACAGGTTGCTGTACGAGAGCGCCAAGCCCACTAGATAATCGTTGACGCTGGGATTTTCTTGAACGAGTTTCTCGCGGATGTCGAGTGCCCGCTGATGGGCCGCCTCTGAGTCGGGCATTCTGCGCGCCTTGTACGCGAGAAATCCAATTTCGTTCAACACGCGCGCCAGGCCCTCCTGATATTCCGCAACCGTCGGACTTTCTTGGACGAGCGCCTCGGATATCTCAAGTGCGCGCTGCAACGATCCTTCGGCTTCCACCAGCCGCTGGGTCGCGATTTGCACGTCGCCAAGGCGGTGATAGGCGCCCGAAAGTTGCGCCCGGTAGTCGTTGTCGCCTGGGTTTTTTCGTGCAAGGGTCTCGCGGATCGCCAGGGCGCGGCGGAACGACGCGTCCGCGGCGGTCAACCGGCCCATCGCGTGCTGGACATCGCCAACCTGGAGCAATGCGCGTGCAAGGCCCACCTGGTAGTCCGCGACCGTTGGATTCGCGGGGGCGAGTCGTTCGTAGGCCTCAGTCGCGTTTTGGAACTCCACCAGGGCCTGCTCCTTAGAGGAAATCATGCTGGTGATATGTCCGACACGGATGAACGTGGCCGCCAGTTCTGCCTGAACGGCTGGATCACTGCCGTACTGATCGATGAATTGTCGGTAGTAAGCCAGCGCCGACTCTAACAGTTCCTTGCGCAACGGCTGCATACCCGGAACGTTCAACAGTTTACTTTCGCTTACCGACGTAAAATAATCATCGACGGCCTTGCGCGCGTTTCGGAAGTTCACCTCGGCCGCGGCGCGCTGTTTCTCCGCTTCGCCCCGCTCGGCTTCGGCGACGCGCTCGGCCCGCATGGCGCGGATGGCCTGCGTGGTGCTTGCGATGGTGCCGACGACCAACGCCGCGGAAACCAGCATCGCCGTCATTAGCGCCACGCGATTACGGCGCGCGAACTTGCGAAAGCGATAGTTGGCCGATGGCGGACGAGCTTCCACCGGCTCGTCGCGCAGATAATGCTCAATGTCTCGCGCCAGGTCGCTGGCGGTCTTGTACCGTCGGGAACGGTCCTTCTCCAGCGCCTTCATGACAATCCAGTCCAGGTCGCCACGCACCGCCCGGCAAAGCTGCGCCGCCTCCAGGCTGCGATGTGCGGCAATGCTCGGCAACGTTCCGCTGCTGCCGAGCTTGGTGCTCGGCTTCGCCGGTTCTTCTTCCTTGATGAGCCTCAGGATTTCTTGCCACGAGGAGTCTTTGAGCCGCTTCGCCTCGAGCGGCGTGGTGCCGGTCAGCAGCTCATACAGAATCACGCCCAGCGAATACACATCGCTTCGAGTGTCAATGTCGAGGTTGTTGAACTCCGCTTGCTCGGGACTCATGTAGGCC
>JANNQN010000411.1:0-10195 GCA_031400775.1 Planctomycetia bacterium | reverse complement strand
GGGCGGCGCCCAGGCCATGCTCCACCTACGAACCACTTACCTCAACCGCCACTGGAACGAATTCGTGAACTACCGCATTGAAACTGAACAAGCCTCGCTATACGGGCGCTCTGCGGCATAGCGGGATGCGAGTTACACCCATATGAATAAAAGCCCGCTGAAACGCTTACCGTCGAATCGACCGAAGTCGACCGACCTAATTTGTAAGCGCAAATCGCGGCGGTCATCTCTCGAATGAGCCTCGATCGGACCGGCCAAGCGATCCCGCTGCTCGCGATCAACGTCAAAACAAGGGCTTTCGAGAACATCGCCGACGGCTCCTCGCTTGCAAAGGCAATCGCGTTCGACGGCAGTAGCGGGACTGCTCACTCCTCGGCCGGCTTGGGATGCCGCACCATCAATTGCTCCGTCTTGGGGTCGTACCAGTACTCGTCCCCTTGCGGAAGCTCGGGCAGACGCACGCCCCCGTCCTTGATGATGACCTGCATGAACTCTTCGTGAGTCTTGGGGCCCTTGTTGTCGTGCTCGGCCTTGTAGAGGCTCAAGTTCTTGGGAATGTGCGATTCGAAGACGATCAGGTCGTCGGCTCGAAACAGGGCTTCGATCGGCGTGGTGACAAAACCCGGTCCGCCGTAGTCGCGGCCTTTGGCCCCTGCCCCGACCGTGGCACGTTCCGAGTCGCCCGGCTCTGCTGCCGGCTCAGCGGGCGTTTCGGCCGGAGCCGCTTCCTCGGCCGGCGCAGCGGCATCGGCAGCCGGCGCATCATCGGCGGCCTCGTCGGCGGACTTGGCTGGCGTCGGCGGAGGCGGCGCGGAAACCTCGGCCGACTGCGTGGCCGCCTCGCCGGGCCCGCTGGACTCGCATCCTAAGCACAGTGTCATTCCCACGATCCAACACAACAGTATCGAAATTCTCATGGACCTCTCCGTTCCCCTCTCGAAAGGTAAATCACCAATCAGCCCCGATTCGCTAACTCGAAATTCCATTGTTCCATTTCCGCCAACACAGTCCGCTTTGTCAAATCGAAGTCCAGCGGCGTGAGCGTCACCATTCCCTTGCGAAGCGCGGAGATATCGGTCTCGTGCTCACTGGCGTGGGCCACCGGATCCGAGAGCGCCCAGAAATAGCTCCGGCCGCGCGGATCCACCCGCTTTTCGTATTGCTCGCCGCTACGTTGCAATCCCATCGGCACGACGCGCAACCGGCTATCGTGCGCGTCGAGCGCGGCGGTCGGTATGTTCAGGTTGTAGAGCTGCGGAGCGGCCGATTTTTTTTCCAGAATCTGTTCGATCACGCTGCGGGCCAAGGCCGCGGCCCGATCGAAACGGGCGTGCTCATCAAATTCTAACGAAACGGCCACGCTCGTGATGCCGAAAAAGGCGCCCTCGATGGCCGCTGCCACCGTGCCCGAGTACAACACGTTGATGCCGGCGTTCAATCCGCCGTTGATGCCGCTGACGACCAGGTCGGGCAACCGAGGACAAAACTCGAATATCCCGATCTTTACGCAGTCGGCCGGGCTTCCCTCGACGGCCCAGCCGCGCCGCTGGCGTCCCTCGAACAATTCCTTAACGACCAACGGGTTCAGGTACGTGATCGAATGTCCGACGCCGCTCTGCTCGGTGGCCGGCGCGACCACGTAGACGTCGCCCAGCCCTTCCAACGCGCGCTCCATGGCCGCCAGGCCCGGCGCGTAGATACCGTCGTCGTTTGTCAGCAGGATCAACACGGATGGAAAGTCTCGCGCGCACGCGGCCGCGCGTTTGCCCGCTTTGGCCGCAAGGACTCACTATAGTGGGCCGCCAGGGCTCGGGCAATTGGCGGTCGGCACGGCCCTAGCCGGGTTCACCGAAGCGCTCTATAATCAGCCGTTTGATACCCGTCTTGTTGACGGGTCTTTTCGTTTACGCCAATCGTGGCGCGCTCCGTCAACACAGGCATCCCAAGCGCGTGAAACTTTCAACCCCTCAGGCGGCGGCCTCGCGAGACGCTCTGGTCGCCGACGAGAAAGTGCTGATCCTGGATTTTGGCGCGCAGTACGCGCAATTGATCGCCCGCCGCGTGCGCGAGAATCACGTCTACTGCGAAATCCTGCGGCACGACGTCACGGCCGAGCGGGTTCGCGAGCTGGCTCCCCGCGGCATCATTCTCTCGGGCGGCCCGGCCAGCGTCTACGACGCCGGCGCACCCAAGTGCGATCCCGAGATCTTGCGGCTGGGCATTCCCGTGTTGGGAATTTGCTACGGCCTGCACCTGGCCTGCGAGGCGCTGGGGGGCAAAGTCGACGGCGCCACGAAACGAGAGTTCGGACGCGCCAAGGTACACATCACGTCGCACGCCGACCTGTTCGGCGACGTGCCCGACGATATCGAAGTTTGGATGAGTCACGGCGACCAGGTGTCGGCCGTCTCCGCCGGTTTCGTCTCGCTGGCCGAAACCAGCACCTGTCCCATCGCCGCGGTGAAGCATTCGACGCTGCCGGTCTACGGCTTGCAGTTTCATCCCGAGGTGACGCACACGCCGCTGGGCTCGAAGGTGCTGGCCAATTTCTTGACCAAGATCTGCGGCTGCACCGGCGCCTGGCAGTTGGGTGATTTCGCCGAGCAGACCGTCGCCCAGATCCGCGAGCGCGTCGGCACGGACCGCGTCATCTGCGGCCTGTCGGGCGGCGTCGATTCATCGGTCGTGGCGGCGCTCATCTATCGGGCCATTGGGTCGCAGTTGTCATGCATCTTGATCGACAACGGCTTGCTGCGAAAAAGCGAGGAAGCCTCGGTCATCGAAGAATTCTCCAAGCACTTCAACACCGATCTGCACGTGGTCAAGGCCGAAGACAAGTTTCTCAAAGCCCTGGCCGGCGTCACCGATCCACAGGAGAAGCGGCGCCGCATCGGCCATGCCTTCATCGACTGCTTCAGCGACGAAGCCGCCAAGATCGAGGGCGCCCGCTTTCTGGCCCAGGGCACGCTCTATCCCGACGTGATCGAAAGCGGCGCCGCCGTCGACGGTCCGGCGGCCACGATCAAGCTCCACCACAACGTGGGTGGACTGCCGGCCGACATGAGCTTCGAGCTGATCGAGCCGCTCCGCGATCTGTTCAAGGACGAAGTCCGCCGCTTGGGCCTGCAACTGGGATTGCCCGAGGAAATCGTCTGGCGGCACCCCTTCCCCGGACCGGGTCTGGCCGTGCGCTGCCTGGGCGAGGTGACCAAAGTGCGGTTGGAAACGCTTCGCGAAGCCGACGCGATCGTCATCGAAGAGATCAAAGCCGCCGGACTGTACCGCGCGACGTCGCAAGTTTTCGCCGTGCTGCTGCCGGTTCAAAGCGTGGGTGTGATGGGCGACGCCCGCACCTATCAAGACACGGTCGCCGTGCGAGCCGTCACGACCGAAGACTTCATGACCGCCGACTGGAGCCATCTGCCCTACGACGTGCTGGCCCGAATGTCGACCCGGATCATCAACGAAGTGCCTGGGGTCAACCGCGTCGTGTACGACATCAGCTCGAAGCCCCCAGCCACGATCGAGTGGGAGTGAGGGAGTGGGGGTTGGGGTTTGGGGGCTGGGGGTTAGTAAGGCACGCAGACACAAAGTCGGTCCGGCATTTTCAATTCTGATCACTGACCACTAACCCCTGACCACTACATTCACATGGGCAAGCAATACATCTATCAAATCTCCGAGCTGACCAAGAAGCACGGTCAGCGCGAGGTTCTCAAGAATATCTGGCTGTCGTTCTATCCGGGCGCAAAAATCGGCGTGCTGGGCCGCAACGGGTCGGGCAAGAGCACCCTGCTGCGGATCATGGCCGGCACCGATCGCGAGTTCGAGGGCGAGGCCGCGATTGCCACGGGCTTTACCGCCGGTTATCTGCCGCAGGAACCCCTGCTCAATCCGGACAAGGACGTGTGGGGCAACGTCGAAGAAGCCGTCGAGCCGACTCGCAAGCTGCTCACGCGCTTCGACGAGATCAATGCCCGGCTGGGCGAGGACATGAGCCCCGAGGAAATGGAAAAACTGCTCGCCGAGCAAGCCAAGGTGCAGGATCAGATCGAGGCCCACAATGCCTGGGATCTGGACCGGCAGGTGGAAGTCGCGATGGACGTGATGAATCTTCCGCCGGGCGATGCCGACGTTTCGACCCTCTCGGGCGGAGAGCGCCGCCGCGTGGCGCTGTGCAAGATTCTGCTCGAGCGCCCGGACCTGTTGCTCTTGGACGAGCCGACGAACCATTTGGACGCCGAGAGCGTGGCCTGGCTGGAACGTCACCTGGCCGAATATCCCGGCACCGTGGTGGCCGTGACGCACGATCGCTACTTTCTCGATAATGTGGCCGGTTGGATCCTGGAGCTCGACCGCGGCCGGGGTATTCCCTGGGAGGGCAACTACTCGTCGTGGCTCGAACAGAAGAAGGACCGGCTGGCCTTGGAGGAGAAGGCGGCTTCGGCCCGGCAGAAGACCCTCGACAAAGAGCTGGAATGGATTCGCATGGCGCCGCGGGCCCGGCAGGCCAAGAGCAAAGCCCGTATCAAAGCCTATGAGGAAATGTCGCGCGAGCAGCAGCAAGATCGCGAAAGCGAGCTGGAAATCCAGATTCCGCCCGGCAAGCACCTGGGCGAGCTGGTGATCGAGGCCAAGAACGTTTCCAAGAGCTACGGCGACAAGATCCTGATCGAGAATCTCAGCTTCCGCCTGCCGCCGGGCGGCATCGTGGGCGTGATCGGCGCCAACGGCGTGGGCAAGACCACGCTGTTCCGCATGTTCATGGGAGACGAAACGCCCGACAGCGGCGAAATCCGCATCGGCGACACCGTTGAGCTGGGCTACGTCGACCAGAACCGAGACGCGCTCAAGCCCAATAGCACGGTCTACGAGGAAATCTCGGGCGGGCACGACACGATCGAGATGGGCAATCGCAAGATGAACGCCCGTTCGTATGTGGCCCGCTTCAACTTCCAGGGTCAGGACCAGCAGAAGAAGGTCGGCGACCTGTCGGGCGGCGAGCGGAACCGCGTGCATCTGGCCAAGCTGCTGCGTCGCGGCTGCAACGTGCTCTTGCTCGATGAACCGACCAACGACTTGGACATCGACACACTGCGGGCTTTGGAAGAGGCGATCCTGAACTTCGCCGGCTGCGTGGTGGTGATCAGCCACGATCGCTGGTTCCTGGATCGCGTGGCCACTCACATTCTGGCGTTCGAAGGGGACAGCTACGTCCACTGGTGCGAAGGGAACTTCGACACCTACGAAACCCAGCGCAAAGAGCGGATGGGCATGGAAGCCGACCAGCCGCACCGGATCCGATACAAAAAATTGCAGCACTAGCCTAGATTCTCTAAGATTCTACCGAGCCAATTCGCCCCTACCGTCGCGCGACAATCGCCCGGCGAGAAGTAAAAACACCAAGGAGCCACCCTATGGACAGCCGTCAAGCACTCAAGTCGGGCATCGATGGCGCCAATCACTTGATCGATCCTTATTTGAGCGATCTGAGCGACGCCGATCTGCTGGTCCGCGCCATCCCAGGCACGAATCACATCGCCTGGCAATTGGGCCATCTGATCCAGTCCGAAAATTACCTGATAGAGCAGGTCTGTCCCGGCTCGATGCCCAAGCTGCCCGAGGGCTTCAAGGAACAGCACGCGAAGGAAACAGCCGGTAGCGACGATCCCCAGGCATTTTTGACCAAGGACCAGTACTTGGCGCTATTCAAAGAGCAACGGGCCGGCACGCTGGCGGCGCTGGCCAAGATGAGCGATGCCGATCTCGACAAGCCGGTACCGCCGCCGCTCGACAAGATGTGGAAGCGGGCCGGCGACATGTTCGCCATGCAGGGCACGCACTGGGTGATGCACGCCGGCCAGTGGGCCATCATTCGCCGCAAGCTCGGCCACAAGCCACTGTTCTAAAACGGGAGTGGCGGGCAGCTATTGACCGCGCGGCGCGTTTGCTTCTATATCTAAGGAAGTTGCACAGGCGGTGTCGACCACGGCGGTCGCACGTCGTGCGAAAACAGGAAAGACTCGAGGGAAACTACCGTGACTATTGTTCGTGTCGGCGCGACGAAGAAGTATTCGGACGGTTGGGAATCGGCATTCAGCAAGGGCCGAGGCAGGAGCGCCGCCGCGCCCAAGAAGGCCACGGCCAAGGCAACTCCCGCCAAGAAGGCGCCGGCCAAGAAGGCATCTGCCAAGAAGACAGCCGTGAAGCCTTCGGCCAAGAAAAAGGCGACCGGCAAGAAGCGCAAGAAGTAGCCTTGCAGAGCCGGCGCGAAAACCGCCGGCTCTTCTCTTTCGCATTCCTTGGACGCGATTAGCTTCGGGCTTCCGACTTTTTCGGGTCTCTGTAAAAAGTCAGGCCGTTCCCGTCCCGATCGTAGAGAGCGAATTCGCGAGTTCCCCAGGGCGTGCCGGCCAATCGCGTCCGATCGTGAAAGACTTGCTTGGGCTGGTACTCCGTGAAGAGCCCATCGGGGTCTTCCACCAGAAAGCGAAGCCGGGTCGTGCTCATTTCGCTCTTTTCCTGCCACTGGAAATGCAACTCCACTCCGTCTCGCCGCGCGCCGGCCCGAGCGGGATCAATTGGCTTGATTATTTGAGCAAAACGCGCATTTTTTTCTAGTAGTCAAGTTCCCATTTGCTATATGCTTTCTGGAGCTTTTAACTAGCGTTGCGATTGGCGGAGGGCTGCCAGTGCCAGAAACTCGTACCAACGAATCGACTTAAAGGGCGTTGCAACTCCTTCCGCGCCAGGAGGGAATTGCAACGCCCTTTTTTGTTGCCTCCGGGCGGTGAAGCGCCGCTCGGCGCATCTTTTCAGGTTCAGGACAGACGGGGGCGTGCGGCGTGAGTCGGATCGAATCGTTTTCCCAACACCCTGAAACTCTCCGGAGGTGCTCCCATGTTTTCCAATTCAACCTCGAGCGTCAACCGTGTCGCGCGCACGATGGCCGGCGCATCCAGCAGGCGGCTCGCCTTGGCCCTGGCGATCGTATTGCTGGGATCCTCTAGCGCCCTCTCGGCCGTGAACTACGACTTTTTGAGCGTCTCCGGCAACTGGCCTTTGACTGGCAATGCGGCATCCACCACCTTCACGAGCAACAACCTCAACGGGATCGTCGCCGTGAGCCACATTTTCTCGTCGCCTGCCGCCGTGGGATATGCCGACAACGACAATGCGTTGATTTTCCCGTCGGATTTCACGACGCTCTTCCCCGGCACCGGGCAAGTGCAAGGACATTTGGCGATGACGGTGTATGGCGACCCCGGCAATCCCCTGCCAGGCGGTAACATCCATACGTCGCAAGTGATCTTTGATCTGACCGGCTACACCGGCAATCTGCCGGATTTGGTGTTTGGCATCTGGAACACGACCGACGAAGTCGCGCTGCCGGCCTATAACATCCAGTTGCTCGACTCGAGTAGCACGCTTGTGGACCCCACGACGTTCAATTTGATCGGAAATCAAGACAATCAAACGCAGGTTGCCGGCGCCCACATGATGCAATTGGACACATCAACGGGAGATATCACCGCGCCGACGGCGCTCACCGGCAGCACGCACACCGATGCCATGTTCTTCGACGGCATTCCGACCGGCACGCTACAAATCATCGTCACCGCGAACCTGCCCCCGTTGAACACCATTGGTGACGGCGTCGGCTATTACTTCGCCGAACCGGTCCCAGAGCCGTCCAGCATTGTCTTGTCCGCGATTGGACTCGTGTCGCTGTACGTGTTCCGCCGCCGGCGAAAGCGGTAGAGTGCCTAGCTGCTCTAAGCTCGTGACAAGAACTCGCCGGTGCGCGTGTCGATCTTGATCGTTTCGCCTTGCGCCAAGTACTCAGGGACCTGCACGATCAAACCGGTTTCCACGGTGGCCGGTTTGTTGCGCGACGTGGCGGAGTTTCCCTTAATGCCGGGATCGCATTGCGTGACCGTCAAGACAACGGTGGTCGGCAATTGAATGCCGACACACTCGTCGTTGTAGATCATGGCTTGGATGCCCTCCAGGGCTTCGGTGATGAACTTGGCCTCGTATTCAAGTTCGCCCGCCGGCAATGCGTACTGGTTGTAGTCTTCCGAATCCAGAAAGTGCATGTGCGAGGCGTCGGCGTACATGAACTTCACGGGGCGCCGCTCGAAGTTGGCCTCGTCCAGCGATTCGCCGCCCCGCAGCACGATATCGATCTTGGCTTTGGTGACCAGGTTGCGGGCCCGATACTTGTAGATCGTTGCCGCGCCGCGAGCCGAGGGGCTTTGCACGCTGATCGTCTCGATGATGCAAGGCGCGTCATTGTAGTTGACGACGGCGCCGTTCTTGATGTCTTTGGCAATCATGGAGGAATAGGAGAGGGATCGAGGGGATCGAATCGCGCGCCAGCTCAGCGACTAATCATAGCAGCGTGCCCGATTGTGGATCAACGCCCACGCCGCCGGTCAGCTCGACCAGCGCGTCGAGCACGATCAAGAGCGCGCTGGGATCCAGCATCTCGTCGGCTTCGTCCTCGGGCTCGTCGTCGGCCACTTGCTCGAAGTGCAACAAGTCAAACCGGGCGTCGCACTTCGGAAGCCGGGCCAGGCGGGCCCGTTCTTCCTCATCGGTGGCCGAGGATTTCATCTCCTGTTCGAGCGCCGCGCCTTGCTCCAGCACTTCCTCGCCCGTCTCGAAGCTGATGTCGAGCGCCGCGTAGTCGTCGGGCGACATGACCGTGATCGACTCGAAGCGGCCATCCTCGTCGGCCCGGTTGTTCGACAGCTCGAACCGCTCGCTGAGATCGCGCAGCACCCGCTCCACGGTCTTGAGCGTGGGACGTTTCGCCGCATCGAACATCACGAAATACGTCTCACGCCACTTGAATTCGTCGCGCTCAAAGGTGGACATCATGACTGCCTAGCGTGGTAGTAGTTGCCTATCCGAGAACTGTCGGGGACTGTCCCCTTCTCCTGAACAGTTCTCCGATAGGCTCTAAATCGGCCCTAGCTTTCCCATTCTTCCTCGGGCGGACCCAGGCCACCCTGCCAGGTTTCCAACGACTTGAGCATCTGGTCGCGCTCCAGTTGCTTCGCCCAGACCGATTCGCCCTGTTCGAGCCGGACTTCGTATTGCCCCTCGCGTTCGCAGTCGTCGGCGCCGCAAAAGTGCGGCGTCGCGGCCACCCACATCACGCGATAAAGGGGTATGTGCTTGTCGTCAACCACGCAAAAAATGGACATCTCGTTTTTTCCTCGTCAACGCCGCACTCTCGCCGTGCGGCTCAAAAATGCGAGCTCGACTCCTGCGCCCGCACTGACACCGACATTATACCTGCCCCAGGTCATGCCTGGCCCAGCTCGATCGATCTGCGAGTCGCGGCTTCGACCGCGGCCATCAGCGTACCACGCAGCCCGCCGGATTCCAGGGCTTGCAAACCGGCGATTGTCGTGCCGCCGGGACTTGCCACGCGATCTTTGAGCGTCGCCGGATGCTCGCCGGTTTCCAGCACCATTTGCGCCGCGCCGCGGACCGTCTGCGCGGCCAGCGCCGTCGCCACGTCGCGCGGCAAACCCATCCGCACTCCGCCGTCGCTGAGCGCTTCGATCATCACGTAGACAAACGCCGGGCCAGAGCCCGACAGCCCTGTCACGGCGTCCAACAGCTTTTCGTCGACCTCAAAGGCGATCCCCACGGCGCCCAGCAGTTGGGCCACGAGTTGGCGATCGGCCGCCGTCGCGCCCGGTCCCAGGCAATAGCCGCTGGCGCTCTGCCCTACGAGGCAAGGCGTGTTCGGCATGACGCGCACCAGCCGCGCCTTGGGCAGCGCGGCCGCCAAGGTCGCCAGCTTGACGCCCGCGGCAATCGAGATCACCAACTTGCCGCCGCTTTTTGCTTTCAAGGGCGCCAGGGCTGCCACCAGTTGTTGCGGCTTGGTCGCCAGCAGCAGAATCTCGGCCTGCTCAGCCACGCTAGCATTGTCGCCGGCCGTTCGCACTCCGGGCACGGACTGCTGAAAGGCTTCCAGTGCCGCCGGCACCGGATCGGCCGCCACGATTCGCTCGGGCGCCAGCAGCCCGGCTTTGACGAAGCCGCTGGCCAGGGCGCGGGCCATTTGCCCTGCCCCGATGAAGCCGATGGTCTGCTCGAGCATGTTGGGGAATTGAGAAAGTTGAGGCACGAAGGCGACTTGCAACGATGCAGGCGCGCGGTGCATAGCGTA
>JANNQN010000410.1:0-3113 GCA_031400775.1 Planctomycetia bacterium | reverse complement strand
CTCGTCGAGGGTCCCCGGGCGCTCGCGACCGTCGACGCCCTGTTTCATCCCGCGACCGTT
Organism: Planctomycetia bacterium; assembly: GCA_031400775.1. Lineage (GTDB taxonomy): Bacteria > Planctomycetota > Planctomycetia > Pirellulales > PALSA-1355 > PALSA-1355. The sequence continues at coordinate 3,053 of JANNQN010000410.1, read as the reverse complement.
CGGCCGCTGGCCGCGCGACCGTGCGATCGGATTGTCTTCGGCCGCTGGCAATCGAGCGAGCACGGCGAGGAAGTCGTCGTATGCCGCCGCGACGACCGTCGGGTCGAGATCCACTGTCACGGCGGTCATGCGGCGGCCGGCGCGATCATCGCGTCGCTCGTCGAGCGCGGCTGCGAGGAAGTGTCATGGCAGGATTGGGCCCGCGCGTCGCACGCCGACCCGATTGCAAGCGCCGCGCGCATCTCGCTGGCCGCCGCGCCCACCGAGCGCACGGCCACGATCTTGTGGGATCAATACACCGGGGCTTTGACGCGAGCGCTGCTTGAGATCCAGCGGCTTCTCGATTCCGGCGATGCTGAGACGGCGCTAGCGCTCATTGATGATTTGCTTCGCTGGTCGAGGCTGGGAAGCCACCTGGTGAGGCCCTGGCAGGTGGTGTTTGCCGGCGCGCCGAATGTCGGGAAGAGCAGTCTGACGAATGCCATGTTGGGTTACCAGCGTGCGATCGTACATGATCTGCCCGGCACGACGCGCGACGTGGTGGCCGCCGTGAGCGCGCTGGCGGGCTGGCCAGTCGAACTGGCCGACACGGCCGGACAACGCGCCAGCGACGAGCCGCTCGAAGCCGCCGGAATCCGCCTGGCGCAAGACCGTTCGGCGGCGGTCGATCTGGTCGTGTTGGTGTTCGATGCCAGCAATCCCGATCCAGATCGAGAGCAATCGTTGTCCGAAGGCTGGCCGCGGGCATTGCGCGTGTTCAATAAGTGCGACTTGTTGCCGCCCGGTTCGTCGTGTGCTGAACAGGCTAGGACCGCGCTATATGCCAGTGCCCTGCTGGGAACTGGAATCGAGGCTCTCGGTCGTGAGATCGCGAGTCGCCTGGTTCCAGATGCGCCAGTGCCGGGCCAAGCAGTGCCCTTCAGGAACGAGCAGGTGGAATTGTTAGATCAGGTTCGCTTGGCAGTGCTGGCAGGCGAGCTCGACACGGCAAGCCGCGCGCTAGGGGCATTTCTGGCGGGCCACTGCGAAAGCTAGCAATAGCTTGGGCTGGACGCGATGCGGCTTCATCGTCATACTTCGCCGCCAATTTCTATCGGGGAGCGACATGCGGCCTAAGGCAATGAATTGCCTGGGAAGCACGGCGAAGGATTGCCGTCCGCGATGTTGTCAATCGTGGTTCAAGAGGAGCCCAGTCATGCTGTTCGAAGCGCGTGGCCGAATTGTCGGGGTCTGGTTGGCCATTGCGGCTGTCACGGCACTCTTTGCGGTCGCCGTTCGGGCGGAGCCCGGAATCGCCGAACCGCCCGCCGCCGCGGCCGACGATGACAGCCCGCCAGCGCCCCTTGAATCGGGTGACGACGAGCCGGAAGCGCCCCCGGCCGAAGAACCAACCCCCGCGGAATCGCCCGCGGAGCCGCCAGCCGAACCGCCCGTCGACAACGCGAAGCCGGATGACGACGATGCGCCGCCGGAGCAACCGGCTGAAGCGGCGCCCAACAAAGCAGATGACGCTCAGCCGGAATCTGCCGCGCCGACCGCCGAAGAAGATGCGCCGGCCGACGCGCCCGCCAAGTTGCCGGAGGTGGATCGGGCCGAGCCCACACCAATCAACCCGCAACAGTCGGCCGAGAACGATCGCGGCGCCAAAGGCGAAGCCGGCTTTCTGGGCGTGCGCCCCGGTCACACCACGCGGCAGGCGCTACACGACAAATGGGGCGCGGCCAAGCAGACCGACAAAATCCCGGGCGGAGTTCGCGAAACGTTTCAGCTTCAGGATTTCGACAAGGTTCGGGTCACGATTCTCGAGGACGTCGTCGATTCGCTGGCCGTCCAGCTCGAAAAGCCCGTCGCACAGACAACGATGGCCGAGAAGTTAGACCTCGACCAGCTCGAACCGGTCGACGTGTTGAACGATCAGGGGCGCCTGGTCGGCCAGTCCTATCCCGAGCGAGGCGTGATGTTCGGCTTCGTGCAAAAGTCGAAACCGCCGCAAGTCTTTCAAGTCGTCGTCGAGCCGGTCGACGCCCAACCATTTATGGATCGGGCCCAGGCGCGGCTCGAAACCCGCTTTGCCGATTGCGTAGCCGATTTGAAACGCGCGATCGAGCTGGCGCCCGACGCCACTCGCCCGCGCTGGCTGCATGCCGAATTGACGCTGCGCGCGGGCGACTTGGAGCAGGCGCTGCAATCGGCCGAACGGATCGTCGAGAAGGAGCCGAACGATTTCGAATATCGCCTGACCCTGGCCAAGGTCTTGGCGGCCAGCGGCGACTATGCACAGGCCGTCAAGCACGCCAGCGCCGTGGCCGAGCGAGGCAAGCCGACCGAGGTCGTGTCCGCGCGGGCCCATTGCCAATGGGGCGATTATCTGGCCGCCGGCGAAGCGCACAACTACGAGCAGGCGATCAAGCACCACTTGCACGCCATCAAGCTGGCCGAGCCGCTGGTCGCCAGTCCAGTCTATGCGGTCCGTCGGGCCGCCAAAGAATTGATGGTCGATGCGCACCTGGCCGTGGCCTACGACATCGGTTGGGGGCGCTGGCAGCAGAAATCTGGGGCGATTGCCAAATGGGTCGAGCGGGCCACGGTTTTTGTCGACGACCTCGTGGCCCAAGAGCGCGCCACGCGCGACGTGCAGTTGCGCGTCCACGAGCGAGCCCTGGCGTCGCTAGCCGGCGTCGCTCGCCCGTCGGACGGCGCCAAGTGGGTGCAAGGCGCCACGACGCTAGGCAAGCAAATGTACGACGACGCGACCGATGCGGCCTATAAATCGCAACTCGCCTGGCGGCTGGGCGTGGCCATGAACGACGCGGTGGAAGTCGAAGCTACGCGGCAGAAGCTCGATAGCGCCTTGGAACTGGGAAAACTGGGACTCGACTATTTCGACGCCGGCGAACAAGCCTCGAAGCAATTGCCGGCGCGCGACTATCTGCGCGGGCGGTTGTGCTACCGGCTGGGCGCGGTGTTCGCCATACAAAAGTCCGAGCACGAACGGGCCATCGCGTGGTTCGACCAGGCGGTGCCCCTGCTGGAGCACCCGGTGCCGACGTTTG
>JANNQN010000409.1:0-5716 GCA_031400775.1 Planctomycetia bacterium | reverse complement strand
GCCCACCATGATAAACTCAGCCATGGCCAGTTCTCCTGTGCTAGCTCGGGAAACGTTCGTTCGAAACACTTGAACTTTCCCAAAAACCAACACAGCTGCAACTGGCCTTTTTGCTTCCCGCTACATAATCACTTTGTGGTTCTCTCGTTTACGAAGGCTAACCACAACGACACAAAGATCACGGAGCGGACTCGGATAGGAAGGAATCAGCCGGCCGCGGGCGTGCTGGCCGGCGCGCAATATCCGTAGCGTCGCATGTACGGGCCCCAGCGGCGATCGATCTCTTCGCGCAGCTCGTCGGCAATCGGGTACGTTCCGGTGCGATAGTCCTCGATATTCTTGAAGTAAGCCTTCAGCTTGGGCAGGGCCACCTCGAATTCTCCCAGCCCCAGGTGCTCGTAAAGGGCCCGCATTTGCTCGATCGGGTCGCGAACCAGGTCTTCGTAGCGGACCTCGAAAAACCGCGCCGGATCGATCAACGGGCGATCGCGCTCGAACTTGTCGTACATCTTTTCGAAGCAGGAAAAGACATACTCTTCGAGCCCCTCGTGCCGTGGCACTTGGAGACCCTGGAACCGGTACAGCGTCTTCCAGAGCTTCACGGTCGATCCGTAAAGCGGATACGGATCGCGCACGATATGCACGAAGCGGGCGTCGGGGAATAGCTCGATGAGCGTCTTGATGCGGCCCGTGTGGGGTGGCGACTTGAGGATGATCCGCTTCTGCTTGCGCAGCGTGACGCGAGTCAGAAACCACTTCAATCCGGCCTTCCACCGCGCCAACTCCGCTTCCGACAGACCTTCGAGCGTCAGGTAGTTCGTGTCCCGCGGCGGAGAATTTGGAAATGCCATCGTCAGATACGGAGATGGCAAGCCCATGTTGCACAGCGCGAACTCGTCTTCCTGCGGCCGGTGCCAGCCGGTGAGCATGCTGTCCATCGGCCTCCGCTCGGGCAGCAGAAACTTGAACCTGGTGACAATCCAGTCGCTGATCATGAAATGATTTGGCGCATAACACTCGTAAGTCGTGGGAAACGTATAGCGCTCGTCGAGCACCAACAATTCGTGCAAGAGCGTGGTGCCGGAGCGCCAATGGCCGACGATAAAGATCGGCGCGTCCTTGATCTGGGTTCGCTCGGTGTAACGCCGATAGAGAAACTCTTGCAGCGGTCGCAGCAGCGAATTGAGAACCGAGGCGAAGGTGATTGTGAAGGCCAATGGCAGCCGCGTGAAGCTGATTCGGCAGCGATTGCGAGCGACAAGTCGAACCCACGAGCCAAACAGCATGCCGTGCCAAAACCGGGCCGCCCACAGGTGGTAGGGATTGACCGTCTCGATTTGTTTCGGTTTCGATGCTGGTGTTTTCGTGGTTTCGACCATCGTGCTGCTCATGCCAATTACCGTTCGCTCATACGCGTCATCAAAGATAACAATCTGGAACCTGCGTGACTACCGCCGCCCATGATCGCGGTGCGAGCCGACGGCTCGAACCGTGCAGGCTCGACTATCGCACTGGCGTTTCTGGTTCGTCGGTGTTTCGGGCGACATTTTGCAGCGCCGCCTGCATGGCCATCATCAATTGATGCCCCGGCTTCTTGCCCACAATGCGCGCAAGCGGCGTGCCGCGCGCCGACAGAAACTGGATCGTGGGAAAGCCCGTGACTTGAAATTGCCGGCAAACGGCCGGCTCGGCGTCGGCGTCGACCAGAATGCAGACGAAATGTCCGGAAAGGCTCACGACCTGCGGATGCGTAAAGGCCTCGTCCGCCATCTGATGGCAGAACTTGCACCAACTGGCCGTGAAGAAAACCAGCATCGGCTTTCCTTCGCTCCGGGCCTGACGATAGCCCTGTTCATAGTTCGTTACGAAGCTCAAGTGCCCCCCGGAGATTCCGTTGCCGGCGGAACTCCGCGCGTGGCGGTAGTCTGCGCCGGGGGGTGGCATGCCCTCGACGCCGAACTCGCAGCCTGCCAGCAGAGTGGCCGCCAGGAAAGCGCAGATTCGCACGAATTCAAGTCGCATGCCGGGTCGCACAAATGAGAGCGTCAGCGCCAAAGGGGGTCCGAATGGACTCGATAACTGAGCCGCTAGCGACGGGTGTACCGCGGCGCTCTGACTTCATCGTCGCCCTGGAATTGCGAACTTGAATGGCCGCCGGCTGCTGGTGGAAGTTTGCGCACGCCGCCTTCCCGGAAATCGGTGTAAACGGGCCATCGGCGGTGCTAGCAAGATGTTTTGTACGCGCCAAAACCGCACTGGACACCTGGAGTTCTTTTCAGTAACTTCCCGCCCTCACTTCTGCCACTTGTCTCGTCGTTCTGACACCGTCAAACCACCGGAAACTACGGATGGCTTCCGCTGCCGTGCCACGCGCAGGATTCTCGCTCGACCGGCCGCAGGATTTGATCCTGCCGCTGGCCGTGGTGGGCAGCGTGCTGGTCGTGCTGGTGCCGATGCCGACCGCCTTGATGGACTTGCTGCTGGCGTCGAACATCGCGGTGGCCGTGATCATCCTGCTGACCACGATCTATGTCCGCATGCCGCTCGAGTTCAGCGTCTTTCCCACGCTGCTGTTGACCACCACGCTTTCGCGGCTGGTGCTGAACGTGGCCACGACGCGCCTGATACTCACGAATGCCGAATCGCAAGGCATGCTAGCGGCCGGCGCCGTCGTCAAAAGCTTCGGCGAGTTCGTGGCCGGCGACAAGATCGTGGTCGGGCTGATCATTTTCTCGATCATCGTCGTCATCCAGTTCCTGGTGATCACCAAGGGCGCCACGCGAATCAGCGAAGTCGCGGCCCGCTTTGCTTTGGACGGCATGCCGGGGCGGCAAATGGCCATCGATGCCGATCTCAACGCCGGGCTGATCGACCAGCACGAAGCCCAGCGGCGCCGCGCGGAAGTGACCGGCCAGGCCGATTTCTACGGAGCCATGGACGGTGCCAGCAAATTCGTCCGCGGCGACGCGATCGCCGGCATCATTATCATTCTGGTCAACATCGTGGGCGGGCTGGTGATCGGTGTCGTCGAGTACGGCATGGATATCGGCCAGGCGGCCTCGCTCTTTACACGATTGACGATCGGCGATGGCCTGGTCAGCCAGGTGCCGGCATTCTTGATCTCCATGGCGGCCGGGCTGATCGTCACCCGAAGTTCGGCAAAAACGAACCTGCCTGCCCAGTTCGTCAACCAGCTATTCTCCCGCCCCCAGGCTCTGGCCGTCACGGCCGGATTTCTGGGAATCCTGATCTTCACGAATCTTCCGGCACTGCCGCTCTTGGGCATTGGCGGAGGCTGCACGGCGCTGGCTGTGATGCTCTCGCGCCGCCAGCGTCAGACCGAGGGCGCCGCGCTCGAACAGGCCGCCGCCGAAGCCAAGAAGCCCCGCGAGACGCGCGTCGAAGATTATCTGGCCGTCGATCCCATGGAAATCGAAATCGGCGTGGGCCTCATCCGCCTGGCCGATCCCAAACGGGGCGGTGATCTGCTGGAGCGGATTCAGCGCGTGCGGCAGCAGGTCGCCACGGAAATGGGACTGATCATGCCCAAGGTCCGCATTCGCGACAACATGCGACTCGAACAGAATCAATATCGCATCAAGATCGCCGATATCTCGGTGGCCGAAGGCAAGGTCTTTCCGGGCATGCTCCTGGCCGTCGACTCGGGCGCAACGACCGGCAGCGTGGGCGGGCTGGCCACGCGCGATCCCGCCTTCGACTTGCCGGCAACTTGGATCGAGAAGGCCACTCGCGATCAGGCCGAAAAGTTCGGCTACACGCTGGTCGAACCGGTGAGCGTGCTGGCTACGCACCTGACCGAAGTCGTCAGGCGCAACGCCGACGAAATTCTCAACCGCGATGCGACCAAACACCTGATCGAAGAATTGCGAAAGACATCGCCGGCGGTGGTCGACGATTTGATTCCCGAGCGGATGAAGCTAGTCGAAGTGCAGCAGATCTTGCAACTGCTGCTGCGCGAGCAGGTGCCGATTCGACAATTGGCCGCGATCTTGGAAACGTTGGGAGAACATGCGGGTCGCACACGGCAGCCGGTGGTGCTGGTCGAGTTGGCCCGGCAGCGGTTGGCGCGCACGATCTCGAGTCGCTACTGCGACAAGGACGACAGGTTGTACGTGATGACGCTGGAAGCCTCGCTGGAAGATCGCATCGAGGAAAATATCGAAGTGGCCGAGGGCGGCATCTCGACCCGGCTGCCCCCGCACGAAGTCGAGGCGATTTGCAGCCGCATCGAAGACGAGTTGGATAGCCCCGTGTGGGCGCAGCGCGCCCCCGTGGTGCTGGTCAGCCCGCGCATCCGGGCCGCACTGAAACAATTGACCTCCGGCCGGCTGCCACGGCTGGTGGTGCTCAGCTATCGCGAAATCACCAGAGACGCGCAGATCGAATCGTTGGCCCAGATCGACGACGTGTTGGCGGTGCGCTAGCGCCGAGACAGCCGGAGTCGAAGCCGGCAACCCATTGAACCAAACCTTTTCCGCGGAACGAACGACGAACGATATGCATTCAAAGACTTATCGAGCCAAGACCATGCAGGAAGCGCTGGCCATGGTGCGGCGGGACATGGGCCCGCGGGCTTGCGTGCTGCAAACGCGCGAGGTGCGCGGCGGTTGGATGCAATGGATCGGCGGATCGCGGCTGATCGAGGTCGTGGCCTCGAACAGCGTGTCGGTGCCGAGTCGATTGCCAGCGCGATCGCGTGCGCCGAAGTCGGTTGCTTCGCCGGCAGTCGCTTCGCCGCCGGCCCAAAGTGGAGTCGATCTGGCCAATCAAATCAGTCAGTTGCAGTCGCAAGTTCAGGATCTTTGCCGCCGCACTACGCTCAGCGCCGCGCCCGGACTGCCCGATGCACTCTTTCAATTGTTTACCGGCCTGATCGAAGCTGACGTTCACGAAGATCTGGCGCGCAATCTTGTCGATCGCGTGCGGCAAGATGCCGCGCCCGAGGAACTGGCCGATGCCTCGCTGCTGAAAGAACGCCTGGCCCGCTTGATCGAAGAATCGATTCCAATCGCCGGGCCGATCCAGATTACCGCCGGGCGGCGACGCATGGTGGCGCTCGTCGGTCCGACCGGAGTGGGAAAGACGACCACGATCGCCAAGCTGGCGGCCAATTATCGGTTGCGCGAAAAGCGCCGCGTCGGGCTGATCACGGTGGATACCTATCGCATCGCGGCCGTCGAGCAATTGCGAACCTATGCCGACATCATCGACTTGCCGATGGAAATCGTGGCCACGCCCGACGAAATGCACCAGGCCGTGGCCCGCATGGCCAATTTGGATTTGATCCTGATGGACACCGCCGGCCGCAGTCCGCGCGACGAAGTGAAGATTCAGGAGCTCAAGTCGATGCTGGCCGAGGCCATGCCCGACGAGGTTCACCTGGTGCTCAGCAGCGTGGCTAGCGCCGGCACGCTCTCGAAGATGGCCGAGCAATTTGCCACTGTTGGCACGACCGCGCTTCTGTTGACCAAATTGGACGAGGCCAGCTCCTTGGGCAATTTGCTGCCGCTGTTGCGCAGCAGCCGACTGCCGCTCAGTTATTTGACGCACGGCCAGAATGTGCCCGACGACATCGCGCCGGCCGAGAGCGCGCGGTTGGCGCGGATCGTATTGGGAATTGAGTCGATCGACGCCAGATAATCGGCGAAGTAATAGACTGCGAACGTATCATGATTCACGATCAAGCTGACGAACT
>JANNQN010000408.1:0-28257 GCA_031400775.1 Planctomycetia bacterium | reverse complement strand
TTCGGCTTCATACCAGATGGCCTGCAAGCGGTTGATTTCCAGATGCGGATCCGAGGCGATCAGCGCCGAGCCGTTCTTGGTGCGGCCCGGGCTGACGGCCCAGGCATTGCTGCCCGCCAGGCGAGGCAAGTCGGTGATCAGTTCCAGGGCTTCGTCCGAAAGCTGGCTGGCCGTTTTCACCCGCCGCAAGAGATTGAAGTCGGCGCCGTCCAACAGCGGGCTGAACAGCTCGCGCAGTTTGTCGTCGCCCACGCCGGAGTGAATCAAATCCAGCAGAATCCGCTCATTCTGCTGCTGGCCGACAGCCAATCCGCCGAAGCTGAGCAGGTTGCCCATCAGCAGCACCGATCGCTGGTTCCAGGGTTGCGGCACGAAACCGGTGGCCCACATCGGCAGCGAGCGGCCGGCATCCTTCATGCCATCGTTGACCCCTTCGCAATAGGCGGTCAGTTGATCGAAGGTGTTGTCGTCGAGGCTGGCGACTTCCTCCTCGGAATTGAGGTAGAGTCCGGCCCGGCGAAAGAAGCGGTCCATCTCCAACAGCTCGGGCTTGTCGGCGATCAGCTCGGCGGCTTGCCCGCTGGCGACGGCCCGCGAAAACAGCATCTGCGTGGGCCGGTCGATGGCGTGCATGTAGCCCAGCCCATAGAGGGCTTCGCGCCAGGTGCTGGCCGCGATATGCGGCACGCCGTGGACGTCGCGAGCGACGGTGAACCGCCGCCGGGCGTGTTTCGTGGCAAGGGTTTTCATGCAGGTCCGTTGGAGAGGGTCGACAACTTAAGTGTAGCACGTTGTACAAGCCTTGGCGGGGCCATCACTTGGGGCGAAATGGGGCCTCGCGCTCGTGTCTTGGGAAGGCGCGGGCGCGCGGTCGTGCCGGGATTGGATCGGGAGAGATTTGGGGATAGCGTCGGCAACTTGCCAGCGTTACGACGGGATCATTTCGACAAGATGCCCGCGCCATCCCACGTGAGTGGCGCGCGTGTCCTGGGCGAAGGCGAATGGAGACGTGACGAAGTGCCGACTACTTCTTGCGATGGCGGATCTTGGAACGCATGCGACGCTTCTTGCGACCGAGTTTACGCCGACCTTTACCCGTCTTCTTCGTGCCCACACGCAACTCCGTCGAATGAATCGAACTGTTTGAGAAACCCAAACCGACAAGTCGTCGGCGAAAAACTGAAAAACGCTGGTGCGAAAGAAATCGCCCGGCGCACCACGCTTGGCAGGCTGGGGAACTCCAGATTCTAACATCCCCAGCATCCGACAGGCAATAGCGTCAAATTCAGGCGAATGTGCCGCGATTTGCCCCCTTGGCAGTCTGTTGATCTACTCAACAGACTGCGACAACGCATGGATGCGATACCAAAATAACGACCCGTCGAGAGCCTCCCCTCGGCCTGAGCTCGGGACGAAGGCTGGGTTGAACGACGCAAGTCGTTATTTTGCGAGCCGTGCGGAGCTTAGCTCCACACTTGGCGAGGTTGAAAAATGCCACGATGGGCATTTTTCAACCGGCTGTCATGCGAGGCCGATTCAACCCGTCGCATCCCCGGATCCGCGCCGTGAAAAAAATTTGCGAAATCTATCCATGAACGATCTCACGAACGACCCCCAGGAACAACCGCCCCCCTTGGGCACGTTTAGCGTGGCGCCCGACTGTTCCGAGCCGGAATTCAACGTAGGCAGCTCAGCGGTGACACACTTCGAGGCAGCAATGGCTTACCCCGCCAACGCCGGCAGTTGCTTTCCAGCGATGGTGCCCGCTTCCGGTCGGCTCCAATCATGAAGTTCCGCCCGCAGCACGCGGACGTCCCGTGGAGCTTCAATGCCAAGCCGAAGCACGTGTCCATGGACTTCGAGGACCGTAACAGTGATGTTGTCCCCGATCTGCAGCTTCTGTCCCGGTTTCCGACTAAGCACTAGCATGTGTATTCCCTCCGTGAAAAAGTGGAGCTGGGAGAGTCAAGTCTCCGTTGGTCCGAGGTGGACGCTGAAGGGATATGCAAAGACAATGCCGGTCAGCCCGAAAAATCGGCCAAACGCACAAGTCGAAGCGGCACTTGCGCTAAGCAGTGCCCGCACAAATGCGCATGCAACGCCCGGTGGCTTTGAATATGTCAGTCGGGCTGTGCGGTACGCTGCCGAATTGGCTCACAAGCCACCGCTCGCTATCGTGCTATCAAGGATCGGGCTATCACGGTTTGCGCTATCACGGATTGGGCGGCGACGTGGCGATCAGCACTACCAGTGTTTCGGTGCCCGTGTTTTCGATGCCGTGCTCGCACCAGGGGGGCAAGTAGACGAAGTCTCCCTTGCGGACGTCGCGCTGGAAATTGGCAAACGTCATCTGCCCGCGCCCCTCGAGAATGACGTAGGTCTCCTCGGTCTCGTGCGAGCCGGGGAGCAGAATGGCATGCGGTGGCACGTAGAACATGGTCAGGCCCATGTTCTTCGAAGTCGCGTTCGGATTCACCGGGTGGATCACGCGCACGCCCACGCCATGGCAATCGGGATACGCCACGGGCACCCCTTCCTGCACGGTCACGATGATGGGGTCGACGGCATGGTCGGGCTTGGGGATCGTGGGCGGACGCGACGCGGTATAGCCTTTGAACTGCGAGATGCGGGCCATTGCGAATCCTGTGCTTTTCGGGACCGAATTGTTTCACAGCAGCCAGCGAGTTTAACAAACTGTCGATCGTTTCAACAGGCACAGGCGCTCAGTCCTTTCCTCCCACTACGTGGTAGGCCGTCTGTCACGGCGGGTTGCTTTCTGGCATTGCCCGAGCGGGGTGAGTATATTGCTCGCGTTCTCGTCGGGACCGAATGCCGGCCTCTGGCACAGTGCAAAGTTGTGCTGCGCCATCCCGCGACCCCGTTCTCGTTACCTCCGAGCCGACCGCATGGCCCCGATCACTGAAACGCTTCAACTGGCCCTGGAACATCACCGCCAAGGACGGCTGGCCGAGGCCGAGCAGCTTTATCGGCAGGTGCTGCAAGCGGACCCCACGAACGTCGATGCCCTGCACTTGATGGGTGTGCTGGCGACGGGGGTGGGAAAGTATGAACTGGCGGTCAACTTTATTTCGCATGCCATCCGTTTGCAGGGCAAGCATCCGGCTTTTCACGTCAACTTGAGTGACGCCTTGCAGCGCTGGGGGCGCAACACCGACGCGCTGGCCGCCGCCCGGCAGGCGGTGCGGCTCGAACCGACGTACGCCGAAGGACACAATAGCGTCGGCTCGGTCTTGAAAAGCTTGGACCGGCTCGACGAGGCGCTGGCTGCCTTTACGCGCGCCGTCGATATCAAGGGCGATTACGTCGACGCACACTACAACCGCGCCCTGCTGCGGATCAGTCTGGGCGACTTCCCGCGCGGCTGGGATGAGTATGAATGGCGCTGGAAGCGCCCCACCTTTCATCAGCCCCCGCTGCCGAAGCCGCGCTGGGATGGCTCGCCATTGGACGGTCGGTTGCTGCTGGTGCAGTGCGAGCAGGGGCTCGGCGACACGATTCAATTCATCCGCTTCGTCAAGCTGATGCAGGCCCAGGGCGAACAGGTGTTGGTGGTTCCGCAACTTCCGCTGGTGCCGTTGCTGACGACGAGCGGAGTGCAAAACGTCATCCCGCCCGGCACTCCGCTGTCCGAATTCGACGTGTATCTGCCGCTCATGAGCCTGCCGCGCGTCTTCGCCACGACCTTGGAAACGATTCCGGCGGACATTCCCTACCTGGCGGCCGATTCCGCGCTGGTAGAGCATTGGAAAACGCGGCTGGCCGCGATCGGCGGTTTTACGATCGGCATTCACTGGCAGGGCAACCCGGAGTCGCCGCTGGAGCCGCGCCGTTCGATTCCACTGGAACAGTTCGCGCCGCTGGCCTCCGCCGGCGTCAGCCTAGTCAGCCTGCAAAAAGGCTTTGGAACCGACCAGATTCCCGCGGCGCAGAGCCGATTCCCGCTGGTCGACCTGGGCCAGGATCTCGACGAAGCCCACGGCCCGTTCATGGATACCGCGGCGATCATGCGCGGGCTGGACCTGGTGATCACGTCCGACACGGCCACCGCGCATCTGGCCGGCGCACTGGGCGTGCCGGTTTGGCTGCCGCTATCCTGCGACCCGGATTGGCGCTGGCTGCAACAGCGGGGCGATTGCCCCTGGTATCCCAGCATGCGTTTGTTTCGACAGCCCGACCCGGGCAATTGGCCGGCCGTGTTTGCCGAGATGGCCGGCGAATTGAAGAAGATTTTGGAGAAGTGAGCCTAGAACGATCCCGCAAGCCGTCGCCCTAAAAAGTGGCCGCGACTTGATAACCGACGATCGACTGACCTTTGCAAACGCCGCCTGGCAAAGTGATGAGGCGAGAATCTGACTTACCATCGACGATGATCAGCAACTCGCCGACCGCGCCTGGTGGTAGTTCGCAAGTTTCCGCCAAGACGAGCGCGTGGGCATTTGTTTTCGCCAAGCGCACACGTTCGCCGCGAATCACGAGGAATCCTTCAACCTCTGCTGAATAACCGTGTTCGTGCTGGATGCCCATGGAAAAGTCTCGCGATCTCGAGCGTGCTCGCCAGTATCTTAGCCTAAGTGGCTGGGGCGCTAAGTCCGAACAATACCTTAGGCACGGCATGGGAAGGGAAGGGACTCGCCCCTTCGCCCCTTCCCGCCCGTTTGCATTCTCCCGGATTCTCTACGTATCATGGTGGCTTGTCGAGCCGCTCGATCCTGCCCGTTGAAATCCACCCCAGGAATTACCACCGATGAGCTTGTCCGCCGTGTGCCGAACGACGTTTGTATTTCTCGTGCTGCTGGCCGCCACGGCCGCCAGCGCCCAGACCGTGTTTCCTGGGAAGGAGTGGCAGGTCGACAAGCCCGAAGCGCAGTCGATGTCGTCCGAGGGCCTGGAGAAGGTCGGCGCCTGGCTCAAGGCCAACGGCAGCAAGACCGGCATGGTGGTGCGGCACGGGCGGATCGTCGGCCAGTGGTATTTCGAGGACGCCAAACCCGACAGCAAGCTCCCGGTCTATTCGACGACCAAGTCGTTTGCCAGCACGGCCACCGGATTGGCGATTGCCGCCGGCAAGCTGACGCTCGATAGCAAGGTCGGCGAGTTTTTTCCGGAGGCAAAGCCGCCCGAGAAGCGCGAGATCACGGTGCGGCAATTGTTGAGCATGACCTCCGGCGCCCATAGCGACAACATGGAGCTGAAGCGATCCGACCTGTTCCGCTACGTGCTCGAAGAACTGCCGATGGACCATCCGCCCGGACAGAAATGGGAATATAACAACACGGGCTTGTCGCTGCTGAGCCCCGTGGTCCATAAGGCAACCGGGCAGAATATCGACCAGATCCTGGACGAGCAGGTCTTCAAGAAGATCGGCATCCCGCGCGACGACTGGACGTGGGAAGATCGCGACGGCATGACGCTCCCCTACTCGGGCTTGCACATCACGGCCCACAGCCTGGCTCGCTTCGGCCTGTTGTTTCTCAACAAGGGTCAGTGGCGCGGCGACAAGGTGGTTTCGTCCACGTGGGTGGCCGAGGCGACCGCCAGCTCGCAGGAGTTGAACAAGCGCTACGGCTACTTGTGGTGGAACAACCACGGCGGCTGGGCGGGCGTGCCGGCCGACGCCTATGCGGCGATGGGCAAGTTCAGCAACGACATGCTGATCGTGCCCAGCATGGACATGATCGTGATCCGGCAAGTCGGTGACGACACGGCGGCCAACCGGCAGATCAAGATCGGCGAGCTGTTCTCGCTGGCGGTCGCGGCAGTGAATGATCCCAGTCCCTGGCTCAAGGTGCCCGAGACGCCGATCAACATTGCAGTGGAAAAGACCTTTCCCAATTTGCACATCAACCGGCCGATCCTCGTAACTCATGCCGGCGACGGCAGCAACCGGCTCTTTATTCCATCGCAGTTGGGCACGATCTACGTGCTGCCCAACGATCCGGCGGTCGAAGAGCCCAAGACGTTCGTGGATCTCGAGCCGCGCGTGCTCTATCAGGACAAGGAAAACGAGAAGGGCTTTTTGGGGATGGCCTTTCATCCCAAGTATCGCGAGAACGGGCAGTTCTTCGTCTATTACACACCCAAAGACACGGCCAAGCCGCACACCGTGGTCGTGTCTCGGCTGCGCGCCAGCAAGGACGATCCCAATCGGGCCGATCCCGACAGCGAGGAGCGCCTGCTCACGATCGAGCATCCGTTTTGGAATCATAAAGGGGGCACGCTGGCCTTCGGGCCCGACGGATATCTGTACATCGTTGTCGGCGACGGCGGGTTGCGCGACGACCCCTACGGCAATGGCCAGAATCTGAAAACCCACCTGGCCAAGATCCTGCGGATCGACGTCGATCACGAAGATCCGGGCAAGAAGTACGCAATTCCCAAAGACAATCCCTTCGCCGGACAGGAAGGCAAAGCGCTCGGCGAGATCTGGGCCTATGGCCTGCGCAATCCGTGGCGGATTGCCTTCGACCGGCAGACCGGCACGCTGTGGTGCGCCGACGTGGGCCAAGATTTGTGGGAAGAGATCGACATCATCACCAAGGGTGGCAACTATGGCTGGCGGCTGCGCGAGGGTGTACACCGCTTTGGCCCCAAGGGATCCGATCCGCGGTCGGATCTGATCGAGCCGATTTGGGAGTATCACCACGACATCGGCAAGAGCGTCACTGGCGGACATGTCTATCGCGGCAAGAAACTGCCGCAACTGGCAGGCTGCTACCTGCACGCCGATTACGTGAGCGGCAAGCTCTGGGCCCTGAAGGTCGACGACCAGTTCAACGTCGTGGCGAACTACACGATCGGCGGCAACGTCAGCCCGATCATGTCGTTTGGCGAGGACGAACAGGGCGAGGTGTATTACACGACCGACGGCGGCCAGATTTATAAGTTCCGCGAAACGGCCGGCAAGTGATCGGCGACCGCGGCGGTCACAGCGTACGCCATGCCCTGCCGGTCGTTGGAGGCTAGCGAGTTGATCAGCATCCATGACCTGCCGGCCATCGAGGGCTTGCGCCGCCATTACAAGATCGATCGTTATCGATTGCGGCAACTGCGCGTGGCGCTTTGCAAAAAACGTCTGGGCGCGGAAGCCGCCCTGGCCGAGTTGCCGGCTGAGTCGCGTGAGGCGTTTCGACAAGAAGTCGAATTCCACACGCTACGGTTGCAGAGCCGTCACGACTCGCAGTTGGACGGCGCCACGAAGCTGATCTTTCGCACGTCCGCGGGGCTGCTGCTGGAGACGGTCATCTTGCGGCTGACGACGGGCCGCACAGCGCTCTGCCTCTCCACGCAAGTGGGCTGTGCCGCCAACTGCGCGTTTTGCGCGACGGGCAAGATGGGCATCGCCCGCAATCTCACGGCCCCGGAAATTCTGGACCAGCTCGTTCAAGCAAACGAGCTGCTGACGGCCGAGGGCCGACAGGTTCGCAATCTGGTGTTCATGGGAATGGGCGAGCCATTTCACAACGAGGAGCAACTGTACGCGGCCATCGACTTGCTGGTCGACCGCGCCTGCTTCAATGTGCACCCGCGGCGGTTGATGATCTCGACCGTGGGCATTCCCTCGGCGATGATTCGCTGCACGAGTCGTTATCCGGAAGCTCGCATGGCGCTAAGCCTGCACTCGGCTCGCGAGGACGTGCGGCGCACGATCATGCCGATCGCCCAGCGACACAGCCTGGCCGAGCTGCGCGACGCACTCCAGCGCGTGACCACGATCAACCAGCATGTGGTGATGATCGAGTATTTGCTGCTCGCCGACGTGAACGATACGCCGCGCGACGTCGAGGCCCTGGTCGAGTACCTGGGCGCGATTCCGGTGCATGTCAATCTGATTCCGTACAATCCTATTGCGGACGCCCCGCAACTGGTCGGCAGCCCGCGAGAGCGTCGCGAGGAATTCGCCGCGGCGCTCAAAGCGGCCGGTTTGAAGGTCACGACCCGTTATTCGCTGGGCTCCGACATCGCGGCAGCCTGCGGCCAACTGGTGCGACAGGAACACCGCCCATCCGCCCGGACCGTCCAAACGTCGTGATCGATCGCGCTCGATCAAGGTCGCGTCACGCAATGCGGCCCGCCGCAGGATGTCCTGAAAGCGACCTACTCGTCTTCTTGAGGCGTTTCGTTGTCCACTGCCGGCTTGCTGGCCGGCGGTTTGCCGCCCGGCGTAATCAACCCTTGCCGTTCGTATTCCTCGATGCCCAGCAATTTCGGATCCTGCGAGTTCTCGCCTTCGATAATCGGCAGCGGCCGATAGTCGAACCATTCGCGGTAGGGAATCTTGCCGGGCTGCTGGGGAACCTCGACGGCGCCATTTCCAAAAGAGTTCATCCACAAATCGGAATCGGCCGTTAGCTTGCCCTCGTCGAACTTCAAATCGAATTGAATGGCATAGTGCGGGGTGCCACGTGCCATGTCTGCGTCGGCTCGCCCCGTATAAACGTAAATCAGGCCTTTTGCCTGAAGGGCTCCGTGGGGCGATCCGATGGGAACATACGCCACCCAGCGATGGCCCTCCTCCAAGGTTTCCAGTCGCACCACCGGTTCTTTGATCTTGGTGTCGTTGGCTTCGAAAAACTCCTTGGCCAGAAAGACCGATCCGATCATTTCCTTGGAGTACAAGGCGTCGGTCGTTCCGGGCGCGCGCTCGAGCTCCATCCGCACGAACAGTCCGTCGGTCGGAATCGGATCGCCGACTTGCACCGTCTGATGCTTGGAGTTGCAAATGCTGACGCGAAAAATCGCCGTCAGGTAGTTGCCGTTGTTGAACAAGCTCGCGCTGCGTTCGCAGTTCCCGCGATAGTACGTGCCGGCCACTTGCTTGGGGTGGTCGGGCCGAAGCGGCACCGGCGGATAACCGAACGGAGTCCTGGTCCAGGAACTTTCGTGGCGGGCGACCGACGCCTGAGCCGCGGCCAGGTCGACCTGCGCCTTCCGGTCGCGTGCCACGAGCAACACGGTCGCTGCCGCCACGATCGACAATAGCCAGATCAAGGCCAACTCCCGGCCCGTCACCGCGCTCAGATACCGGCAAAACCGCTCAGCACGGCCTCTCGTCCAAGGGCGACCTTGCATGTAGGCCGCCTTCGCGCGGCCGACCGCCAGGATCAGGACTTGAAAGGCGAGAAACGCGAAGGCAAAGGGTTGGGCAAACTGGATCTCGGATCTGTGCTTTTCGGCGAACTTGCCCGAACTTTGCAGCCATTTGTCGTAGAACGGCGCCTGGGTTCCGTGCTTGAGCGAATTGGTCGCGGTCGGCCAGGGGCAGCCCTCGCTGACCCATTGCTTGATGTCGGCAATCTCTTGCTCCGAGAGCGGCGGAGCATTCTTCGGCATGCGATACGTTCGGTCGCTCGACGTGACGCGCGCCACCAGCTCGTTTGTTTCTAGTGTGCCCGACAGAATGGGCTTGCCCGAGTCGCCGCCGGCATCGGCGAATTCCCAAGCATCCAGCCGCAGTCCGCCAGTGCGTTTCTCGGGTCCGTGGCACATCAGGCAGTGTCGGGCAAAGATGGGCTGAATGTCGACCTGAAAATTCACCGGTCCTTTGGCGTCAGCGGGCGCGACGGCTGCCAGGGAGTCGTCCGCGACCGGTGCATCGGCGCTGGCAGCCGCGGCTGGCTCGACGTCGGCGTTAACCGGTGGTTCCGTACCGCTGGGCGAGACCTGCGCTAAGCACGCCGTTCTTGCGCAGACTAACGCGCACCAGGCAATCGCTACGAACAGCCCGTGCCTCAGTCTGGCAACGCGGCGGATTGCGGTGCTGGATGGATAGATGTGCGAATGGCGGATCGGCTGGTGCATCGAAGCGTGAGAGTCGGCCAGGGGGATTTTGTTCTGCCGGCACGTACCGAGAAGTCGCGCGCCGGCTGCCTCAAATATACGCGCCCGCGACTCGCTTGTCGCGGCTTTGCAGGCGGTCGCCGGGCCGCGTATACTGGGCGGCGAAACGCACCGCCATTTGCCCCCGAGAAAGACGCCATGAAGTTGCACGCCGCGGCCGTCCTGTCGCTGGTATTCTTGCTGGGCGCCGATTCCGCCGATGAAGCGGTGAAAAAGGACTTGGAGAACTTCCAGGGCGTGTGGACCGTCGAGTCGATGGAGCTCAATGGCAAGCCCCTTGGTGAGGAGCGCCGCAAGAAGATCAAGCTCACCATCAAAGGCGAGAACTTTACTTTCGACACCGGCGCTGACAGCCACGAGGGGCTCTACAAGATCGATCCCGCCAAGGATCCCAAAGAGCTGAACATCGCGATCACGCGCGGCGACGAGAAGGGCAAGGTCTATCTCGTGATCTATAAATTCGCAGACGGCAAGATGATTCAGTGCATGAGGCAGGATAACAAGAGCCGACCGAAAGCCTTTACCGGCGCCGCGGGCAGTGGTTGCGACTTCGAGATCTGGCAGCCGCAGAAGCCGTAACGCGCGTACGATTCCGCCTTCGCCACGGCGCATATTTTCGCGGGCACTCTCACGGGACGGCATGCAGCACGACAGCTCCCACTCGCCGCCGGCTGACGCCCGGGACGCGATACCCGTTCAAGGCTTGCCGCGCAACGTGCGACTGTTGGGGCTGGCCAGCCTCGTCAACGATATTGCCGGCGAGATGATCTTTCCGCTCATCCCGGCATTCATCAAGTCGTTGGGCGGAGGCAGCATTGCGCTGGGCGCGGTCGAAGGGGTCGCCGACACGACGGCCAGCCTCGTCAAGCTATGGTCCGGGGGCGTGTCGGATCGAGCCGGGAAACGCAAGGCGTTCGTCGTCTCCGGCTATGCGATGGCCGCCGCCGCGCGACCCATTTTGGCCTTGGTCACGATGTCGTGGCAAGTGCTGCTGGTTCGCAGCGCCGACCGCTTCGGTAAGGGTATTCGCTCGGCTCCGCGCGACGCGATGATCGCCGATGCCACCGCTCCGCAAATGCGCGGACGCGCGTTTGGCTTTACGCGGGCCATGGACCACCTGGGCGCGGCGATCGGTCCGGTGCTGGCGTTCGTTTTTCTGTGGATGTGGCCCAACGCTCTGCGGACGCTGTTTCTATTGACCGCGATTCCCGGCCTGTTGGTCGTGCTGCTGGTGTTATTGGGCTTGCGCGAGCAAAGAATCGCCACCCGCGCCGGAAAGGAATTTCGCTTTTCGCTGAGGCCGTTCGACCGAAACTTTCGCGTGTACCTCGTGGCGCTGGTCGTGTTTACTTTGGGCAATTCCAGCGATGCATTCCTGCTCCTGCGCGCCGGCGAGCTAGGCATCTCGAACGAACTTATTCCGCTGCTGTGGTGCGCCTTTCACATCGTAAAAAGCGCGGGCAGCGTGATGGCAGGCCGGGCCGTGGATCGCTTCGGTCCCCGGCCGCTAATCTTTGGCGGTTGGATTCTCTACGCCGCCATCTACCTGGCTTTTGGCTGGGCCACGAGCGCCGCCGAGGGCTGGGCGTTCTTTCTGGTGTACGGCATGTTTCACGCCCTGACCGAGCCGGCGGAACGCACCCTGGTCTCCAACCTGGTGCCGGAAGATCGCCGGGGGCTGGCCTTCGGTTGGTTCAGCTTCGCGATCGGAATTGCCGCTCTGCCCTCCAGCCTGATTTTCGGCTGGATCTATGAGAGGTACAGTCCGCAAGCCGCGTTCGCTTGGAGCGCGGCGTTGGCGCTCGTGGCAGTCGTGATTCTAATGGCGGTCGGCCGCCAACGAGCCGCCACCGCAAATGCGCCGCTGGCGTAACGGCGACCTATTGCTGCTTTGCGGCAGACGCCGCCAACTGTCCGGCGCGGAGCACGCCCCCTTGCAGCACGGCGATGAAACGGCCGCGATCTTCCAGCACCGAGATGTCGG
The DNA here is from genome assembly GCA_031400775.1 of Planctomycetia bacterium. Lineage (GTDB taxonomy): Bacteria > Planctomycetota > Planctomycetia > Pirellulales > PALSA-1355 > PALSA-1355. The sequence goes on along the minus strand of JANNQN010000408.1, from coordinate 16,415 downwards.
CCAGCACGTCGCCGTCGACCACCAGCACATCGGCCAGCTTGCCGCGCTCGAGCGTTCCGAATTGATCCTGGCAGCCCATGATCTCGGTGCCTGTTTTCGTGGCGCAGCGCAACGTCTCGAGCGGAGTGAAACCGACGTGCCGAACGAAGAACGTGAGCTCCTTGGCATAGGTGCCGTGCGGGTTCCAGGCGAATCCGTAGTCGCCTCCCATGCCCAGCCGTCCGCCGGCCTTGAGAATCATGCGAGCGCTTTCGGCGCCGCCGTCGAGGGTTTCCTGGTGCCCGTCGATGACTTTCTGGGGCATGTTGAACTCGGGACCGCGGACGATGCTGGCATGCTCAAATTGCAGTGCGGGCACGACCGGCGTATTACGCGCTAGTAACATGTCGAGCGCCTCGCTGTCCATGAACGTGCCGTGCTCGAGTGTGTCGTAGCCGGCCCGCAGGGCATTCTTGATGCCGGCGTTGGCGCGGCAATGCCCCGTGACCTTCATGCGATGGTTGTGTGCCTCGTCGACCACGGCGTGCATCTCCTCGAACGTCATGCACAGCGTGTGTTGGTCGTTCGTGTCGGGCGCGGCGGCATCGCCGGTGGGATATGTCTTCACCCATTCGACGCCATCCTTGACCAGCTTGCGCACCGCTCGGCGCCCCTCGTCGGCGCCGTTGATCAACAGCACCAGGCCCTCCATGCCGATCTTGCGAAAGTCTGGATTCCAATCCATCAACCCGCCGACGCCGCAAATTTCGCGACCGCTGGCTGCCAGCCGCGGACCTGGGATCAGCTCTTCGTCGATGGCCCGCTTCAGCCAGAAGTCAATGTTGAACAGGCTGCCTCCGCTACGCGCAGCCGTGTAGCCGCGCTGGAGCGCCAGTCGCGCGTTGTTCGCCGCCAATAGCGTGACGTATTCGACCGGGTACTTGATGTCGAGGTCTTCCAGGTTGGCGATGTCAAAGTACGTCGGATGAAAGTGGGCTTCGACCAGCCCCGGCATGATCGTGCCGCCGCGAGCGTCGACGACCGTCGCCTGGCGATCTGTCGGCGGCGAGTAAGCCCTCGAGCGGTTTCTGGCGAGCGCGCCGCTCACAGCCATTTGCGCAACGACCAAGCCAGGCGGTCGCGGAAGCGTTGTCCGCAGTTCCGGCTGCGCACATCGGCGGCGCGGACTGGCACGCTTTCGCGAATTTCATCGCGGCAGATCTGGTCGAGCGCGGCGGCCATATCGCGGGAATAGATGGCGGCGAAGAACTCGAGATTCAGCCGCAGGCTGCGCGGGTCGAGATTGCACGAGCCGATCACCGACCACCCGCCGTCGATCACCATGGCCTTGCTGTGCAGCATCCGATCTTGCCGCTCGTAGATGCGAATGCCGCGTTTCAACAGGTATTCGTAAAAGTGGCGAGTGGCCCATTGCACTAGCTTGACGTCGCTCTGTTCGGGAACGATCACCCGCACACGCACCCCGCGGCGGCGAGCCCGTATCAACTCGCGCAGCACGCGGCCGGTCGGCAGGAAGTAGGCCATGCACAGCGTAATCTCGCGCTGGGCTTGCCGGATCAGGGGGACGAACACGCGCTGCGGGCGGCGGCGCTTGAACGCGGGCCGAGAATCGAAAAAGAAAATCGCATCCTGCCGCGTGGCAAGCATCTGCTTGACCGGCCAGGCCGGACGTTTCCCGTTCGGAAGATGATGCACGCGGCGCCACAACCAGTCGCACGTCGCGGCCAATTCGCGTTGCCGCGGGCCCACCATTCGCACGTGAACGTCGCGCCATCCGGCCGATGCCGGCAGGTGGCGGGCCTTGGCATCGGCGGTCGAGTGGATGCCGCTTTGATCGACCACGTTCATGCCGCCGAAGTAGGCGATCGTGTCGTCCACGATCAACAACTTGCGGTGATTCCGCTGATTAAAAGTCTGTAAGAATCTCGGTCCGCGCAAGGTCTGCGCCAGGGCATGGAAGAAATGCACCTGGCCTCCGGCGGCCAGCAGCGGAGCGAACAAATTCTGCGGCGCGCTGAAGCTGCCCAGGGCGTCGACCATCAGCCGCACCTCCACCCCGGCCTTGGCGCGATCGACCATCGCGGCGATCACGGCGCGCCCAGCCGCGTCGTCCGAAACAATATAGCTCTCCATCCAGACGCGCACACGGGCCGCGAGGATATCCGCGACCATGGCCTCGACGAGCGGCGGCGACTCGGCGAACAGCGTCATCTCGTGCCCGGCGACGTTCACGCTCGCTGGTTTGTGCGCTAAGTGGGACTCAGCTTCGCTGTCGCCGACAGGCCGCTCGGGCGCTTCGCTGGAATTGGTTGGTTGCATCCGATCCGCCCCGCCTGGCGACCACGATGGCGCGGCCGCGACAAAAATAGCGCGCGGCCAGTTGAAAAGCTTGAGGAGCAAAGTCACTCCCAATTCTACGCTGCAAAGCAGCGGCGAGGGGGACTTTATCAGCAGCAATCCGGCGGCGGCGGAGAGCAGAAATCGCCGATTACGTGGCTCGAGCGGTGGAGCGCTGCTTGGATCACTTGGGCCAGAAGGCGTAGATGCTCATGCCGGCCAGACCGAGTAGCAGGAAAAAATCGATCCACATGGCCGCCTGTGACCAGCGGTGGTAACGGTCATCTTCCTGCAATGCGGCCTCGGTCCACTCGAGCTCTTCCTGGTCCCGGGGCAGCATGTCGACGACGCCCTTGACGAACGCTTGTCGCTGCTCGGCTTCTCCCACGGCGGCAAAGTAGCAGCCGTTGAAGAACAGCGGCGTCATGTCGGCTTCTTTCTTGTCGTCCGGATCGTGGGCGTAGCCGTTCATCAGCACGTTGGTCAACGGAGCCCGCACCGTGCGGCGGATCTTGCACAACAGGGCGTACAGCTTCATGTTGCCCGGCTTCCCCAACGATCCCTTCTCGCGAAACAGTTGATACGTCGTGGCTTCGAACAGTCCGCAGGCGTGTGCTGCCACGGCTTCGAGTTGCTCGGGAATCGGCGGGTTGCCGACCGAGAAACCTTTTCCGTAGCGCTGATTGGCGGCTGCCTCCTTCGGCAGGCGGCGAATCATCTCGCGAAAGCCGCTCTCCTCTTCCATGCCGATCACCAGCGAAGTCACCGGGCAGCGCAGCTTGAGCTGCCGCACCAGCGTATTCAAGTCGCGCTTCACGGCCCGTTGCAACTCGGTGCCCTCGCGCCGGCCGGTCTGCACGATGCTGTACGGCAAGAGCGTCAACACGCCGTTGAGCGGCGCCAGCGGTTGACGGGACTTGACGATCAACCGGCAGAGATACTCCAACCGCAATTCCTGCTCGCGTTGCACATCCTGCGGCAGCGACACCGGTTTCTGCTCGACTTCGCGGGCGCCCAGGTCGTCGGTTTCCTGGTTGATGATGAACGTGCCGGTAATCGGACGCGGCCCCGCGGGCGCCGGAGTGGGGAAAACTTGCGAGGCCAAGGTCCCGGCCAGGCTCGACTCGTCGCCGCCCTCGGGTTCGGTCATCACCGTGCCGCGCATGTCGTCTGGGGCCATCGTGCGGCGATTGTCGGCAGTGGCCGCTGCCCCGCCGATCGTCTTGCCTTGCCGCGCCTTGGCGTCTTCCGCCGCCCGCTTGGCTATCGCGGCCAGCTTGCTCAGACAGCCCACGTCGGTGCACACCAGGTAGATGCCGTTGGGCTCGGCAAACCAGTGCAGTGCCGCCGCGCCAGTCGGTATCTCGCGCACGCGCAGCGGCAGTTGCGTGGCGCCGAAAAGGATCTTCTCCAGCGCCTCGCCGGAAGAGCCCAGGATCAGGAACAGCGGTGTGTACTCCAGGTCCAGACCGTTGGCGCGCATTTCGGCCAGACCTGCCTTCCAGGCGTAGTCGATGTCCGGAAAGCGCGAGACTTCGCCTTCGAGCCACAGCCGCAACACGTAGTACAGCACGATCGGGATGGCAATCACCAGGATCACGCCGCCGATCCATTCGCGCGGCCGGCGAAAGAAGCTGGCCGAAAAGTCGCCGCGCAGAAAAGCGAAGTAAACGGCAAAGACCACGAACACCAGGAACATCGCCACCAGGATCGAAATCCGGGCCGGCAGCGAGATCGCGGCCAGGCGACGTGCCGACGACGTGACCTTGCCTGGCGACGTCAGCAACGCCCGCAAGGGATAGAGCAAGGCCTCGATGAGTTGCCGCAGGTAGTACATCGGGTTATCGAAATTGGGTTGATGATCTCGGCGAACGGCGGAAACGAGTTAGCGGAGCGTCGTCGTCGGATGAATCGTGGTGGCAGGCACATGCGACGGCGCCAGTTGCCCGTCGCCCGCGGCTCAAGACTAGGGTGGCGGCTTGGGAAGAACAAATGCCAAAAACACGATCAAGTTGAGCCCGGCCAAGATGACCCCGATCAGCAGGTAGGAGATGAAGAACGCTTTGCTCTCCAAGGCCGGTGCGCCGTTGGGCACCATGCCTTTTTCCGCGATCGGCGGCAGGCCCTGGCCCAGCTTGATGGCTGTCGAGGTTTGACGGGCCCAGGTTTCCAGATCGCCGGGCATGCCCATCGATTCGGCTTCGGCCACGGCTTCGACCGGATCGTGGTACAGACCTCGAAAGCCGAGCACGACACAAACGTAGAACACCTCCAGGGCGTCGCGACGCGGCAGCGCCGTGGCATCTTTGGCGCGCACGTAGAACTGATGATAGGCTCTCATGCCGCTGAAGATTTCCTGCTCCAGCGCGTTTTCCTTCCACCAGGTTCTGCCGTCCCACGCGGCCTCGATCAGCACTTCGTCGATCCAGGCCACCAGCGCGTATTTGGCCAAGAGCCAGTCGGGTGCCTGGCCCAAGTGGCCTTCGGCCTGCGTGATCAGATCGCGGATCCGCTGCCGCTCCTCCTTGGCCGATGGCGTGTCGCCCCGCTCGATGCGCTCCAGCAGCCGCAACACGTGCAGGAAGACGGGATCGACGGCTTCGGAGAATTTGGGTGTCATTGTCGGTTGGGCACGGCGAACAGCGAGAACTGCAATTCGGCACTCTTGCCTCGCGCGGAAACGTTCAGCACGCGCTCGCCCTGCAGCTTGTCGCGATTGAGGATCAAATGTTCCTGCAAGCGCATGGCCAATGTCTGAGTCGCGAAGACGTCCTTCCAGGCGGCGTTTTGCCGGTTGACGACAAAATACGTCCAATCGCGGTTGCTCGGCAACGCCCGCGGGGCTTGCTCGAGCGGCGTCAGGTCCAGGCCCTCTTGCCGGCGGCTGAACAGCAAGTCGACCTGACGGCTGCTGCCCAGCTTCCAGGCCAACTCGCCCAGCAGGGTCCGCAAGTCCGCCTCCGAAAGACTGCCCCGCGATACCCCCACGTACCAGTCCCAGTCGACGCCAAACCAGCGCGACTCGAGACGGACCTGCATGCCCAATCCCTCGCCGATGAACGGCCGCTGCTCGAACTCGTATTCGGGGATCGCATCGAGCAATATGTCGATCTGCTGCTTGATGTAGTAGAAGATTCGCGCCAGGTCATCGTGATCGTAGCGCGGAATCTCGGGCGGGCGGCGCGTCTTGCCGAAAATCGACAACTGGCCCACGATCCGGCACAGCTCGGTATAAGCCGGCAAGGGGTGGATGCCGCGGGCAAAGGCCAGAACTCCCAGTGCCGCGTAGGCCGCGTTCAGTTCGCTGAGCATGAACAGCCGCTCGACGTCGCGCGGATCCTGGCCGGCAAACATGATCCCACGATTCACCACCTGCTGCGTCTTGATCTCGATGTGTTGCCCGATCTTGTCCCAGATCGCCCGCACGATATCGCGACCCAGAGCCGGCCAGGCGTCGATGGCCAACAGCGGCGGAAAGTATTGCGAGTCCAACTTGGGAAGCGACTCGCCTTCGCCGGCGCGTTTGATCTGCGCGATCGGCAGATACTCGTAGCCGCTCAGGTCCTGCGTGGAGAGCATCAACCGCACGCTCAGTTTGCGCAGTTGGATATCCTGGTCGTTGCCCCCCTGGCTCTCGTCGGCCAGCGTGCGCTGTTCCGGCAGGAAGCGGTGCTTGCCGGCGGCCGAGTCGGCGGCGGAGCCCACGTTGCTACTGCCCAGCTTGAGCTTGGGTACGGCCAGATAGACGCGGACAGTCGTTTCGCGATCGAAGGCTTCCTTCAGATCGACGTTAATCATTGCCGAGTTGAGGCCTTCGAGCGCCTCCTTCAGGTCGACCCGATCCGGCTCGGCTCCCGGGGCCAGCGAGATGAGAGTGCCGTCACGCATCCGCGCCTGGCAAAGCGTTAGTTGAACCTGATAGTTGGCGATCGCCTCGGCGCTGATTTCGACCGCGCGCAGGCCGTAATTGTATTCGTGGTCCCAATGTTCCGAGCGTTCGAGCGTCTCGGTCCAGTGCCGGTCCGCAGCCTGGAAATGCTGTGGCCGCAGGAACATCCCCTCGTGCCAATGAACCGGAAAATTGGACATGTGCAGGACACTTTCCGCGAGCCGAGTTATCCCAAAGTCCATCAAGGATACCACTTGGGAGTGGTGGAACACAAGATTGGGGGGAAGTGCGCGACCCGGCTTTTCCAGGGTCAAAGGCGGCAGCTCGCGGCGCGCGTGGCGAAACCCCACAGACCGGCCCTGCAAGTCCTTCTACTCCCCCATCGCTCGCTACACCGAACGACCGGCACGACCGCTGCATTCAACCGCAACGCGGCCTCGCCACGTGCTCGGCTATTTGACGTCGATCGTCAGAAACGGCTGCTCTTCGGCATCGGAGGCGATGTGCAGATCGAGAGCCGCCTCGCGGGCGTGGTTTCGCGCCACGGCCTTGACTACGATGTGATACTTGCGGCCCGCGGGGACCTTGCGGATCAAGAAGCGGCCTTGCCGGTCGGTCTTGGCCGAAGGAATGTCGGTCCCTTCAAGCGTGATGGTGGCCGACGAAACCGGTTTGCCGTAATAGACGACGCTGCCCGAGATCGTGCGATCGACCGGCTTGGGGGGCGGCGCGTCGGCCGGCTCCGTGCCTTCCTCGTCTTCCTCACTTCCCGTCGTGACCGTCTCGGCCGCAACCTTGCGGCTGTTGCTGAGTATCTGGGCCACGGTCATTTCCGTCCCGGTGGTGACGTGCGTCAGGCTGCCGCCTCCTTGCGCCGCCAGTTCGCGCAGCTCGCCTTCGGCCGGATCGTCCTCCTCGGGCGACGGACCGAAGTGCAGGAAATGAATCGGTACCAGATTGTTGCGCAAGGCCCCGGCCACTCGCTCGCGACTCGTCTTATAGCGAGCCAGCCACTGCTCGTTGCGGCCGCTGGTGAACACGATGATGGTCTTGGACTCGGCCGCGGGCTGATCGACTAGCCCGTCCATGGCGCGCGTCAGCGCCAGATAAAGGGGCTTCTCGCCCCAGGGCTTGAGCGTGTCCAGCCGCACGTTGAGTTGTTGCGCTTCCTGCAAGGTAAACGGCTTGAACGACTGCACTTGTTCGACGTCGTCCCCCGGCAGCAAGCCGTTGAGGGCGCCGAAGCCAACCGTGGCTTCCAGGTAATCATCTTGCGACAGCAGATCGGGGTGCTTGACGTCTTGTTCCCAAACGAGTCGATGGCCGTACAGCCAGACGGCGACTCGGCAATTGGGTTGGCCCGCCAGTTCGCGGAACATTTCGCGCAACAGGCCGTCGGCAGCTTCTAACCGCGTAGGAGCCTCGGTGTTGCTGACTTGCCGGACCGTTTCCGGCTTGGCCTCGGCCTCTTCTCCCATGTCGTGCGAGCAATCGAGTATGAAGGCGATCGATCCGGCCTGAAACGCTTCAGCCCAAGCGTCGGCGCTTACGCTCGACGCCAAGACGGCCAGCACGCAAATCAAGGGACGAAGTCTCATCGGAAATTCTTTCGTTTCGCGTTTTTGGAAAGTGCATGCAAGCTGGACACAGCTAGCAGCCTGCTCGCCCTACGGTGGTCGATACTCGTGGTATCGGTTGTGCCGACCGGAGGGACTTGAATGTCTCTCGCGGAAAACTCGGCGGCGCGGCGGTAACGTGGCGGCGCGCACTAGATTCGCGCCGCGTGCACCATATCGCGTGAGAGGGGGCGGCGAATGCTACCGGCCCACTTCCGTTTCGGGCAGAGTGCCCGAGATGGCTTCTTTCTTGAACTTCTCCACCGAAGTCAGCCGCACGATGAAGTCGTCGACTTCCGCGTCCTGCTCGAAGTAGAACGTATGACGGCGGGCGTCGTAGTCGTGCTCGACGCGCAGCGGCAACGGGCTCATCTGGATCTTGACCCGGCCGGGCTGGAACTTGCCGGTCTCGTTCTCCATGCGCTGTTCGCGAATGCGCACCGCCACGCTCGCGTTGGACTCTTTGACCACGTCGGCGGAAATTCGCACGCCGTCGATGATCTCTTCACGCTTCTTCAGATCGGCCACGGTCGCGATAACCACCGCATCGCCCCGGGTCGGCTCCATGCTAAACCACACCTGCGTGCGGGCTTTCTTGCAGTTGTCGTGCGGAAAGCGGCGGGCCTCGCACTCCAGCACCGGCACGGGACGGCCGGGCGAGAAGTCGAGATCGCAAAAGCGATAGACCGCGCCCCCGGCTGCGCCGTCCTCGTTGATCGGCGTGATCTCGATCCAGGCTTCGGCCGGGCGCGGGCTGAACTTCTTATTGTAGTTCTGGATCGAGATAAAGAATTTTGCGAGCCGCTCCTGGCTCTGCCAGGCGGGCGTGATCGAGGCGACCCAATACTTGCCGCGGTCGCGGATGCCGACCCCGGCCGGCGGCAGAATACGTCCCAACAGGTTCAATCGTTCGTCCACGGCGGCCGTATCTCGCGAGCGCAGATCGAGCTTGCGGTCGGGGTCGTAATAGCGATAGGCCAATCGAGGCGTGTTGCCGGCTCGTTCCAAGTACAGCTCGAGCGCCTCGCCGCCTTCCAGCTCGATCGGCATCGAGGGATGCTCGGGCGAATCGATCTCGACGACCCGCACGTCGTACTTCTTGGGCCGGCGCTCCAGACCCGCGGCGCTGCGCGGCGGCTCTTCGCCGCGCCAGGTTTCGTTTTCGAGCTCGAATTTCTCGGCGTCGGTTGGCGGGCTACCGGCCGGCACGACCTCGAATTTGCCCAGGCTGAGCGACTTGAGAATCCGCTTCAACAAGTCGCCGGCCGTGGCCGCCTGGTAAAATCCGCCGCCCTGGCGGGCCGCGACGCGTTTCATGTCGGCCAGATCTTGGGCTTTGCGCGTGTCGCGGGAGAACTCGTTGCCGAAGCCGATGATGTCCAGCGTGACCTTGGGATGGCCGACCAGCAGATCCTCAAGCGACTTGGCGGTTACCTGGCTCTCGATTCCCACGCCCCCCTGCTCGTTGAATCCGTCGGTGATGGCAATGATCCTCCGTCGCTCGTCCTTGGGGCGAGGGTCGTTCACGGCCTCGGAAATCGCCAGATAAAGCGGCGTGAATCCCCACGACTCCAGACTGCCGAGAGTCGAGATCATCTCATCGCGTCGCTGCTGGTCGAGAAACTCGCTGGGAAATACCAACTCCACGTCCGCACCCGGATGGCGCTGGGCGAATGGGGTGCCCGCGGCCAACGCTCGTTGCCGCTGGGCATTGGCGAACTTCGAGAGTTGAACCTCGCCCTTCTTGTTCTGGCCGAAGCGATGTCCGTAAATACGCAATCCCACGCCGCGGAACTGCCGCAAGCTGGGCTGCTTCAAAATACTGACCAACGTGTCTCGGGCGCCGTCGAGCCGCCGCACCGTCGTGCCGTCTCCGCGCGGAAAATCGCGTTCGTACATCGAAGCCGAGCAATCGAAGATGAACATGACCGACGTCGGCACCTTCTCGTCGCCGCGGACCCGCACGCTCGGCGCGGGCGGACGTTTCGGCTCGTACACCACGCGCACCCCTGGCGGAGCGATTTCGATGCCGGTCCGCAGCTCGTGCCCACGATAGCAGACCACGGCCTCGAGCGCCGTGCGGGCACTCTCGGGCTTGAACCAATAGTCGACGCCCACGCCATCGGCCTTCTGCTCGACGATGCCCAGCGCCGCCGCCGGCGCGCCCTCGGTGGGGACGCCAATGCGGCGGATCCAAGAACCGGCGCCGTCTGTTCCCGCGGCGCTGCCCGGGCGACGCTTCGTCAGCGGCACGAGTTCGCCTCCTTTGCCGTCGATGTACATTACGAACGCTGCGGCGACACCCCGGGGCAAGTCATCGCTGCGTCGCCGCACCGCCAGCGGCAGTTGAACCAGCTCTTGCTCTTGATTACGAATGCTCACGTCTTCAGTGCTTGCGGCCGTCAGCAGGGTGCGCGCCGCCTTCGAGCGCCGCGCAAGCAGCGCCGCGCAGTGGGCCCGCAGGGCCACGGCGTCGGGCTCGCGGCACAGTGCTTCGGCCGCGCGCAGATAGTCTTGGGCGACCCGTTCGAAGTAGGATCTGCCCGACGCATCCGCGGGGCCCCAGAAATCGTCGAGCGTGCGTTGGCATTGCCGGAGCATGAGCTGATGCAGATCGAATTTTCGCAGCTCGGGCGACGGGTCGGCGACGTTCTCCAGATCGCACAGCGCCGCGGCCGCGCGAACCAGCCGGTCGGCATCGCTACGGCCCTGGCGCACGTCGGCGATCTTCTTGAGCTCCAGTGCCTTCGCCGACCTTTCCGGATTCTCGCTGAGCCGGTCGTGGACCAGGGCTAGTTGCTTGCGCGATTCGTCCAGCGACGTCGTGACGTTCGCCGTCAGAGCGCCCAACGCTGTGCGCACTTTGTCGCCCTGGGCGGCCAGTTGCCCGAGCTGTTCGGCCCAGGTCGGCTTAGCAGCGTCTTCCGCGGGCGGCTTTTCGGCGACGGCATCGGATTTGACCTTGAGCAGCTCGACGAAGGGATGGTTCGGAAAACCGCCCAGCAAGTCGGGGCGAGAGAACGATGTCTCTTTTTGATCGACGCTTGTCGATGAAAGGCCGCTCTGAGGATCGCCCGGCGAGCGCTTGTTGGCCTCATACTTGTCGTGCAATAGCGCCAAGAATCGCTCGCGCAAGCTGTTGCGGTGCGAGGCGGCTACCAGCGGCAGCGCCAGGTGCCGTTCGATCTTGACCAGGTTTTCCTGTTGCTTGCCTTCGTCGTCCAAGCGAATGCTGATGGCCTCGAAGGCCGATTCGAGCAAGCGCAGGTCTTCGTTCAACTTTTCCGTGTCCTTGAGCTTCCAGACGTTGGACGCCGCGGGACCTGCATCGGCGGCCAGCGGCTGGTCGGCGGCAGCCAGGCTTTCGTCAAGCCCGTGCGACAAGACGTATAATCGCTCGACGACGCTCATCAGGCGGCCCCATTGTTCGGGGCTTTGCGATTCTTCGGCCCGCGCCGCCGCGCCCTGCCGCGGCCGAATGCGTTCGCCCCACTGCCACAGAGCCAGGTATGGCGCCCGCGACCTCCCCGGTCGCGCAGATCGAACGCCTTGCCGGTTTCGTCGGCCAGCGACTGGGCGGTCAAGTAATCGTCCTCGGCGGTTTGCCAAGCGCGCTTCTCGTGCTGATCGAAATCGGCGCGGGCGGCATTCTTGTCGTCCGCGGCCGGCGCGCCGACGAACAACAGATCCTCGGCGTCGCGTCGCGCGACGTCTCCCTTGTCCAGGTGCTTTGCGGTCCAGTATTGAACGCGCTCGTCGGCCGGCGTGGCTGTCCGCTCGGCCTGCTGGCGCGAGCGAACGGCGCGGCCAAACAGGTCGTCGCCGGTGCCGGCGGGCTTATCGAGATAGCGTCCCAGCACGCGGAGGAAGTGCACTTCGACCAGGTCGGCCGCGTCTTTGCCGAGCGGTTCCTTGATCATCCCCAAGGACTGAATCGCGTCTTGCGGCGTGATCGGGTTCTTCTTGAGCAATCCGGACCAGGCTTTGTTCGCCTGCCGGTAGTAGCGATCGCGGGGCGAAAGGGCGGCCTCCGCCGGATCCGGCTCGGCCGAGATCGGTTCCGGCTTCGCCTCGGCCGCGGCGAGCACGGTTGTAAACTGCCCGACCAGGGGCAGGTTGTAGACGGCGACATCTTGTTGCCGTTTTTGTGCGGCGGCGTCGACGGCTTGCCGCAGCCGCTGTGGCAACTCGCGGCACTCGCGCTCGTAGGCCTTGCCGGCCAGCAGCAATTGCTCGAGCCGCAACAGCCCCCGTTCGAAGGCTGCCCACGCCAGCGGATCGACGCGGTAAAGTCTTTCGTCCCGCAGCTTATCGTGCAGGATCCACAAATTCGCAACCGCGTCCCAGTCTTGTTCTCGATGCCAACGCCCATAGGCTTCGTCGAGCCGTCGCGTCTCGGCGTCGGCCAGCACCGGGGTCGCTCCGCTCGCGCTGCAATAGGCCAGCGGAAAGTCCTGCTTGTCGCCGTTGTCGTTGACGAACAGCGGCTCCATCGGCCGCTGACTGCCCGAACGGTGGTCGACGACCCAGCGATCGACTCGCCGCCGCAGATACTCATTCAGTTCATTGAGCGACAACTCGCCATCGCCGTCGCGATCGGCAGCCCCACTGAGCGCCTGGCAAAAAAAGTAGCCGAATGCCGATCCGCCCAGTTCGGGCGCGGCCCAGGCCACCTCGCCGGGGTCCGTCGAGTTGAGCACCACCAGGTTGCGGCACAACTTCTTGTCGAGCTTATTTTCGACCAACTCCTTGAGTTGCTCGGCGAAGCTGTTGTAGAGCAGCCCGCAATCGCCGCTGACTTCCATCCGATTGCAATCCAGGATCAGCACGTTGCGGGTGCGTTCGTCCGGCTTGACCTCGCAGATCCTCTCGCACAGGCTCCGGACCGGAAGCCAGGTCGCGGCGTCAAATGGCTCCGAGTCCTCGAGCAGCAAACAGGGCTCGCCGTCCTTGTTCACCACGCCGTGGGCGCTGATGTAGATCAGGACGACGTCGTTTTTCGGGCCGCCGGGCACCACCGGCTTGAGCAGATCGCGGAGTTGCACCAGCGCGTTTTCGCCTTGTCGCGGACCGCCGATCCAGTCGTCGCGAAACACCTTCACGTCGACCTCGCCGAGGCCCGCCTCGGCCGACAAAAAGCCGCCCGGCCCGCGATTGGCCAACTGGCCCTCAAAGCGTTCGAAATCCTCGATGGTCCAGCTATTGGGGGGCAGCATGTGCGAGCCGCGATACGTGGCCGCCAACGCGATCATCGGCACCTTCGTCGGCTTGTCGCGCAGAAAGATCACGAAGGCCGCGACCAGGGTCGCCAGCAGCACGATCGAGACGGCCAGCTTGGCGCGAAAGCCGGCGTCGCGCGTGGGCTCGTTGCGGCGGACGTTCCACCACGATCGCGAGACGGCGCCGCGATCGGGAGCCGGGGTCCGGGCGGAGTTGGTGCGCCATCCGGCCCGCGCCGGCTTGGATTTGCCCGACGACCCGCCCGACGGAACGTTTGCGTCTCGCGGAGCCATCGTTTGCCCTCGAACAGATCAGTGGGCCCCCAACGGATCGTGGGCCGCTCTCGAATTCATTTCAGCAGTTGCGTATGCGAATTGCAAGCGCTCAACCGCGGCGTGGCCTGGTGGAATTGGCCAGGGACGCATGTCGCACTGGCGGGGGCCGGAGAATCGGGAATGTCGCACCGCTAATACGTCCAATTGACGCCCACGTAGGGCGTGAAGGAGGGCAACCGCGGGGAACCCGGGGCTCTGCTGGAATCGCAGGGGCTGTACGGCTCGGAGAATGCAGCGCGACCGACGGCGAAGAGACCTGCCCTACTGCAACTCAGCGACCGCCCGGCGGAGTGGCGACAATTTGCGGTCGACGAATTCAGCGATGGCGCGTTTGTCGATCGCCAGTTGCGAAATCTTGGCCTGCAGCAGATCCGGCGCCTTCTTGATCAACTGCTTCGCTGCCGGGGTCAACTGCTTTCTGGTCGCCGCGTCGGCCAACAAGTCGTTAAGTTGCAGCACGTATTGATCGAGCAGATTCTTGACTCGGATCTTGGGCTCCTGGGGAGCTAGCGCCACGGCGCGATCGAAATTTTGAATGGATCGCTCGAGAAAATAAGCGGCCGCCGTCGGTTGATTCTTTTCGACGAGCCAGTAGGCGTGGTAAGCGACGGCGCCCTGGTGGAAGTCGGTCCATTGGGGCGCCGAGGCGGTGAGCTCCAGAATGCGATCGGAATCGTGGACGGCCGTCTTGATATCTTCCGGCTTCATCGCCACAAGCAGCTTGAGCGCGCCCTGCGCCCGCAGCAGATCGAGATCCAACGCATCGGTCTTCATCAGGTCGGTTCCCAGCGCGCGCTCGTAGACTTGCAGCGCCTCGGTTCGCTTGGTGTCGCGGAATCGCTCCTGTGCCAGCCGCAAGTCGCCGCTCAGCCGCTTGAGATCTTCGTCGAGCCGAGTCGCTTCGGCTTCCCAGGATTGGCCCGTGACCCAGGCCAACTGCTGCCGATAGACGCGTTCGTTCGGAAGCTCGCGCAGCAGTCGGGCCGCTCGCTCGCGCACCTTTCGTTGATTGAACGCCGGGTCGTCGAGCCGAACTCGAGCCCACAACATCGCATAGGTCGCCGCATTGCTCGAGTTTTGTGCTTTCGCCAGTTGCAAGGCCTTTTCGAAATTCTCGTCGGCCTTGTCGTACTGCTTCTTGAAGCGATAGACGTCCCCCAGCCAGCGATAAGCTTCGGCAAAGTCCTGGCGGGCGGCGATCGCCTCGGTCAGTTCCTTCTCCGCCAGGTCGACGTAGCCCGGCTGGTAGCTGTCGGCTTCTCGCTTGTAGTAACAGCGCCCCAGATTCGCCAGAGCCCGCGCCGGATCCGGCGCAATGCGCTTGGCTTCCGTGAAGGCTTTGATCGCCTCGTCGTAATTCTTGTTGACGTCGAGCTTCGCGAGCCAGGCCAGGGCTTCATGAGCATTGCCCAGAGTCAGCCAGGAATAGTCTGCATAGAGATTGTCGTGGTTGTCGCTTTGGGCTTCCTTGATCTTTTCGATCGCGGTCGCCAGTCGCTTCGCTCGCGGCACCGGAGAGTCGGAACCGGAGTAGTTGGCCAGGGCCACGTAGCTTTCGCCCAGGCGCAACAGATAGAACACGCGGCTCGCGCGGTCCTGGGTTCCCGACTTCTGCGCCGCGACCGCTTCCAATCGCAGCGATTCCTCGCAGGCATCGACCGCTGTTTTCGCCAACGCCGTTTGTTCGCCCCGATCGTGCCGGCGGCGGGCATCGGCCAGCGACGCCATCGCCAGCAGCCCGTAACTTCCGTGATATCCGGGATTCACCCGCACCAAGGTCTTAGCGTCGGCGAGCGCCGTGTCGACTTGGGGCGGTTCGAGGTCGAGACCGGCAAATCCGCGTGCCGCCAGGTATTCGGCGTTGCTGGGGTCGCCCGCCACGGCCAGATCGTAGGATTTGTAAATCTCGGCCTTGCGATCGGTCCCCGCGTCGATGGCGTTGTATTCGTCGATGAGCTTGCCTTTGCGATAGGCCAGCCGCGCGAGCTGTTTCTTGAACGCCGCATCGGGGTCGGGCACGGTCAAGCCCTCGACGATCGACGGTGCTACGAACGTGTTGTAGAGTTCAACGATCTCTTTCTCGGGCGGGCGGACAGGGCCCTTGAAGATCGCGTCGACCAGTTCCGCGCGAACTGGTGTGACTTCGCGAATGTTGCCTTGCGACAAGCTGTACACGTGCAAAAAGGGAAGTTGATCGGCGGACTGGCTTGGCTCTTTATCCTTGAGATGCTCGTAGATCATGAGCACCTTCTTCTTGACCTCGTCGCGGCTCGCATCTTTGCCGTCGTGCGGCTTGTGCCAGGTGGCCAGCGCCAGCTCCGTCAGCAAATGCGGATCGCGCATCATGTCCGGCGCGAGCGCGGACGCCAGCTTGCCGGCGGCCACGAGCCAGGCATAGGCTTGTTCGGCCTTCGTGTCGCCATTGGCGCCATAGGGCCGGACGATCGCCGACAGGGGCGACTGGTTCGCCCCATCCGCTGGCCGGCGTAACGCGCCGGCGGCCCGCACGAGCAACTCGGCCAGCCGCTGGCGGCGGTGGTCGAGCGTCAGGCCCAGGGGCGGGGCGGCGCCGAGGGTCGCCTTGGCCAGTTCGGTCACCTCGGCCGCCAGTGCGTCACCGTCGCCGTCGGCCAGTCGGAAGTCGTCGCTGTCGAGCAATGCGAGCAGGCGCACGTAAACGCCGTAGGCCTGTTGATCGTCTTCGAGCGGAAGCTTTCCGCGCGGCAGCAATCCCTTGGTCTCGGCCGCGACTTCATTCGGCTTGCCGCGATGGAGCTCGGCCAGGCTCTCGGCCAAGGCCACGTTGACCAGAAGGTCGTTGTCGCCGTCGCGCTTGGCCTGCTGGCACAACGCACGCAATTCGGCATAGTACACCGGGGGATTGGGAATCGAACTGGCGGCGACTAGTTGGGCGACGCGGCGCGTATAAAGTCCGCCGAGGATATCCGCGATCTGCTTCTTCTGACCGTCGTCGCGCTCCAGTTGCAAAGCCATGGCGGCGGAATCGACCGCGGCGGC
>JANNQN010000407.1:0-8782 GCA_031400775.1 Planctomycetia bacterium | reverse complement strand
CGTGTCGGGGTCGCGGAGCGAAAAGAGGGATCGATTCTTGCCCGCGATCCCAACGGGATCGTATCTTTCAGCCCAGGGTTGCCGCGCAGCGGCTACCCTGGGATCCCAGATGCCCCAAACACGCCAACCCTGAAAGGGTTGCATCAGTCCCACACGTATCGCTCATCGAAATCGATGTTGTACTTCTTCGACAGCAGCAAACGAAACTCATCCTGAAACGAAACCTGGCGGTGATGCTCCTCTTGCCGGACGATGTACCCGCGCACCGTCGCACCGTGTGGACGAGAATCTTGGCCAGAGACTGCCGCATGGCGGCACGTTGCGAATTGAAGGCGGATGCAACCCTTGCAGGGTTGGCCTGGTGTGCATCTCAGTATCCCAGGGTAGCTCGAAGACTCGCAACCCTGGGCTGAATGTTGCAATCCCGTTGGGATTGGAGACAAGATTGGCGAAATAAGTGTCACGCGCCGTTTCCAAGTCAGGCCGCAAGAGCTTCGCGGGGCAGCGCATTGGCAGAGCCAGTGGCACGCGTGACGGCTCCTCCCGTGCCTGCGGCACCACGACAACAAGTTGTCGTGGCCACCCACGATCGACATTTGCCCGCAAGGGGTTCGCAGGCAGAGCACTGGCGAAGCCAGTGGCACCGGGCACGAAGTCCAATCTTTATTGCGGACGATCTTTACAGATCAGCCTGCTTGATAGAGACTTGAACTTTAGGGAGCGACCGGACACCGAGAAGGAACCCGGTGCGGCACGCTCCGACTCTTGCCCAAGCTCGCGCAGATCATGGCCAAACAATTGCCGCGGCAGATTGATGGACTCAAGCAGAAAATTCTGTTCGTGGGCACACTGGTCGAAGAAGCCATCGCCAAGGCCATCTCGGCCCTGATCAATCGCGATCTCAACCTGGCCAACGTCGTTATCGACGCCGATACCGAGATCGACCGCATGGAGGTCGACGTCGAGGAGGAGGTGCTCAAGATCCTGGCCCTGTACCAGCCGGTCGCCGCCGATCTGCGATTTGTCGTGGCCGTGCTCAAGATCAACAACGATCTGGAGCGGATGGGAGACCTGGCCCGCAACATCGCCAAGCGGGTCGTGTTTCTGGCCAATTGCGACCGGTTCGACCTGCCGGTCGATTTCCGCGGCATGGCCACGCGGGCCCAGAGTATGGTCAAGGACAGCCTCGACGCGCTGGTCAACTCCGACACGGCGCTGGCTCACAAGGTCCGCGATTCTGACGACGAGGTGGACGCCCTGCGGCGGATCATCGAAAAACAAATCGAGCAGCAAATCGCGGCCCACACCGAGCGGACCGATTGCCTGATGCGTCTTTCGTCGGTGGCCCGCCACTTGGAGCGGATCGCCGACATGGCCACGAACATCGCCGAAGACGTGATCTACATGGTCGAAGGCGAAATCGTCCGCCACCATCGGACTACCGAGTCGATGGAGTAGCCGCTAATCCGGCAGGCGGAATCGCCGATCGGGGCCTGCCCTGCAAGCGGATCGAGTGCGACGAGATTTGGTCTACCGCGAATCTTTCGTCGCCGGACGTGCCGCTTTCATCAGTTCCAGCAGCCGATTCGCCGCGGCGATCGCGAACTCGGAGTCGTTGATGTGGCAATCCATTTCGCGGACTTCGACATTGGGCGCCGCCGCGCGCAGCGACTCGATGAGCGACTGCCGCGCGGCCTGGTCGTCGAACGGTTGACCGGTTCGATCGATCGCCGACACGCCCCGCATCGGGGCCAGCACGGCGACGGGTCCGCGGGCGCGCGACAATTTCAGGCCCATGTCGGCGCCGATCCGCGCGCTCTCCTTCGCCGTGGTGCGCATCAGCGTTACGTTCGGATTGTGGTGATAGAACGTGCGTCCGCGAAACCGCTTCGGCACGCTGGCCGGTGAATGGAAGTTGACCATGTCGGTCGCGCCGACTGAAACCAGTTGCGGCACGCCGCACTCGGCGGCCGCCGTCAGACGTTCAGGCCAAGCCGAGAGCACGCCGCCGACCAACTCATCGGCCAGCTCCGTGGTCGTGATGTCGAGCACGCCGGCGAACAAGCCGTCGCGCACTAGCGACTCCATCGCCTGGCCGCCGCTGCCCGTGGCGTGAAACACGATCACCTCGTAGCCGGCCTGCTCCAGCACCGTCCTGGCTTGCTCGACGCAGGGAGTTGTCACGCCGAACATCGTCGCGGCGATCAGCGGGCGATCCTCGTGGCCGGGTTTCTCCCGCGGCAAGAGCACCATGCCGGCCATCGCGCGGGCCGCTTCGCCCAGCACGTGCCGCGTGATGCGGTTCAGACCCGCGATATCCACGACCGAGTTGAACATCAGGATATTCTTGTCGCCCACGTAGTGCCGCACCTGCCCGGAAGCCAAAGTGCTGACCATGAGCTTGGGCACTTCGAGCGGCAGAACGCGCATGGCCGCGGCGCCGATCGTGGTTCCGGCGGAACCGCCCAGCGCCAGCACGCCCGCGACGGACGAAGCCGCGTGCGCGCCTGCCTTCCAAGCGCCTGCCATCCACGCGGCCGCCGACTGCGCCGCGGCACTGACGGCCAGCCCGCGATCGGCATCGGCGGCCAACCGTGCAACGTCGAAACCGCCGGCCGCAAAGAGCTGTTCGCGGTCAACGTCGGCGGTCACGGACGGTGCGCCCAGACAGCCGACGTCCACAAGCCTGGTACGGACTCCTAACCCGATGAGCAGGTCACGGACGTAAGCGGCTTCGTGTCCCTTGGTGTCGAGGGTAGCCAGAATATACACGTAGCCCGCGCCCGCTTGCCTGTCGAAAGCCATTAGATATTGTTCCCGCGCAATCGGTTGGCGTGTGGGAAAAACTCAACTTAGCGGAAAGCGCGGGGGGGGCAAACGAGAGAATGCGATTCTCGCCTATTGCGATGACTTGTCGAGCGCGCTGGCGCGATCAATTGGCGCTGAAAGCGGGCGGAAAGCCGGCCGCCAGGCCGATCGCGTCGGTCGTGCCGCAGGCTTGCTCGAGATGTTTGAGCAACATCTTGGCCCGGCAGTCGACGTTCGGCTCGGCCAATAACGACTGCTTGTCGCAGACGTTCAGATCCAGCGCGTAGCTGATGACGTCGGTCAGCGTGCCCAGCGACACCGTGTCGACGGCGAGTTGATTGAACAGCTCGTTGGAGTCTTGAATCCGTGGCAGCATCTTCTCGAATGCCGCGACCAACCGGCGGTGCAATTCCGCGCGGCGCTTCGATCCGCCAGGATACTCGTCCTCGAGCACGGCGACTTCCGCCTCGCGGAAGGAGCGAGAAGCGGGCAGCTCGAGCACCACGCGTATCCGTCGCAGTCCCAACAGCAGCAGGTTGTAGCGATTTCCCGGCTGGGTCTGCCAGGTTAGCACTCGGCCCAGGCAGGCGACCGGTTCGATCGCCGGGCGGCCGTCGTAGTCGTCCTCCCAGCCCGAGGCCAGCAGCGATATGGCGATCAGCTTGTCGCTCTGGATCGCATCGCGCAGCAACTCGACGTAGCGCGGTTCGAAAATGTGCAGGGGCTGGATCACGTGGGGAAACAAGACCAGGTTGGGCAGCGGAAAGAGCCGCGCCCGGCCGGAGAATTCTTCCGCGGAGAAAGCCAAATCGTCGCCGGCTTGCGACATGATTTCGCCTGCCTTGGTTATTGAATCCAAACTTTGTCGCCACACTAACGCCCGTCCCAGTAGAGCTCGTCGCCGGGGCCGCCTCAAATCCCTCCAAGCCTCAATGCCCCTGCCCGCTTCACATCCCTGGCACGCTTCAAACATAGGTCGAAAACCGTCGCTCATCCCCCGGCCGGATTCAGGTGAATTTCCGGGATCAACTCGGGGTCGATATCGATTTTAGGAAATTCCTCCTGGCTGGCCGTCACCTCGGCGAAGCAACGCTCGAACTTCCCGAGAAAATCCTCCAAATCGAGACCCATGTGCCACGGGCGGTACGGTTCGAGATAACTGCGGGTGCTGTGATATAGTTTACGGGCGCCGCGAATATTTCCGTTGCCGAAATGGTGCAACGCCACCGCGGCCTGGATCAATCCCTGGTAAAACTTCCGCGACGGGCCTTGATAATCCGTCCACAGAGCCTCCCACACTTCGTGGCTCTCGTAGAAATCGCACACGTTGAAGTGCTCGATTCCCGAGATGTACAGCGGCGGATACTCGGCGTCGTTAGTCATCGAACCAAAGCGACCTCCCGGGGCCGCAGGACATTATAGGCGTCGACCGCGGCCTGGACCAGATAATGCTGGGCTATGCAGTGCAAGCAGACTAACAGGCGCGTTTCGATCGCGCTTGTGCGGATACGACACATGGCTGTCATTGCGATTAGTCGCGCGAAGTCAGCGACATCACCAGTTGCACCATGTACCAGAACATCAGCGCCACGGAGGCGAATAGCGCCAACGACGCCGCCACGTGCTGGCCGATGCGGTAGTGGTGCATGACGTTGGACGTGTCGTACAAGATGTACCCGCTGGCCAGGATCAACATGGCCGCCGTGAACACCAGCCCCAGGTTGAAACCGAACAGCAAAGCACAGACGATCACGCCCATCGCCACGATGCCGCCCAGCATGAGCGCGGTGCGCAGGAACGAAAAATCGGCCCCCGTCATCACCACGATTGCCGTCAATCCGGTAAACACGACCAGCGTCAACATGCCGGCCATCAGGATGACGTTCGAACCCTCGGGCGCGAATGTCGAGGCCACGTACAACAGCGGCACGAAGATGATGGCTTCGGCAACGACATAAACCCCCAGCCCAAGATATTGCATGGCGAGCGACGTCGACGAATTGGCCCACATGTTGGCGATGTAGCTGACTCCCATGAACGCGCCCAGCACGATCATCCAACCGAAGCGAGCGCCCATCACCTGGCTCACGATTTCGCCAACCCCCGGCAGACTCAGCAGCAGCGCCTCGATGGCCACGAACGCCAGCACGGCGCCGGCCAGGTGCAGGTAGGTCAAGCGAATGAAGGTCGCGCGATCGTTGGTGTCGGCGTCGGCGGCGATCGTACCCCAAGTGCGGTAGGGATTTTCGGAGTAGCTCATGGCACGTCCCTTGAACGAGTGAAGGTGGAGAACGCCTCGAAATCCGCCGCGGTCCACTGTAGTGCCCCGGCGGTAGCTGTCAACAAGAACCGATCGTCGGCACTCCCGCGCTATTCCTGGGGGTTTGCACGACCATCGACGCTGATAAGATAAACATACCTTGGAGTTCGTCGAAGTGGCCGCTTCCAACCAGGAGAGTCATCATGGTTTTAACGCCCAGTACGATGCTGCCGTTGGGGACCAAAGCCCCGGATTTTTCGTTGCCAAACATCGACGGACGCACGGTTTCGCTCGCCGATTTGGCCGGTTCGCCCGCGCTGGTAGTCATGTTCATGTGCAATCATTGCCCTTACGTAAAGCACGTGGCGCCGGAACTGGCCCGCTTGGCGCGCGATTATCAGGCGAAGGGCGTGGCCGTGGTGGGCATCAGTTCGAACGACGTCTCCAAGCATCCGTCCGATTCGCCGGAGCAAATGGTTCACGAGTCCGAATTGCGAGAGTATACGTTTCCGTATCTTTACGACGAAACGCAAGACGTGGCGCGGGCCTACAAAGCCGCCTGCACGCCCGACTTTTTCGTCTTCGACAAGAACCAGAAGCTCGTCTATCGCGGGCAGTTGGATGCGAGCCGCCCCGACTCGGGAATTCCGCTGTCTGGAAAAGACTTGCGCGGTGCGCTCGACGCCGTGCTGGCCGGCAAGGATGCGGCGGCGGATCAGAAACCCAGCATCGGCTGCAATATCAAATGGAAGCCCGGCGGCGAGCCGGAGTATTTCAAATAGGCGTCGGCCGTTCTTGGCGCGCTACTGGATAGCATCCCAATAGCAGGGGTCCACCTCGCTATGCCAGTACGACGAGGAACCGCTAATGGACGCGAATGAACGCTAATCAAGAGACCAGCGGGAATGTATTCGCGACGATTCGCGTCCATTCGCGGTTCACGATTCGAAAGGTAACTCGTGGCGATTACCCTCGCTTGCGCTTCGGGTTAGTGTGCCGATGGCGTTTTCACCGAGGGAAGGCGAAGCTCGCAAGTCAAAGCGTGGGTTTCGCGGGCTGGCCCGCGGGGCCGACCAGCCTTCCGGCGGGGCGCCCGATGAGCACGCCGCACATGCCGCCGCGCTGCGCCACGTTGACGACCTGCTTTTGCGAGCAGCGTCCGATGATGCCCAGGCCATACTTGCTGGGTGCAAATCCCATCACCGTGTAGAACGGCTCGATTTGCACGCTGTCGTCAGGTCCGACGACGGGAAACTCGTGGACCGGTAAGGCGGCCAGGCGTTGCACGACCCACTCGCCGTCGTCGGCCAGGGCGGCTGCGATCTCGCGGTCCCATTCGGCCTGGTCGATCAGGTGACCGATCACCACCCGGTCCCCGCCGTACGAGCGGTTCGGCTTGAGCACCAGGATTTCGCGCTGGTCGCGGACGAACTCCAACAGATCGCCCGCTTCGCCGTCGGGCAAGGTCGTGTTGCGGTCGGCCAGCAATCGCGTCCAGAGGATATGCCGGCGAAAGATCTGCCGCTCCTCGGCCGTAAAGTATTTGTTCGTGTACGTCGCGTCGGTCAGCAATTCCCAGCAGCTCTTGTGGTCGAAGTCGCCGGCCATCGACGAGATCATGCGGTTCTCGCGAAACAGCTTGCGAATCGGTTCCACGTCGACCCCTTCGTCGCGCTCCAGCGCGACCAGGTCGCGGACCTCGTAATCGCGATAGGCGATATCGACCACTACTCCTTCGTAGCACACCTCGCCGTTGACGATCGAAAGCTCGCGCGGATCGGCATGCATGATCTTCAGCCCGTGCCGCTCGTGATAGTACTGCGCGAGAAACTCTTGCTCTTCGGGTCCCTGGTCGGCGTACTTGGGCTCCACGAAGCACACGTTGTTGCCCGCGCGGCCGATCATCTGCAAATGATCGAAGACTTCTTGAATGAAGATCTCGCGCAGATCCTGGCCGACTTCCATTTGCAACTGCGGATCGCTTTGTTGAATGACCGGCAGCACCAGGTCGGCCAAAAGCTGCTCGCAGGTGGGGCCCATGTGCAAGCCGCCGACGCCGCACAAATTCGGCTCCATGAACCGCAGCGAATCTTTCCACATCGGGCTGGTGAAGTCGGCCACGGCGTCGAGCCGGCCCAGCACGGGATTGTTCTCGCGCTGGCTCGGTCCCCAGCATTCCCACAGCCAGCGTTCCTCTTCGGGCGACAGCGACATGATCTTTCGCACCGCGAAATCCTGCAAATACAAATCGGGAATCCGCTTGAGCGCGTTGAGAATCGTCAGCGAGACAAAGTTCAGATAGGCCAACTGATCGGGCATGACCGCGATCGGCCGCAGCATGATGTGGATCACCTCCGGCTGCCCTTCGCGCAGATAGAGCAAATGCCGCTTGCCGGCTTCGGCGGTCATTCGCTGGGAAAGATCCAAAATGGTCTCGGGGGACATCGCGTAGAACGCCTTGCGCACGCGGCCATCCAGCTGCAAGCCGCTGAGCCCCAATTCTTCGGCCGGAGTTAGCACGACCATCGACAGCGCTCCTTCTACTCGAATCCGCGCGCGTCACCTGCGCTTCCGCGCCGCTCAGACTCTTACTCGGGCGTATCGCTTCCGCCTTGAGCGGCTTCCTCCTCGCGAATCCGCTTGCCGAGCCACCATCCCCAGATGAGATATTGTAGTGCGATAAAGCCCACGACACCGCCGAGCGCCAAGAGCACGAGAATTCCGGCCAGGCCCGCGCAGGAAACGACGACCAGGACGATCGCCAACCCTGTGCCCACGACGGTATAGACCGGCAGCAGCGATTTGCGCCGACGATCTTGCTCGGCCGAGGCCAATTCTTCCGGCGAGGCGGGTTTGCCGCGGCGAACGTCGTACACCAGTGCTTTGCACTCCCCGTGCGTGACGCACGCGCTATCGGCCACGACTACCGCGGCCCAGCTTCACTGCGAGGCACGGCCGGTCGCCGTCAGTTCAATCGTCTTCCACGAACTCCGGCACGACCAGCTTGGGGATCACTCCGGCCGCATGGCCGCGCGCGAGCAACAGGCGGACCGCTTCGCGCCCGCGCTCGCCGAAATCCAACGTCCAATCGTTGACGTACATGCCCACGAAGCGATCGGTGCGAGAGGCGTCGAGATCGCGGCCGTAGCGACCGGCGTAATCCAGAGCCTCCTGGCGGTGCGCCAATCCATATTCGATGCTCTGCTTGAGCAGACGGTTGACGTCGCGAATCACCTGCGGGCCCAGATCGCGGCGGATGGCGTTGGCGCCGAGCGGCAGCGGCAGGCCGGTCGCTTCCTGCCACCAGCGGCCCGTATCGACGATCAGCGTCAGCCCGCGGTCGGCGTAGGTCAGTTGCCCTTCGTGAATGATCAGTCCGGCGTCGATCTTGCGACCTAGGTACTGGCCCTTCTCCGTGGCCTCGATGATCTCGTCGAAGGGGACGACGACGTGCTTGAAATCGAGACCCAGACACAGCCGCAGCGCCAGATACGCAGTTGTCAACGTGCCGGGCACGGCGATCGACATGGTCCGCAAATCGTTGATGCCATAAGCGTGCCTGGCGATCACCATCGGCCCGTAGCCATCGCCCATGCTGGCGCCGCAGGGACAGAGCAGGTACTTGTCGGTCAGGTGTGCGTAGCCATGCACGCTGACGGCCGTCAGCTCGAGGTCGCCGGTGAACGCGCGGCGGTTGAGCGTTTCGATGTCGAC
>JANNQN010000406.1:0-16640 GCA_031400775.1 Planctomycetia bacterium | reverse complement strand
GGGCAAAGCTGGGCCTATCTAGGCTTCATGGTTCAGAACGACCTGGTCAAGGAGTCGTTCCTGGTCGGCGACTCGATGAGCTTCGGCTGGCAATTGGTCACCGTAATGACCATGACCGCCGGCACCATCTTTCTGATGTGGCTCGGCGAGCAGATCGACGAGTTCGGCATCGGCAACGGCATCAGCTTGATCATCATGGCCGGAATTTTGGCGGCCATGCCGGGAGCACTATATACCTTGGGCAGCGAGTCGAGCCTGGAGCTGGGAACGGGCTCGGGCAAGCTCGGCTTGGAAGTCTTGATTCTGCTGGTCGTCTTGTTCGTGGCGGTCGTGGCCGGCGTGGTCTTTATCACGCTCGGTCAGCGGCGCATTCCCACGCAAAGCGCCAAGCACGTCCGCGGACGCCGCGTGTACGGCGGCATGCGACAATACCTGCCTCTGCGGGTTAACCAGGCCGGCGTCATGCCGATCATTTTCGCCAGCAGCTTGCTGATGTTTCCCTCGCTGCTGTTCAGCGGCCTGGATCGCGCTTATCCGAACACCCTGTGGGCCCCATTGCACGAGGCGTTCATGCGCGGCACCTCGTTCATGTACAACGCGCTGTACGTGATCTTGATTTATTTCTTCTGCTACTTTTGGACGGCCATCACCTTCAATCCCAAGGACATGGCCGAAAACCTCAAGAGCTTCGGAACTTTCATTCCTGGGTACCGGCCGGGCAAGCGAACCGCCGACTACCTGGAAAAAGTCATGGTCCGTATCACGTACGTGGGGGCGGGCTTCTTGGCGCTCGTGGCGATAACACCCACGATCATCTCGGGGATCATCAACGTCGACTATCAGGTCGCCAGCTTTTTCGGCGGCACCGGCTTGTTGATCGCCGTTAGCGTCGCCTTCGATCTGGTTCAAAAAATCGACAGTCACCTGGTGATGCGGAACTATCCGGGCCTGCTGGAAAAAAGTTGATGCCGACTTCGGCGCCTCGTGGGACCGGGGCCGCCGATTCCGGGGGATGACGAAACATGCGGATGGTTTTTCTCGGTCCGCCCGGGGTTGGCAAAGGCACTCAAAGCCAACGACTGACCGCGCACTTTGATATTCCCCATCTCTCCACCGGAGAGATGCTGCGCAAGGCCCGCCAAGACAAAACCGATTTGGGTCTGCTGGCCGACCAGTACATGTCGCAAGGCAAGCTGGTGCCCGACTCGTTGATGCTGCAATTGGTCGAGCGCCGATTGACACAGCCCGACAGCCAGCGCGGCTATTTGCTCGACGGTTTCCCCCGCACCCTGGGCCAGGCCGAAGCCTTCGACGCGATGTTGCGCAAGAACGACGACTCGCTGGCCCTGGTCGTGGAATTGCAGGCCGATCCAGAAGTGCTGGTATCGCGCATGGCCGGCCGCGGACGCGAGGACGATCGCCCCGAGATCGTGCGCCGACGCCTGGAAGAGTATTTCCGGCAGACGGCCCCGCTGTCGGACTACTATCGAAAGCGGGGAATCCTCGTCACGATCGACGGTAGTGGCACGCCCGACGAGGTTTTCGATCGCATCACCGCGGTCATCGATCGGGTCGCGCACAAGTAGCCCGAAAAGCATATAATCGAGCCAACGGCCGAAGCCGGCGGGCCCGAGTCACGAGCCTTTTTTACTCAGGAGTCGAGCGAGCGTGCATATTCTGCGGTCATCTCGTGAAATCTCGCAAATGCGAAAGGCCGGATTGCTGGTCTGGCAAGCGCACCAGATTGCCGGGGCATTGGTGCGGCCGGGGGTTACGACGGGGGAGCTCGACGCAGCCGTCGACAAATTCTTCATCGATCGCAATGCCATTCCCTTGTTCAAGGGCGTGCCCGGAAAAGTTCCCTTCCCGGCCTCGACGTGCATCTCGGTCAACGACGAAGTGGTGCACGGAATCCCCGGGAAACGCGTGCTGGTGGAGGGGGACATCGTCAGCATCGACACCGGCTGCAAGTACGAGGGCTGGTGCGGCGACTCGGCCGTCACGCATCCGGTCGGCAAGATCGATGCCGAGACCCAGCGCCTGCTTGACGTCACCAAGGGCGTGCTGCAGTTGGCGATCGACCTGATGGGAAAGCGCAGCCGCTGGAGCGAAGTGGCCGCCGAGATGGGCACGTTTGTGCGCGACGCCGGGTTCTCGGTGGTCGAGAGTTTTGTTGGCCACGGCATTGGCCGCGAGATGCACGAGGATCCCCAGGTTCCCAATTTTGTCAGCGCCCAGTTGCGGCGCAACGGCGATTTCGTCCTGGAGCGGGGCCTGGTGATCGCGGTCGAGCCGATGGTCAACATGGGCACCAAGCACGTCAAGAGCCTGCCCGACTATTGGACACAAGCCACGCAAGACGCACGGCCCAGCGCCCATTTCGAGCACACGATTGCCATCGGCGATAGCGGTCCGCTGGTGCTGACCGGCGCCCCGGCGGCGGGCGAGACGGTTTAGGGCATTTTGGGCGCACGCTGGCGGATTCGGCCTGGTGTCCAGAACCTCGCGTGTCTCGCGTTTCTGGCTGATCTCGCGGGCCAGTGCGACCGGTCGTCGCGCTCGGCGAAGAAGCGGGTTTCAAGCCCTTTTTGCCCGGATAAATTTCGTGCCGAGGGGACTTGTACCAGTCGGGGGTTAGGGTTTATATTCAAGCGCTTTGGACCAATAGCTTTCTGCAAGTAAGTGTCAATCGGCCATGAAAGTCCGCGCCAGCGTCAAGCGTATTTGTGAGAACTGCAAGATCGTCCGCCGGCGGGGCGTTGTGTTCGTGGTTTGCAACAACCCACGACATAAGCAACGGCAGGGTTGATTAACTTTTAGGCGTGTTCGACTTGCGCGTCAGCTTGAATTCCGCTTGCGGCTTAGCCAGGTAACCGGCGTTTGCACCAGCCGGTCCCAACGAGGAGTTGTATTTTATGCCGCGTTTGCTGGGCGTCGATATCCCCAACGATCGTGCGACGGTCGTGTCGCTGACGTACTTGTATGGCGTCGGTCCGCACACCGCGCGCGAGCTGTGCCACAAGGCCGGAGTCAATCCGCACGCCAAGGCTCGCGACTTGCACGAGGACGAGGTCGCCCGACTAGCGGCGCTGCTCGACAAGGACTACACGGTCGAAGGCCAACTGCGTCGCCAGGTGTTGCAGAACATCTCGCGGCTGCGCGACATCAACTGCTATCGCGGCATCCGCCATCGTCGCGGGCTGCCGGTTCGCGGCCAGCGCACGCGAACCAACGCACGCACGCGCAAGGGCCCCAAGAAAACCGTGGCCGGCAAGAAGGGCGTGAAGGATCTCAGGTAGGCCCGTCGGGCGCGCGGGAGCGGCGGCTACTTGTTCCGCCAGGCGCGCCGTTTGCAACAAGAGCTGGCAATTCACCAGACGCATAGCTGATTCATCGAGGAGTTGAAACGACGTGGCTAAGAGCAAGCGACGCAAGACCCGCCGCAACGTGACCGTGGGAATCGCCCACATCAAGGCGACGTTCAATAATACGAGCGTAACGATCACCGACACCAAGGGTGACACCTTGTGCTGGGCGAGCGCCGGCACGAGCGGCTTCAAGGGCAGCCGCAAGAGCACGCCCTTCGCCGGGCAAATGGCCGCGCAGCAGTGTGCCGAGAAGGCGTCGAAGTTTGGCGTCCGCGAGTTGGACGTCCGCGTGAAGGGCCCCGGCAGTGGCCGCGAAAGCGCGATCACGGCCTTGCAGGCCGCGGGCATGACGATCAAGTCGATCGAAGACGTCACGCCATTGCCCCACAACGGCTGCCGTCCGCCCAAGAAACGTCGTGTGTAAAAACGTAATCGTCTGCCGCGGCCAATAGCCGCGACACGCCGCCAACTATCCATCCAAGTTCCGTTCAACGTCTGGCAACAGAAGCAAATCAGAGAACCGTATGGCTCGAATCACTGGACCTGTCTGCCGACTTTGTCGCCGCGACGGTCTGAAATTGTTTTTGAAGGGCACTCGCTGCGACACCCCCAAGTGTGCGATCGAGCGCCGCGACACCGCGCCGGGCATGCACCAGTTTCGCCGCGGCAAGCAGACCGACTACGCGCTGCACTTGCGGGAAAAGCAAAAGGTCAAGCATTACTACGGCGTGCTTGAGCGGCAGTTTCGCGGCTACTTCGGCCGCGCCACCCGCACCAAGGGCAATACCGGCAACGCGCTGATGAGCCTGCTGGAGCGCCGCTTGGACAATGTAGTGCACCGTTTGGGATTCGGTCTTAGCCGGGCCCAGGCGCGGCAGCTCGTCGGTCACGGGCATATCACGGTCAACGGCCAGCACGTGGACGTGCCAAGCTACATCGTCCGCCCTGGCGACGTGATTCGCGTGAAGAATCGGGCCAAGAGCCTGCAAATGGTGCAATCCAACCTGGCCGAGCATCGCCGCACGGTGCCCGACTTTTTGAGCCTCGCCGAAGGCGGAATTCCAGAAGGCCGCGTGATGCGGATGCCGGAGGGAGAAGACATCTCGATCCCGGTGCAGACACAGTTGATCATCGAGCTTTGCTCGCAGTAAACCGACCTTTGCTCCCTGTAGGTTGCCACACGCTTGCCGGTCGAGCGACTTTTGCCATTACATTGCCCTGGGGCCGATTGATACCTGTTGGCACGGCGCCAGGCTGAACGTTGATTGCTCTTGGAGGCATGACATGCACATTCGATGGCGTGGGCTGGAACTGCCCAGTCTGGTTACCAGCGATCCCAAAACCCTGTCCCCCACGTACGGCAAGTTCGTGGCCGAGCCCTTCGAGCGCGGCTTCGGGGTGACGATCGGCAACGGCTTGCGCCGCATTTTGCTGTCGAGCCTCGAGGGCAGCTCGATCACGCAAATCAAGGTGCAAGGCGCGCAGCACGAATTCACCACGCTGCCCGGCGTGGTCGAAGACATGACCGACATCGTGCTCAATATCAAGTCGCTGGTCGTCAAGAACTACACCGACTCGACCAAGGTCGTGCGGATCGAGAAGCACACCAAGGGCGTGGTCACCGGCGCCGACGTGCAGACGGACGAATCGGTCGAGGTCATCAACAAGAATCACGTCATCGCCACGCTGACCGCCGACGTGCCGTTCGTGATCGAAATGGTCATCGAGAACGGCCGCGGCTACGTGCCGTCCACCGAGCACAGCCCCAATGTGCAGGAAATCGGCATCATTCCCATCGACGCGGTCTACAGCCCGGTCGTTCGGGTTCGCTACGAAATCGAAGAGACCCGCGTCGGCCAGAAGACGAACTACGACAAGCTGACTTTGGAAATCTGGACCAACGGCTCGATCCATCCCGAAATGGCGCTGGTCGAATCGGCCAAGATTTTGCGCAAGCACCTGAACCCGTTCGTGCAGTACAGCGAGCTGGGATCGCGGGTGCATGCGGCCTCGCGCTCTGGCGCCGGCGTCGGCACCGACGCGGCCATCGAATCGAAGCTCAACATGAGCCTGGCCGAGCTGAAGCTCTCGGTGCGGGCCACCAACTGCCTGGAGTCGGAAAATATCCACTCCGTTCGCGACCTGGTGCGCCGCAACGAAGACCAACTGCTCGAAGTTCGCAACTTCGGCGAGACCACGCTCAACGAAGTGCAAGAAAAGCTGGCCGAGCTCGGACTGCGGCTGGGCATGCGAGTGCCGGCTGCCGCCAGCGTCTGATAGCAAACAACACCGACACAAAACTGACATACGATTCGGACCGCGATTCGGCCGGCCATAGACTGCCCGCCGCTAGCGGTCCCCTGAAGGAAACGCGACCCTACCATGCGACACCGACGAAAAGGCCGCACGCTCGGCCGTTCCCCCTCCCACCAGCGAGCCCTGCTCAGGAACTTGGCCAGTGCCCTGTTTCTGACCGAGCGCGACGCCGAGGACGACGACAATAAGCCCAAGGTGAAGGGCCGCATCATCACCACCTTGGAAAAGGCCAAAGAGGTCCGCCCCCTGGTCGAGAAGTGCATCACGCTGGCCCGCAATGCCTTGCCCGCGCTCGAGGAGGCCGAGAAGTTCGGCACCACCGCCGCGCGCAACAGTCAGGCCTGGAAAGACTGGCGCAAGAGCGACCGCTATCCGCAGTGGAACAACGCGATTTCGCCGATGCTGGTGGCTCGCCGTCGGGCCATCGTTATGCTGGGCGACAAGCAGGCCGTGCGAATCCTGTTCGCCGACGTTGCTCCCCGCTTCGTCGATCGTCCGGGCGGATACACCCGCGTGCTGCGGCTTGCCAAGCCCCGTTTGGGCGATGCCGGCACCCGGGCCATTTTGGAGTTCGTGGGCGTTCGCGACCGGGTCTCCGAGCGGGCCGTGAGGCCGACGTTCGAGGCCAGCGAAGCGGCCAAGTAGTCAGCGCAAATCTCGCGACTGCGCCTGTCTGCCTCCCCTGGACTGGCCGCGGTTGGCCATGCCTGGTCCCACCTCCGGCGTCCGTCGCAAACGGTCATTTCGCCAAGAGCCGCGCCGCGAAAAACGGTGGCTTGGCGGGCTCGTCGGGCATACAATAGTCGCGTCCAAGTCGCTCCCCCACTCACTTCACGGAGACGCCGCCATGCTGCGATGGGCATTGATCTTCCTGGTCGTGGCTCTGTTGGCGGGCGTGTTTGGATTTGGGGCCTCGAAGGCACGGCGATGCAGATCGCCCGGATTTTGTTTTTCCTGTTTCTGGTGTTGTTCATCATTTCGCTGGTTACGGGTCGCCGGCCGCCGATCGACTAAGCCGGCGGAGCTTCGAACCTCACGACCGCGGCGCGTCGTGACCATGGGCTAAGTCGCTTGGAGGACTCTTGCGATGGACCTTCCTGTTGCAGTAAATCGCACGCTCGATTTCAAAGCCGGGCAAGCCATCGGCTCGACCTATCAATGGCCCGGCGGGCAATACTGCGCGATTCATACCTCGCACGGGCTGGTCGGTTGCGGCATCTACGACATCCGCTCGGCGAACGAGTTCAATCTGGCCGTGGCCATTGCCCGCGGCACTCCGCAAAAACCATTGCGCGAGCCCGAGGATCTGTTTAACGCCAAGATTCTCGAAGTCAGCAAGGCCGCCGAAGGCCTGGGCGTGACGCCCGGCATGACCGGTCGCGAAGCGGTCGAGAAGATGTTGTCGGCCAAATAGCAGGCCGCCTATTTCTTTTTTTCTTCCGGCTTTCGGGGCGGACCGGGCAGCACACTCTCGATCGACTTGAACCCCGTGACCAGCGCCCGCTGCAAGCCGAGCCAGTAAGTCAGCTCATTGGCCGACGTCTCGCGGCGGGGCCCGCCCGAGGGGTCCTCTTGAAAGATTTCGGCCGGGCTGAGTCCGTCGCCGCGCAGCATCAGTTGATCCTTTTCTTCCGAAAAGGTCAGCCGTTCGCCGCGGGCCGTGAAGGCCGCGCCTTCGCCCACCACGTTGCCCAGCGCTTCGAGCTCGAACCAGCCTCGCTTCGCTTTGGTTCGCGATGGCATCTCGCGGACCGTCAATTGCCGGGCTTCGAGCACCATGCCCTGCGGGCCCAGACTGGCCAGGTCGTCGGCCTTAAGGGTCGCGTCCCAATGTGGCACAGGGCCGTACACGGTCTTGGTCGCGTCGCCGAACGTGATCTCGCGGCGGTTGATGTTGCCCTTGATCGAATTCTGAAATGCCACGTTGAGATACGTCAATTGATCGCCGGCTGGCGCGGGAGGGGGCACTGCCTGCTGGTTCGGCGCCAAGTTGCGGGCTGCCAGCGCCCGATTCATGCCGCGGGCGACGTGCGTGACGGTGCCCGGGCCGCGACCGTCGATCGCGCCTGTCACCTGATCGATCGCCAGATCGGAAGCATGCATCAGATCGAACGCGGTTTGCACGCCGTGTTCGTCGAACTCGCGGCTCTTGAGCACCGCCGGACCGTAGCAGCGCACCTGGGCCAGTTGCGGCCGATCCGTCGGTTGCGTACTGTTCAGCCCGCGCGGATTGGCAAAGTCGATCGGGCGGCTGAGCACGGCAGCCAGCTTTTCGGTGTTGAGGAATTGAGTCGCGCTTTGGGCCTCGACCAATTTCGAGAACACGACGGTATTGGACTTAAAATCCATGCCACCTTGCCAGGTGACGGTGAGCACTTGCGGCCGCTCGATCGGCCGGCCGTTCAGATCCTGCGCCACGGGCATCGTCATCCGCCCCGGCCCGTCGATCCACAGGCGATCGATGTTGCGCTGCATTTCGATGGCGCCGCCGGACAGCGTCATTCCGGCGGCCGCGAGTTGGCCCGGGTTGCCCGTCACGGTGACGCGCGTATCCTCGGCATTGGCCGCCTTCACGAGCAGACGATCTCCGTCCACCACTAGCGGCTTTTCGCCGGCTCGTTCGGTGACGATCTCTTCCAGATGCGCCTGCCGGTCGATGACCGCATCGGAGACGGCCAACTGATCGCCGTTGGGCACGAGCTTGATCTGAATGCTGCGACCTTTCACGTCGAAGCGGCGTCCTGGCGTTTGCGACACGGGTGGCGATCTTCGCGCCGGCGGCGGCGTTGCATTTTGTTGGCCCGCGACCGGCGCGTTGCCAGCCGGCGCTCCCGCTAGGGCGTCGATCGGCACGGGGCGCTCGACAAATGCCTCTAGCCGGTCGGTGGTGCCGAGCAATTGAGGCGAATCGATAACCACCGGACCTTGGCTGCCCGCCGTTTTGTTGGGCGAGACCTGCGCCACGACGCGTTCGAATTGCCAGCCTTCGCCGCTGGGCAGGGCGCCGGGCGGCCGGGCAACCGGAGCGCTTGATCCAGGCGGCTTGGCGCTGACCCAGGCCAGGATCTCGTCGGCCGTGATTTTCCCCATCTGAGCGAACCGCACGGTCGCCGCGCCGCGCAGCGATGCCACGTGTTGCGCGCCGGCGGGCTCGAAGCGAAATTCCCGCGCCCAGGCGGCGTCGTATCTGCCGGCAGGATCCTGCGGCAAATTGCGCTGCATGATCCCCGGACCGATCGCCAGAAAACTGCCGGTCGCGCCGCCGGGCGCCGGAGCATAGTCGAAGCCCCGGCAGCGGGCGTAAATGCCCTGGCGAGGAGAGCGGAGCGTGACCGGGTTGCCGCGAGCCTGGATCATCCGCACTTGCAGCGAGGAAAGCTGCGCGCCGCCAGCGGGCGGCGGAGCGCCCGGAATGACGGCCGGCTTGGGCGCGCGCGGGTCGAACAACACTGTCAGTATTTCGCAGTTCAATTGATCCGCTTCGCCGACCAGATTCGGTCGCAAGACGTTCACTTCCTGGTGAAACGAGGCCCCGTAGTTCTGCATGTCGAATTGAAACATGCCCTGGCAGGTGACATCGAGCGGCGGATCGGCTGGCTGCTGCGCCGGCGGAGCGCCCGGCCGCGCCGCGGCGCTGGTGGCCAACTGCATCTTGACGTCGCGCTTCAGTTGCAGCGTGCGCATCGTGCCGGCCCGAAAACCACCGCGCGCCTCGGTCTCTTCGTCGGCGGTCAGTTGTATCTCCATGTCGCGGCCGCTGCCGTGATTGCGGCCAAAGCGAAACTGGACCGGATGCGGGGTCCAGACCCGTTCTTTGTGCATCTCGACATCCCGAGTCGTGATATGCAGTTCGTCGTCGGCGCCGGGCGCCGTGGCGTCGCGGTGAATGACGATCGCGCCAGGCAGGCGACCGCCGATCAGCTCGCGCTTCGACAAGTCGACGCTCTTGAGATCGATCGGCTGGTCGAACTTGATGATCGCGCCCTCGGCCGCGCGCATGATGACCGGCTTTCGCAGCGCGGCGGAGCCCCGCGGAAAGAACAACAGCGTGCAGGGCTCTAACTTGACAGTGCCGTCGGCTTGGGGAGTTATGGTTTTGAATAGCAGCCGGGTCTGTTCGCTCTGCCAGATCGCGGGATTGCCGAGTTCCCAGGCATCGGCGGCGAAGAATTCTGCGACGTCGCGCTGCCGCGCGTTGACTGCGCCACGTGCCTCGTCGACTTGCTCTTCCGGCGTCCGCGCGACAACCTTCTGCTCCAAGCTGGGTTCGATCAGCGGAACCGCGATCAACCAGTAGAGCGCGTAGGCCGAAACGACGGCCACGAAGCTGCCTGCGACCTGGCCGGAGCGCGACAGTCGCGACCAGAGGATTCGCAGCAGGCCGGCGGAACGGCTGGAGGGTGCCGAAGCTAGGGCCATCGTCCGCTCAAGTGGTGTATTTTCGAATGAGATCGTCCCAGCGCCCTTGCGCCTTGAGGATGATCTCGATCGTTTCGCGAACCGCGCCCAATCCGCCGGCCAGTTCGGTGACGTAATGCGCCGCCTCGCGAACCTCTTTGCAGGCGTCGGCCACGGCCACGCCCAGCCCCACGGCCCGCATCACCGGCAAATCGGGCAGGTCGTCGCCGATATAACAGGCCTGGTGCGGCTCGAGCCCCAGGCCGTTCAAAATCTCCAGGGCGACCGGCAACTTATCTTCGGCCGTTTGCCGCACGATTTCGACATTGAGCTCGGCGGCGCGAATCTTGACGATGTGCGAGCTGCGGCCGGTGATGACGCCGAACTTGTAACCTGCCCGCTGCCAAAGCCGAATGCCCATGCCGTCGCGAATGTGGAACTGCTTGGTCTCGATGCCCTGGTTGTTGAACACGATTTCACCCGGCGTCAACACGCCGTCGACGTCGGCCAGCACCAGCTCGATGTTATGGCAGCGCTGTTCGATTTTCATGCGCATTCCCGCGGCGGAAGTTTTGCGGCGACATTTGACCCGGTCGTGCCGCGCGCGAATCGCGCCAGCGTCGGGCCGGCGGGCTCGCCGGCGCCGCTAATGGCCGCTTCGGGAAACAGTCCCACGACGTCCGTAATGTCGATCATGCCTTGCGGTTTGCCCTCGGCGTCGATGACCGGCAGTTCGCTGATCTTGCGCTCGGCCATCACGGCCACGGCGTCGAGCATCATGGCGCCTTGCGGAACGGTGCAGGGGCGCGACGTCATCACTTCGCAAATCGGCCGGTCGATCGCCGCGTCGCGATTGCCCTCGAATAGCCGAGCCAGATCGCTATCGGTAAAAATGCCGGCCAGCTTTCCCTGCGCGTCGACCAGCATGATGGCGCCGGTGCGGCGGCCTCGCAAACTGCGCTTGACGAAGACTTGCCGCACGCTTTGCGATACAGCCGCCAGGCGGCACTCCGCCAGCGGGCGCATGAAGTCGTCCACCTTGCTCAATTGCCGTCCCAAGTTGCCGGCCGGGTGAAATCGCGCAAAATCCTGGCGGCCGAAGTCGCGCATGCGGCTGGTCACCAGCGCCAAGGCGTCGCCCACGGCCAACATCGCCGTGGTGCTGGTGCTGGGGGCCAACCCCAGAGCGCAGGCTTCCTTGAGCGGCCCCAGCTCGATCGTGACCGTGGCCGCTCGACCCAGTGTGCTGGCAGCCCGACCCGTGATGGCAATCATCGGCACACCGAACTCGGCCAACGAGGGGAGCAGTCGCAGCACCTCTTCGGTTTCGCCGCTTTGCGAGAAGATGAGCGCGACATCGTCGCGGCGGATCTGGCCCAGGTCGCCGTGGACCGCTTCGGCCGGGTGCAGGTAGTGGCTGCGGGTGCCGGTCGATGCCAGCGTGGCTGCCACCTTGTGGGCGATCAGGCCGGCCTTGCCCATTCCCGTGGCGATCGCGCTGCCCTGACAGGCGAACAGCACGTCGACGGCGCGGCAGAACTCGCCGTCGAGCCGCCGCGCAACGCTGGCCAGCGCTTGGCCTTCGAGATGGATGATTTCGCGCGCGTAGCGCAACTGCTCGAGCGGCGTCATAGGCGAAGCGGCGACCGGCTGCGGCATGCTCATTGGGCGGCCTGCGAAAGGGATCCGTCGAGGGTCGGGGGATTGTATCTTTGCCGTCCAAACCGGGCAATGTAGAAGCACACGGGGCCCTGTTTTCCGCGACGGGACAGGCCATTGGCTGGTGAGGCCGCGCGGAATTTCCTATAATGTGGCGGTAATTGAGCGGGATGGCGCGTTTACGGGGTCGCCCTCGCGCCACAACGGCGGCCGCTAGCACCGAAGGGGCTCCGTCGAAAGGGAATCTGCAATGATCGTCACCACCAAAGAACTGTTTCAATTGGCTTATGGCAACTACGCCGTAGGGGCCTACAACATCAACAATCTGGAGCAAACCGTCGGCCTGTTCCGCGGCAATCTGGGTCAAAAAAACTCGAATGAAGAGCCGGTCGATCCGCGGCGCAGCGCGCCGTTCATCATCCAGCTTTCGCGCGGAGCGCGCTCCTATACCGATAAGCGTTTTCTCGAGGCCATGATCCGCGCGGCGGAAGACGTCTTCGACAAGGCGATCTTCGCCGTGCACCTCGATCACGGCACCGAAGAGGTCTGCTACGAATGCATCGATAGCGGCTTCTACTCGTCGGTCATGATCGATGCCTCGCACGAAACGTTCGACGAGAACATCGCGATCACGCGCCGAGTCGTCGACCGGGCTCACGAAAAGGGAATCTCGGTCGAGGCCGAGTTGGGCATGCTGGGCGGCGTCGAGGAAGATATCTCGGTCGACGCCGATAACGCCTGCCTGACCGATCCCGACCAGGCCGTCGAGTTCGTCGAGCGAAGCGGCTGCGATTCGCTGGCCGTGGCCATCGGCACTTCGCACGGGGCCTATAAGTTCTCCGGCAGCCAGGGACTGCACTTCGATCGCATTGCCGAGATCCAGCGCCGCCTGCCGGGCTTTCCGCTCGTGATGCACGGCTCGAGCAGCGTGCCCAAGGAATGGGTCGATCGCATCAACAAGGCCGGCGGCAAGCTGGGCGCCGCTAGCGGAGTGGCCGAAGATCAATATCTGCCGGCGGCCCGGTTGGGCGTGACCAAGGTGAACATCGACACCGACGGACGACTGGTGTGGTGTGCGATCTACCGCGAGTTGTTCCGCGACAAGCCGGAAGATTTCGATCCCCGCACCGCGGGCAAGCCGTTCATGGCCGCCTATGCCGAGTTCATCACCCACAAGAACGAAAAGTTGGGTTCGGCCGGACAATTGGAAACGGTTCGCGCGGCACTGGCCGGTCAGCCTGTCTGACCCACCGGCGCTAGGGCCGCAAATCGCTCGCCACGGGTTCTGAATTGTCGGCAGGCGCATCGTAGAATGAGCGATCCGGGCGGGCCTGAGAGACGCGCAGCACATACAGCTTTTGCATCGGCTTGTCGCCGGCGGCTTGCGTGAAAAAGCAATGGCCCACGGTGCCCGGTCGATCGGGCTGGCAGGTGACGAGCAGCATCTGGCCGGGCGCCAGCGCCGCGCTCATTTTGAGCTCGTCGAACAGCTCCATTTGCCGCTCTTGCTTCAAGATCATGATCCCGTCGCTGCCGCGGACGCGGCTCTTGAACTCGCCGTGGTGCAGCTCGGGAGTCAACTCCAGCCGCGTGCGGCCATCGCTCTCGCGAAACACGCGCAGCGCCAACCGGCCTTCGGCCTTGCGATAGGTTTTTCCCTCGACCTGCTTGTCGACGTGACGGAACAGGGCAATCTGTTCGTGGACGGGCGAAGTCACC
The DNA here is from genome assembly GCA_031400775.1 of Planctomycetia bacterium. Taxonomy (GTDB): domain Bacteria; phylum Planctomycetota; class Planctomycetia; order Pirellulales; family PALSA-1355; genus PALSA-1355. The sequence goes on along the minus strand of JANNQN010000406.1, from coordinate 3,180 downwards.
AGGTCGCGTCGTTCGCCAATTCGCGGTTGCATGACGGTCAGAGCAATTCCTTCCTCGGCTTCGATCGGCACCAGCGACCTATCGTCGGCCGAAATTCGCTCGTCGGTCACCTTGAGCAGCGCGGCCAGCGCGTCGGGCACCGTGTTGCCTACGATTCCTGCCCTGAGACCGTTCTGCGCCAGCGTGGCCCGCAGGTCGGCCGGCAGGGGCTGCTCGTCGACTTCCGTCCAGAGCGCAGCCATCTGCGGGTCGCCCAGCGGCGCCGGCACCGAGAATACTTCGAGCGCGATCGCGTCGGGCGAAATCACCAAGGGCGCGAGCGGCGAGCGCCCTTTTGGCGCGGGATCGACCAGCCGACATCCGAGGATGCCCAGGAGCGCAAACAAGAACGCGAACGCGCGCATCACTGGCTGCGTGCCTCGGGGGAAATGGCAAACGGGAGATGGCGTAGAACTCTTGGACGACGTGAGGGGCGTAGAGTAGCGGCCCTAACAGAATGGGTCAATCGAGGTCGAGCGAGGGCACAGCGGTGGCTCGTGCCAGCTTAGCAGCCTGTTGATTTACTCAACAGGCTGCGATATCGCATGGATGCGATGACAAAATAGCGACGCAAGTCGTTATTTTGCGAGCCGTGCGGAGCTTTGCTTCGCACTTGGCGAGGTTGAAAAATGCCCACGATGGCATTTTTCAACGGGCTGTTAGCTAGCACGAATGAGCTTGGGGGTGGAAATCCGCTGACCGAACACGTGGCCGTGCTCCAGCTGCAACTGGCGCAGATTGCGCTTGAGAAAATCGGCCGTGCTTGGCGGCGGATCGAGCGAGAACCATTTTTTCGCCAACTGGTACATCAGGGCGTCGTACTGCTGCTGCGAATGGCTGTGGGCATAACACCGACCGGGATGCCGCCGCAGGTCGCCGTCGAAACTCTGGCTGATGTGCCACAGCTCGTGAACGACCGTCGCGACCTTGTCCTCGAACGAGCGCTCCAGGAACCGCGGCAGGTAGAAGCTGAGCAGATAGAGCTGTTCCCGCCCGTCGGCATCGTACAGCCGCTCGACCGTCCAGGTGCGCCCGCGGCGGTTCGTGAACAACTGGCCCCCCTCGAACCGCAACGGGGTCAGCGATGCCTGAATGCCGTGCCGCACGGCGCGCCGCGCTTGGCAAAAACGAATCGCCACGCGCCGCATGTCGATGTGCGCAAGCTCGGGCAAGCGGACCGTCAGGTCGTCGCACAGCCGCCGCATGTGCAGCGTGAAGTTGAAACCCTGGCCCGGTTCAAAGTCGGTCCGGGCCGTCTCGTTCACGCCTGGCAATCCCTGCGGACGATCCGTCACGGTGTGCTCTCCTTGCACGTGGGCGAAAAGGGGACCAATGCGGCCGCTACCGCACGACGCAAAAATTTTATGGCTTCTCGGCAACCACCGATAGCCACAAATCGGTCGTGCGTTTGCCGCCCACCGGCAGCGTCGCGCCGGCCGAATGAAGACGCTTGCTCGTGCCGGCCGCTTGTCCAGCGATGCGAATCGGCCCCGAGAAGGCCCCGGCCCCGGCGTTCAGCTTCAGCTTGACGCTCTTGGCCAAGTCGCCCTGCGCGGCCGACGGAACCGCCTCGGCGGTCACAAAGCCGGGCAATCCGCTCACGCTAAATCCGATCTCTTCGTCGAAGCCGTTCTGTCGGGCCACTGCCAGCGTGATTTCGACCGGCTTTCCTGCCGACAGCACATAGGACAGCGCGTCGGCCGTGACTTCGAAGTCGGGTTCGGTCCGCGCGGCGCGCAGCCGATACACGTGCCGCATGCTTCCCTGCTGGTTGAGATCGGACACGACGACGCGGTACGATCCGTCGTCGGGTGGCGAGAACGTCAGCGCGGCATCTCGCGTGCCGGGCAGATCGTCGACGCGAGCCAATTGTTTTCCCATGGCGTCGGTAATCGCCAGCACCGCATCCAGCGGATAGCCCAATGCGCGGCTTTCGATCTGAAATGTCAGCGATTCGCCCTTGCGAGCGTCGAAGCAATACACGTCGACGTCGCGCGCTTTCTCGATGCGTCCGCTAACCGTGACGGGCAGCTCAATCGGTTCTCCCTCGGGCAAATCGTTCGGTTCGCTCTCGCAGCGCGCCGCGTGGCTCACGACAGCCACCGGATCGGTAAGCATTCCCTGCATGTCAAATACGCCGGCGGCCGAGCCTTCGGCGCGAACCGTCGTCGACTTGCCGGCCGCGGGAATGTTCCAACCGAACAGTTCGAGCGGCGTCTGCCGGCCGCGCGTGACCGCCAGCGGCCAGGGATAGTCGACGAACGTTTTTGTGGTGAGCGTCAGCCGGTAGACGTACTGGTCGTTGCCGGCAAACGCGATCGTGCTGTTGGGAACCGAAGGAAAGGCGAACGCGCGGACCAGGTAGCGGGCCTTCGAGGGCGCGGTGAACTCGAGTCGCGGATCGAGCCCCCGCTGGTCGTGGTTAAAGGCCAACACGCCGCCGCGCGTCGAGACGATTTCGAGCACGCTGTCCATGGGCGACCCCAGCGATTCGTGGCCCGAGAGCGACGCCACTAGCGTCTGGCCTTGCTCGAGATCGACGGCAAACGCGTCGACGTCGCCGTTGTCTCCGAAGCGGCCATTCACGACCACGGCGCTGCCGACGGGTTGGGCTTGCGCTGGACGGTTGTTAGGTTCTTGCTCGTTGACCTCTGCCAGTGTGCCGACGATGAAAGGCCGAGGAACCGCGGACCCATCGGGATCGGACAAGCGAATCCAAAATTCTCCCGCGGCCGCGTCGGGCGCGATTGATACAGTGAGCTTGCCTTTTTCGCCCGGAGTCACAGTCAGCCCGGGTCGATCGACCCAGGCTTGCACGGGCCATTTGGGAAAATTCCCCGCCGCCGAGACTTCGATCGTGGCGCCGCGCTGGCCGCCGGCCGGCAGGAGACTTCTCAACTCGGGCCCCGCGGCGAACAGCGTCGACACGGGCGCCCACAAGATGAGCGCGGCCAGCGAGGCGAGAACGCAGAGTTGTCGATGCATGCACATGGCGAAGCTTTGCGGCCGCACGGGCCGAAGTCGGGCGGGAATTTTGTCAATCGAAAGGCGAGACGCTCAACCCATGAGTTCGGAAATCGGAGTGGGATCGCTGACCAGGTGCACCGGCCGGCCCTGCGGCGTGGGATAAATCTTGCCGGG
>JANNQN010000405.1:0-4362 GCA_031400775.1 Planctomycetia bacterium | reverse complement strand
CCATGCACGTCAACGGCCACGCGCCCGAGGGCAAGGCCGTCGAGTACAAGCAATTGCGTTCCATCAACCTGGCCAAGCGCGGCATGCTGGTGCTGGACCTGGAATGGTTTGGCATGGGCCAACTCCGCACCGATGGCTTTTCGCATTACCGCATGAACCAGCTCGATCTGTGCGGCGCGAGCGGATTGGCGCCGTTTTACCTGGCGATGTCGCGGGCTTTGGACATTGGGCTGGCCTTGCCGAACGTCGATCCCAAGCGGGTGGTCGTTTCCGGTCTGTCGGGCGGTGGTTGGCAGACGATCATCATTAGCTCGCTCGACGAGCGCGTGACGCTTGCCAATCCCGTGGCAGGGTACGGCAGCTTTGCCACGAACATTACCTTCGACGACATGGGCGACTCCGAGCAAGCGCCCTCGGACATGGCGCTCGTGGCAGATTACGCCCATCTGACGGCCTTGCGAGCGCCGCGCCCTACGCTGCTCACGTACAACGCCGGCGACGATTGTTGCTTCAAGTCGGGCCATACGCTCGAACCATTGCTGCAAGCCGCCCGCCCGATCTTCGAGCTGCACGGCGCCGGCGGAAAACTCCGCTCGCACGTCAATCATGCACCCGGAACGCATAACTTCGAGCAGGAGAACCGCGAGCAGCTTTATGCCATGCTGGGCGATTTCTTTTATCCGCAAGACACCAGCTTTGCTCGCGCGGAAATCCCATCAAAGGCCGAGATCAAAACGGCCGCCGAGTTGCACGTTCCGCTGCCCGAGGACAATCTGGATTTCCATCGCCTGGCCAAGGGCCTGCTGGCCGAAGTGCCTAGAGATCCTAGCTTGCCGACCGAAAAGCAGGCGGCTGAGACCTGGCAGCGCGAGCGGCGCGAGCACCTGATCGCGATCGTGAAGGCGCCGAAGTACGAAGTCACCGCATCGGAGAAAAGCGGCGAGTCGTGGGAGTTAAAACTAGGCAAGAGTTGGACCGTGCCCGCGGTCGAGTTTGCGGCCGGGGTGAGCGAACCGCGTGGCATCGCTCTGGTGGTCGACGATCGGGGCCGCGCGAGCGCCGGCCCTGCTATTTCGCGATGCCTGGCGGCGGGCTACTTGGTTTGGGCCGTCGATCCGCTCTTGTGGGGCGAATCGAAGATCAAGGCTCAGGATCCGGACTACTTATACCCGCTGTTCGTGGCGGCGGTTGGCGAGCGGGCTTTGGGTATTCAGGCGGCGCAATTGGCCGGCATCGCCCGTTGGCTCCGAGAGCGCCACCCAAACCTGCCGCTCACGCTGGTGGCCGAGGGTCCGCGCTCCGCGGTGGCGGCGCTGGTGGCCGCGGCCATTGAGCCGGCGGCCATCTCGGCAGCGGAAGTGACGGCCGCCCCGGCGAGCTTGAAGCAGTTGATCGAGGAAGACAAAACCGTGGAGACCGTTCCGGAGCTGTTTGCGTTCGGTCTTTTGGCCGAGTTCGACATCCGCCAGATCGTGGCCCTTTCGGCGCCGCGTCCGGTTACCTTTTGCGCGCCCGGCGAGCGCGCACGTCGCGAGTTGGAGCCCTTGGCTGCCTGGTACGCGCTATTTGGCCGTGATTTTCGCCCGGCTCGCTGATTTCGCTGTCAACCGATCAGCTCTCGGTGTGTACGATCGCCCACGAGCGGTGCGCTTTGCTGTCGCGAAAGTCCGGCGCCGTGGTTTGGCGCGTGATCTCTCGCGCCATCCCGCGCCGTAGCCGCGAATCGTGCAGCTTCAGGCGGCGAAACGTGGTCGAGAAGTAGATCCTTCCGCCCACCGACATGCAAGCCAGCAGTCGATTGAGCAACTCGACGTGGCCGTCTTGCACGTTCCACACCCCTTCGCGCCGCTTGCCGTCGAAGGCGGGCGGTTCGACGTAGGCCAGGTCGAATTGCGGTCCCGCGGACGGATCGAGCTGGTTGACAAAGTCGAGCGGGTCCAGGCACACGATGCGATGTTCGTCAGCAGAGATGTCGTTGAGCCGCAGATTGCGCTTGGCCCAGTCGGCCAAAGTGGGCGACGCCTCGACGCTCAGGCTCGAAACCGCGCCACCCGCGGCCGCGGCGACCGTGGCCCAGCCGCTCTTGGCAAACAGGTTCAAGAATCGCTTTTCCGGCGCGTCGGTCCACAACATGCCGCGTACCGTCCGTCGGTCGAGCGCCAGCCCGGTCTCCTTATTGGCATTCAAATGGGCTTCGAAAGTCAGGGGTCCTTCGCGGACCTCGACGACGTGGGCTTTCTCCTTGGGCCCTTTGACGGCAGTCTTTTTGGCGGATCGCGAGCGCAACACCACGCGGGTCGCTGGGGTGTCCAATGTCGTGCCGATGAGCGCGACCATGCGTTCGAGCCAGGCGCGATGCTCGATCTCGGTGCGATTGTGCGGACGCTCGTACTCGGTGATCAACACCTGGCCGTCGTACCAATCGATCGCCAGCGGAACGTCGGGCACGTCGCGATCGTACACGCGATAGGCCGTGATGTTCTGGCGGCGGAACGAACGATGCCAATGCTTGGCCATGCGTCGCAGCCGATTGGCAAAGGCCTTTTCCAGATCCTGTCCGATTTGTCGCGGCGAGGCCTCGGCCGGCGCACTCTCCGAGGCGAACATATCGAACTTCAACAACCGGCACTCGATGGCTCCGTTGAACAGTCGGGTTTTCGTGCTAGCGCGCAGGCCAATGTGCTTGGCGGCCTCGAGGTTGCCGGTGAATACCAGCGCCCGATAGCCGGCCCAATTGCGCTTGAGCACGTCGCCCAGGCGGCGATAGACGGCCTCGATGCTGGCGGCTTTCATTCGTTCGTCGTAGGGCGGATTGACGACCAAAGTGCCCGATTCGGCCGGCGGCGCCGCCGACTCGAAGTTCTCGACCGCCCACTCGATGTCGCCTGCGACACCGGCCCTGTGGGAATTCTGTTTGGCCGCGTCGATTGCCCGCGGGTCGAGGTCCGAGCCGCGGATCGGGAATGCCAGACTCGGCAAGACCGCTTGCCGCGCCGTTTCGATCTCCGCCTCGTGCGTCGCGGCACAGTAATCCTTCCAGCGCTGATAGGCGAATTGCCCGCGCACGAGTCCCGGCGCGATGCGCCGCGCCGCCAGTGCCGCTTCGATCACGAGCGTGCCCGATCCGCACATGAAATCGGCCAGCGGCGAGTTCTGGTCCCAGCCGCCCAGCCGCAGAATTCCGGCGGCCAGCACCTCGTTGATCGGCGCTTCGCCCGCCGCCACGCGATAGCCGCGCTTGTGCAGCGAGTCGCCCGACGCGTCGAGATATACCGTCACTTGCTCGCGATCGATGTGCAGGTTGACTCGCAGGTCGGGATTGGCCAGATCGACCGACGGACGGCGGCCCGTGGCCGCGCGGATCTGATCGACCACGGAGTCCTTGGTCAGTTGGGCCGCGTAAAGCGAGTTGCTGAAGATCGGGCTATGCACCACGGGGTCGATGGCCAGCGAGCCTTCCGCATCCAAAAGCGCCAGCCAGTCGACGCCGCCGATGCCGCGATACAATGCTTGTTCGTCGGCGGCCGTGAAACGATGGATCGGCTTGAGAATGCGGACCGCCGTGCTGCATTGGATGTTGGCCCGATACATGACCGCCAGGTCGCCGCGAAACGAGCACATCCGCCGCCCGGTGCGCACGTCGAGCGCGCCCGCGGTTCGCAACTCGTCGGCCAACACGTTCTCCAATCCGAAGAACGTCTTGGCGATCATGTCGAATGGCTCACTCATCCGCGTTCCATTCTCCGGCCGCCAGCAAGGCCTTCAGCGCAGGCAGAATCGCGAACATGGCGCGTGCGCGGTGGCTGAGCACGGCCTTGACCTCGGGCGACAGCTCGCCAAAGGTCCGATGATACTCGACGATCTCGAACAACGGGTCGTAGCCGAAGCCGCCGCTGCCCGATTCCGTCTCGCGAATTCGCCCCTGGCAGCGGGCGGCGCTCGTCGCGCGAATGGTTCCCCGCGGATCGGCCAGCGTCAAGTGGCACTCGAAGTGGGCCGTGCGCCGCGCCGTCGGAACGCCGGCTAATGCCGCGAGCAACTTTTGGCGATTGTCGGCGTCGGTGGCCGCGGGGCCGGCATAGCGGGCCGAAAAAATTCCCGGCGCGCCCTTGAGCGCGTCGACCGCCAGCCCGCTGTCGTCCCCCAATACCCAGTGGCCCAAGTGCGCCGCTTGGGCTAGAGCTGCAAAACCTGGCCGATTTCTCGGCGCCGCTGGCCGTCGACGAAACGGGTACATCGTTCGCCGAGAACGCGGGTTTCAAAGCCTCGCAACAAGCGGCGCACTTGGGCCACTGGGTATTGGGGGACGACAGCGGGCTGGCGGTCGACGCGCTCAAGGGCGCGCCGGGAATTTTTTCGGCC
>JANNQN010000404.1:0-49878 GCA_031400775.1 Planctomycetia bacterium | reverse complement strand
GTCCATTTCGGCGGCGCGCGGAGATTCGCCGATGCTGATCAGCTTGGCGGCAAATGCCGGCTGCTGGCGAAATCGGGCCAGATTGTGCTCGAAGACCTGTCGCAAGATCGTGGCTTCCGCGTCGCTCGGCGGCCGGGCCGTACACAGTCGGAAGGCAAACGCGATCCGGGCAGGAACATCGGCGCCCCCTTCCTTCAATATCCGTTGGGCCAGCACGCGAGCCGCCTCGATGTAGGCCGGGTCGTTCATCAGCACCAGCGCTTGCAGCGGCGTGTTGGTTCGCGGCCTGATATCGGTACACACCTCGCGGTTGGGCGCGTCGAAAGTCACCAGCGGCGGATAAGGGATCGAACGCTTCCAATAGACGTACATGCCGCGGCGGTAGAGATCGCGCCCTTTGCTCTGCACGTAGCGGTCGCCGGAGGTCAGCTCGTCCCACAAACCGGCCGGCTGATAGGGCGAAACGCTGGGTCCGCCGATCGTGTCGTTCAACAGTCCGCTAACGGCCAGGGCGTTGTCGCGAATCACTTCGGCGTCGAGGCGAAACCGCGCTCCGCGCGCTAGCAGCCGGTTGTAAGGATCGTGTTCCAATAACGCCGGTTCAACCTTGGCCGATTGCCGGTAGGTGGCCGAGGTGACGATCTTTCGCTGCAGGGCTTTGACGTCCCAGCCCGAATCGACAAACTCGGCGGCCAGCCAATCGAGCAACTCGGGATGTGTGGGCCATTGGCCCCGCGCGCCAAAATCGTCGCTGGTCTTGACGATGCCCGTGCCGAAATATTGCTGCCAGAATCGATTCACGGTCACGCGACCCACGAGCGGATTGTCGCGATCCACCAGCCACATCGCCAGGCCCAGCCGATTGTCCGGCGCGGCGGCCGGCAACGGCGGCAGACTGGCCGGAACCCCGCGCGTGACGCGATCGCCCTTGGAGCGAAAGTCGCCGCGCACAAGCACGAACGTATCGCGCATTTGCGGGTTTTCTTGCATCACCATCGTGATCGGCACGGCGCGGTTCAACTCGCCTTCGTTCCCACGTAGCTCAGCGAGTTGATTGTTGAGCGGTTTGAATTGCGATCGGACCTTCGCATAGGCAAACTGCACGAAGTAATCGCGGAGAGCCGCACGCTGGGCGTCGTCGCGCTTCGCGGCCTCGATCTTGATGATTTGTTGCACGTTGTCGGGCAACTTCGACTTGGGCCGGTCTTTCTCCGCCAGTTCCCAGGCCAGTTGGCTATCGAACCACTTCGAGGCTTGCGGCGTGCGATTGACCGTGCCGGCCTTGTCCCAGTAGACGTGTCCGCCGAACTGCGAAAACGCCAACCCGCTCACCGGATCACCCACGGCCAGTCCCAGGGCCGCGGCGTCGACTTCCAGACGGACCCAGCGCCCTGCCTCGGGCAGCGGCCCCAGCGACAGGCGGCTGACGGTGGCTTCCACGCCGACTTCGAATGCATTGGCGCCCCAGTAGGCGCGGTGCTCCCAGTTACCGTTGTTGAATTGCAGCATGATCGCCTGGGGCGGATTGTCCGGATCCAGGTAGACGTGGGCAAACAGCTTGTCGCCCGTGGCGATCGTGAGCCGGTCGCTCGAGTTGATGAAGAAATGCTGGCCAAAGCCTTCGGCGGTTCGCTCGCTGGACAGCCGGCCGCCGAGCACCGGCTGCGGCGACGCGACCCAATGCCACGACGCGCCGCCCTCGCTGCCGTCGGCCAAAGCCTCACGCGGCAGGGCGTCGTCAACCCAGACAAACTCCTGAGGTTGCTCTCCGGCAAAGTGCGGGCTGGGCGGATCGATCGTGACCTGAGTCACTTCTTGCTTGATGCGGGTTTCGAGCTCGGCAATTTGCCGCCGAAAAGTCGTCAACTGCTCGGCCTGCTCGGCCGTGGGAATTTGCAGATTCGGCACGGGGCTGCCTTGCCGCGTGTCCAATCCCAACTCGGGGATGTTGTTGAAGTAGGCGTACATCCGGTAGAAGTCGCGTTGCGTAAACGGATCGTACTTATGATCGTGGCACTCGGCGCAAGCCAAGGTCGTGCCCAGCCACACCGACGCCGTGGTCGTCACTCGGTCGTTGGCGTACTTGGTCAGGTACTCCTCGGGATCGGCTCCCCCTTCCGAGGTGACCATCACGTTGCGGTGGAATCCGCTGGCAATTCGTTGCTCGACGCTTGGATTGGGCAGCAAGTCGCCTGCGATTTGCTCGATCGTGAAGCGATCAAATGGCATGTTGCGATTGAAGGCGTCGATGACCCATTCGCGAAACTTCCAGATGTTGCGATGATCGTCGACGTGGTAGCCGTTGGTGTCGGCATAGCGCGCCAGGTCGAGCCACTTCATCGCCATCCGCTCGCCATAGTGGGGCGAGGCCAACAGCCGATCCACCAGCCGGTCGTAAGCGCCGTCCGAGGTGTCGGCCATAAAGGCGTCGATCTCGGCGATCGAAGGAGGCAAGCCCGTCAGGTCGAAGCTAAGCCGCCGCACCAGCGCCAACTTGTCGGCCGCCGGCGAGGGCTTGAGCTTCTCGCGATCCAACTCGCGGAGAATGAAATAGTCGATTTCGTTTTTCGCCCAGCCCGGTTCGCTGACCGCGGGCAGCGCCGGTCGCTCGACTTTCAGATAGGACCAATGGCCCTTCCAAATCGCGCCCTCGGCAATCCACTGCTCGAGCTTCGCGATCTGCTCGGGCTTGAGCCGCGGTCCGGCCTCGGCCGGTGGCATGCGATCTTCGTCCGAGGCGAGCAAGCGCACCAGCAGTTTGCTGTGCTCTTTTTGTCCGGGCGAAATTGCAAATCCGCCGGATTCCAACTCCTTGAATGCGTCTTCCTGGCGGTCCAGGCGCAAACCGCCCTGCCGCTTGCCGACGTCGGGACCGTGGCACGCATAGCAATGGTCCGAAAGAATCGGGCGGATGTCGCGGTTATAGTCGACCGCAGCCGGCACACGCGCGGCATCAGCGGCCAATGTCTCACTGACAAGCGACATGCCGAGCGCCGCTAGCCACAACGCGACCAGCGCTAGTTGCAAAACTTTCGTGGAACGGCGGCGGGTGCGGTCGTGCATCGGCCCAAGGCGGGAGAGTGCGGGGAGTATCGAACGGCGTAGCAGATAGCCGTTCTATTACACCACGCGCCAAGTCGATTGTCTACCGCCAAGCGGGGCAGTGAAGATGGGCGAGATGCCTCTTCCGGCACGACAAATCAGGCCGCCAGACAGCTTCGGCTGGCGCTCGCGACTTAGATGGCGATCGGGGCGGGCGTCAGCTCGGGCATGGCATCGATGGCCGACGGCGACGCCGGAATGCCAACCGCCAGCACGGTTCCGCCGCTGGTATAGCCGTCGACGGTCTTCTGAGACCACATGACGTCGACGACGAACGAGATTTGCTCGTCGGTGAGCTTGAACGTGAGCAGCACGATCCGCGCCGCAAACGCCTCCTCGTGCTCGAAGGTAACGCCCTGCGACGAGATTTGCCGCAAGGCTCCCGTGATGGGCGTTACAGATTTCGAATCAAATGGTTCGTCCTGGTCTTCTACCGGCACGATCTCGAGCGGGGTATCGCTGAGCAGTTGCGTTTGCCAGCGGCGCTTGACGCGCGGGGCACTGGCGACATCGGTGCTGCGTCGCATGGAGGCGTGCTCGACCAATCGGCGGACGGCCGTATTGATCGAATCGACGGCCGCGCTATGTTCGTTCAATCGAGCCAGACCACACTCGACTCGCATTTGCATAACACGGTTGTAGACTCGCTCGGCGCGGGCTGCCCGCGTTTTTTCGAGCGCCCCCAAACCCACGGCCGAGGCCAGCCCAAAGGCGCCGGCTTCGGCCCAAATAATTTGCCATTGGGCATCGAGCGCGTGCCCAAAGGCGGCAGCCAGCAAACACAGGCTCAGCCAGGCAATCAGGGTGGGAATGGAAGTCGTGAACATGGGCCCCTTTCCATCACTCCGGTCCTTGATCCAGTTTCGTACGTTCTTGTGCATGCCAAACTTACGCCACGACGATGCATGGTCAAATCCGGGCCGTTCCTCTGGCGCCGAATGTCGGGATTGTGACGGCCAGTGCGAGGTTGTCCGGCCAATTCCCGTTGTGGTACGATTGTGTGGAACGTCGATAGCCATCTACAGCGATCGACGACAACCACAGCACCTGAACGTGGACGATTTGAGCCTGAAGGTTTGATGAACGTGAATCTTGCCGTCCGAACACTGACCGTCACAACGATCTTGGCACTGGCCGCCGTCGACGCGCAGGCCCAGATGTTTGGACAGCGCCAGTTGGGAACTCTGCGCAACCTTCAGCGGCCCCCCGGGGCCATGACCAATCCGGCCACGGCCGCGGTCAACAACCCGGGCGGAACGATCTCGGGCGCCGAGCGATTCGTGCGCGGAGCGCGACAAGCCACGGACTTCATCGGCACCGATAGCAGCGATCGGCGCGGTTTCGTGGGTCTCTCGCAATCGCGGTCGCGTCGCACGCTGCCGCTGTTGCCCTTGCAGCCCCGGCCCGAACCGAACGTCAACCAGGGCGCCTCGCAGAACGAGTCGAGCTCAGCGACGGCCCTTTATCCCACGCGGTTGGCGCTGTCGCCCGAGCTCACGGTCGCCCCGCCTGCGGCGATCCAAGCGACGTTGGAGCGTCGGCTGCAGAATTCTTCGAGAATTCGCTGGACGTCGCCGCTTGAGTTGACTGTGGACGGTCAGACTGCGATTCTGCGAGGCGAAGTGGCGACTTCGCGGGATCGCGAGTTGGCGGAAGCTTGGGCGGAATTCGAGCCGGGAATCTCCGACGTCCAAAACGATCTGACGGTGATGTCCCCGGACCCGTCGCTATTGCTTCCCGCAGGGCGCGAATCTCTCGAACGAGGTCCTGCGATCCCGCCCGGTCCTCCGCCGCGGACGCCGCGGGAATTCTAGCCGGCCCAGGCGCTTCTCTGCCGCGCGCTTCTCCGCCGGTCGCGACCTCGCTTTGCGCGAACTCTCGATCGGCTTGCGCCTGCGAACCGCTTTGGCCCGGCGGCAGCGTGATCGTGGCCGTCGTCATGCCCACCTTCGGCTCGGGCCGCTCTTCGAGCGGTTCGGCATGCGAGGCTTGTCGTATTTCTTCCAAGGGGCGCAGCGCCGGAACCGTCTTTTGCGAGACGGTCGTTGGCGGCGCCGATTCGTCTTGCGCCCCGGGAAGAAAATGCCGCGTCATCTCCGACATCACGACTCCGCCGGCGTCGCTTTTGAAGCGAGTGACCAGGCTGATTTGCCGCTTGGGCCCGCCGACGGGTCCCCAGGGCAGCCAGAAGCTGTAGGAATGACCCAGCGACGATTTGCTGTAGTGCTTCGACAGCTCCTCGGAGCGGAACACGAACTTGCGCGCCGGCGACGCATTGCTGCCGGGGTTCTGCGTGTCGTCGTACGCGAACACGGTCAGCTCGCCGGCCACCACGACCGGCTCTTCGTCGTCACGGCCGTAGAACATTATCCGGCCGCCGAAGCCGACAATGCCGGCTTCGACCAGCACCGTATCGGTCCATAGCGCCGTAATCCGCTGCGGCGATTGAGGCTTGTCGCCCTTCATCGGCAGGGCCAGCTTCTTGGGCAACTTGAGCGGCGCGCAGCCGACCACCAGGCTCGCCAACAGTGAGCCGACGATCAAACGCAATCCATATCGCTCGTTCAACATGGCCTCTCGTGTTACCGAGCCTGATAGGATGTTTGAGCGCCCGTGTATGCCGGTGGCGGCTTCTGCCCAACCGGCGCAGTAGTGGCGCCAGCTCGCGGCGGTTGGGCCGCGCCCAGGGCGCCGGCGGCTTTGCCGCCGATCGGTCCGGTCGCGGGCTGCGCGCCCTTGGCGCTGGCAACTCGAGGCGTAGGGGCACGGTTGCCGGCCGAGACGCCCGGATCGGGTGGAGAGTAACCGTCGGTATCGACCGGCGCCGCGCCGGCCGGAATTGGAAGATTCTGCAATCCGCGCGGATCGAGATCCGGATACACCACGGGCATCTGCTCGTTGCAGGTCGGGCACTCGCCGCGGCGGCAGAACTCGGGATCGCCGTGGATCGCATGCACGTCGGCAGCGCACCAGTGCATTCTCGCGGCCTCGATCTGCTTGAGCCGCTCGGCGTCTTCCGAGCTGCGCACAACGTGCGGTGTGAGAATGATCAACAACTCGGTGCGGCGGGAACGATACGAATCGTAGCGGAATGCCCAGCCCAAGAACGGAACGTCGGACAGATAGGGAACGCTGCGGTCGAGCCGTTGCTCGTGCTTCGTGATCAACCCACCCAGAACGATGGTCTCGCCGCTGGCCGTGCTGACGGTCGTCTGGGCCGTGGTGATGTTGTAGCGCGGCGAGCGCACCACGGCGCCGGTTGCCGAGATCGAGATGGGAATTCCCTCATTCTCCGGCGCCACTTCCGATTTCTCGGCGTCGATCTCCATCACCACCATGCCGTCGGGGCTGATGCGCGGCGTAACGCCCAGGATCAAACCGACGTTTTCCAACGCCACGACGTTGTTCTGTCCGATCTGATTGATCGTGACGTTCGTGATGCGGGGCACCTTCTGGCCGACCTGGATGAAGGCGGGCTGATTGTCGATCGTCATCACCTGCGGCCGGCTGAGCACTTCCAGCCGCTGGTTTTGTTGCAAGGCTCGCAACAGCGCGTTGATGGTCTTGCTGCTGGCCGACAGGACCAGGCCGCCGAATCCCAGCTCGCTGGTCCGGCCCAGCGCGAAGTTCGAGAGGCCCTGCCCGCCGACTTGCGCCGCCGTCGCCAGACTTTTCTCGCTGCCGCTGTTGCCGATGATGGTGTTATTGAAGTCGAAGCCGGGCGTATTCGACGCGGCCTGAATCGTTTGCGTCTGCGTCGTCGTGGGTGGATTTCCGAACGTGGTGCTCGTATTCGTCGTCACCAATTCGCCCAGCAAGCTGCGATCGAACAGCAGACCATCCTGCAAACCGAACTCGATGCCGAACTGCCGATCGTCGGTGAGCGCCACTTCCGCGATCAACACCTGGATCAGCACCTGCGGCGGCTGGGCATCGAGCTTTTGCACCAACCGATAGATCTCCTCGTGAAACCGGGGCGAAGCGCTAATGATCAGCGAATTGCCGACCGGCTCGGGCACGACCACGACTTCGTTCTCGATCTGCTGGAAGGGGCTGATCGTGCCGGGCGCGGCCTGCTGCACGGCTCGTTCGCTGCGCAGGAACTGGTTGATGGCGTCGGCCACGTCCAGGGCCGGGGCGTTTCGCAATTGATACACCGTGTTCTTGCGCTGCTGTACGTCTCGCTCGTCGAGTCGGAGCAAAAGGGCTTCAATGATCGCCAGGTCGCCGGCCGAGCCGACCGCGATGATGCTGTTCGTGCGAGTCTCGACCGAGTAGCGCAGAGGTGCAAACGACGTTTCACCTTCGGCCTTGGCCAGCATGGCGCCGGGCGTCGTGGCCGTCTGGCTGGGCAAGAGCGAACGGAGCATCACCACCAGGCCGGCGGCGTCGCCGTTGACGATGTGAAACACCTTGATCTGGGAAACCGAGACCGGCGAATCGTCCATCTGCGAGATCAGCGCCACCACCAGATCCATGCTCGCGGCCGGCGCCGAAACGATCAGCGAATTGGCGCGCGGGTCGGGCGTGATCTTCACGTCGGCCAGGATGCCCGACTTGAGCGTCTTGGCGCCTTGGGGATCGACGGTCAAAAGTTCCAACACCGACGACTTGCCGCCGGCGGCTCCGCCTTGGCCCGTGCGCTGCGACTCCATGGCGGCTTGCAGCGTGGTCGCGAGATTGGCGGCCAACGAATTCTTGAGCTTGAAGATGCGCACCTGGTTGACACTCTCGCTGCGCCCGGTGTCGATCCGCGCGACGAGCAATTCGACTTCGGCCATGTCGCGTGGCGCCGCCTGCACGATCAACGAATTGGACCGCACGTCGGGAATGACGGCGACTTTGGCGCCCAAGCCGGTGCGCTTGGCGAAGAATTCCGTTATGGTCGTGCTGGCGGTCGCGGCCGGCGCGTGTCGCAGCCGAAACACGCGCAACTGGGTCTGCGGCTCGACCGGCTGATCGAGCTTCGCCACCAGGTCCTTGACAGAGTTGATCGCGTCGCCCCAGCCGACCAATAACAGCGAGTTGGGTTTGCCGAGCGCGGTGATGCTCACCCGGCCCGGCTTGCCCGCCAGCAAGTCGCGCTGAATCAACGTCAGCATCGGCGCCAGCGACTCGCTGTTGACGTACTTGAGCGGATAGACCTCGACCGTGGGAATCGTCTCGGCGCTCAGCCGCTCGATGTCTTCGATAATCCGCAAGACCTC
Source organism: Planctomycetia bacterium (assembly GCA_031400775.1). GTDB lineage: Bacteria > Planctomycetota > Planctomycetia > Pirellulales > PALSA-1355 > PALSA-1355. The sequence goes on along the minus strand of JANNQN010000404.1, from coordinate 41,569 downwards.
GTTCACATCGCGATTGCTGCCGCGCAGAATGATCGCTTCGAGATCGGGCAAGATCTCGATATCCAAGTCGAGGCCCAATTCGCGCAGCCGCTCGCGGGTTTCGTCGGCATCGGCCGCCGCCGGTGCGTCGGGCGGAGTGCCCGGCGTCGTCGGCGGAAGTGCTGGGCCGGCCGCGGGCGCTTGTGCCACAAGGACTGGGCCGCGCGAGTCCGGCGCGCGGCGGGACAGCGAGGCTTTCTGAACTCCCAGCGCCGCTGCGGCAGCGGCCGGCTTCGCATTTCCGCGGCGATAGGCATCGACGGCCTGTTGCACTTTCTGGGGATCGGCCTTGCGAAACGACACAGTGCGGATCTGGCCGGCAGGTCGAGCCCGAGATCCGTCGTTGGCTTGAATCAATTGCGCAACCTGCGACGCCAAGACTTGCGGGCCCTGAATCACGAGTCCGCCGCGGGCCGCGTCGTGGCGCACCGCGACTGCGGCGCCGGCCTTGTCGCTGATGACAAATTCGCCGCCAGCGCGCGTTGAGGCTCCGCGCTTCAGACGCGCGCCGAATAGCCGCACGAGCGACGACTCCAGTTCATTCGCTGCCCATGGAATCGGCACGAATCGTTCGCCGTTGGCCACGGTCGCGGCAGGCGCGCTCGGCTGCGATCGTGGATCCTGATCCACCGCGGCGATCAATTGCCGGGCGACCTGCTGAGCTTTCTCGGGACCCCGAACCAGGATGCGATTCCCACGCGCATCGACGATCATCTCGGCGTTTCGATCCAACAGCTCGGAGAGCATGCGACCGACTTCAGCCGCGGTCTTGTGGCGCAGCGCGTAACTCTTGAACTCACCGGAGGGCGGCTGGCCCTGCGCCAGCGCCGTGCCGCACCATAGGCACAACGCGAGCCACGCGCAGAATCGCACGGGCAGGCGCATACCCAACAGCGCCAGGCGCAGTTGCGGGGGTTGTTTCATGGAATAGAGTTACGGACTTGTCGAGCCGCCTGGCCGCCGGACTCAATAGCGGCCAAAGAAATGATGGCGGGAGGGTACAAAGGCGGCCGACGATCGCCAATATCAATCTCCGCAAATGCGTTCGGCGGAGCTTGTCGAACTTGCCCAACTCGCCCGCGCTAAAACTCGGGAGGCAGCGTGCTAGCTTGCATCAGGTTTTCGCCGACTGAGAGCAGCCAGCGCTCGTCGTCGCACAACAGCGTGACGTCCGAACCGCTGATGTCGGCCACGACGCCATGAAAGGAGCCGATGTCGAAGCTCTGCTGACGACGCAGCTTGAGCAGCTTGCCCGAGGCCCGCAGCGTAAACCAGGCTTCGGGCTCTCCGTTGACCTCGATGACGGCCGTCAGGTAGGCGAAGTCCGCTTCGTCGCCGCTGCCGCCGACGCCGAACAGGTTTCGATCCGCGATCGATTGATAGTCGGCCAGGTTATCGGAAGCCAGACTCTCGGAGACGCGCTTGCTCAGGCTGTCTTTACGATCGGCGTCGGCCAGCGACAGGGCCTCGATCGCGATGGCGATGTCCAATTCGTCCGTGCGCGGAACGGGCGTCATGCTCAGCGACTGAATCTGGTGCAAGTGGTCGCCCCGATAAAACCCGAACAGAAACTGCGTCAGTTGCTCGAGCGTTCCGCGGCCCCGGACGGAGAAACTGAGCGAGTCGTACATGCCCTTGCGCGTGGATGGCTCGCTCGAATCCACGTTCGGATTCAAGAACTCGGCCGCTCCGACAAGTTCCACCAGCCAGGCCTGATACAGACTGCGAGCGACCTCGGTATCCGAGGGAAGCGACTGAGCGCGCCACTGCTTGAGCTCCTGACTGGCTTTGCGAAATTTGGCCAGGTCCAACTCGCGTTTGCCGATGTCTTCGCGCAGGCGGTCAGTCTCGGCGCGCCGTTCGGCGAACGGCGCTTCGTAGTTCGACTGGTACAGCCAGTTCCCGCCGTACAACGCGGCGATCAGCCCCACGCCGGCCCCCAGCAGTTTTTCGCGTCGGTTCACAAGATCACCGTTTGCTGGCCGCGGTTCGCGGCAGCGCCTGCTGGGCCGCCGCCGGTCCGGCCGTTTCGGAACTTGGCAGATGGCTGACGTATTGCTTCTTGTCGCGCGAGGCCACGACGACCGACGACTCGAAGTGCCAAGAGTAGCTGTTCTCTTGCACCCGTTCTTGCACGTGCCGGCTGCTGATTTGATGATGCTTATCGCGCAGGTTGTTCTCGATGCGAGTGACGATCACCGGGTCGCGCACCACGCCGACCATATCGATCGTGCCCCCCTCGCCGCGCGCGTGCCCCAGTCCCATTCGCAGCACCACGGCATCGCGGTCGCTGGGAAATCGCAAGGAGAGATCTCGCAATTCATCCAGCCAATTCACGTCGTTCTCGCCCCACTCGTTGATGGCCTGGATCAGGCGCTGCTGTTTGCCGGCCCGTTTGAACTGCTCATCGAGACGATCCAGCTCGGCGGAGAGCGACTCGTTCTGGGCGTCGATCTCGGCCAGTGACGACCAGGCCCGATAGCCGCCAAAGCTGAGCAACACCGCCGCCGCAGCGCCGGCCAGGGCCAACGTCCGCCGCCGGTTCGGAGGTGCCAGAGTCTTGCGCGGGTGCAAAAAATCGATGGCCGCCGCGCCGCGCCGCGCTTCGACCGCCAGAATGCCCACGAGCGCGCTATACCGGCCCGGGTTTTCGGGCGGCAAGACCAGGGTTTTCACGGGCGCACCGAACGGGTCGATCAGCACCAGCGGCAGCGACAGAGCGCCAGCGCACCGCTCGACGAGCACCGGATGCTCGGCCAGCGAACCGAATAGATAGGCCGACTCGATCGCCTGGCCATCCAATTGCCCTTGCACCACGACCAACGTGCGATTGATTTCCGCGATCAGCTTGTTCGCGGCGGCCGCGTCGTGCGAGACGTTGGCCTGCCGCAGGGTCCGCCAATAGGCCACGCGACCGCCGGCCACGACGCTCAGATCGATCTCGTCGGCCAGCACGTTGATCAAAAGACTCGGCGCGTCGCCGGAGACCGGCAAGCCGGCAAACAGCGCCGCGGTTCCGTAAGGCCGTAGCGTGATCACTTTTGGCGCCAGGCCCGCCTGGCTGCAAACGGCCTGAATCTGCGCGAGGCGATCCTGCGACAAGGCCACGGCTGAGACACTTCGCGGCAGGGCCGGATCGTCGCTCAAGGGAACAAAGTCGAGACACGCGTCATCGGCGATCGCGCCGCTTTCACGCATGGCCTGATTGCGCACCAGGTCCGGAAGCTCGGCATTGGATGCCGGCGGCAACGTCAAGTTCACGAGCTCGATCTGACTGCGCTCCAGGGCCACTAGCGTCGTCGCGCGGCCGATCTTGAGCGGCGCGATCGCCGCCGTCAGGGCCGGAACAAGCCGCTCGGCCAGGCTGTCGCCTTCGCCGGCCGCCGAAATCGCAACGCTGCCGGCGGCTTCCACCGCCAGACCCCCGGCGCGCACCTGAGCCACGACATAGCGCGCCTCGTGCCGATCCCAATCCACGGCCAATATTCGTGACATGGTGGTCCTTCCGCGCAAACAACAAGAAATCGAGCGGCGTCAGTTTCGTCGCTGGGCAAAGCCGCTGTCGGCGGCAAACCATTCGCGCGGATAGCCCGCGCCCCAAAATCGTAAATCTCGCCAATAAATCTGCCGCGCGGGCCGGCTCGTGGCGTCGATGACCACCTCGGCGCGAGCCGTAGGGCCCTTGTCGCTGAAGTGGGCCACGATCTGCGCTCGCACCACATCGCCGCCGGCACAGACGTTGGGCATCAGCTTCTTCATCGTCTCCAAGTCGACCAGCCCCTCGGTCAGAAGCCAGGTGGCGTGCGTTCGCTGCGAGTCGCTGCCCGAGGATTGCGCGTCGCGGGCCGCCAGGATTCGATCGGCCAGCGAATCGTCAACGCCAGGCACGGCCCGCAACACAGCGCGCGGCGCATGATTGACGCTGACGCAGCCACGAATGACCGGCAGCTTGACGACCGTCGTTTTTTCCATCAGCTTCGGCAGGTGCTGCGCCATGGCCTGAGGATCGGCGGCCAACGGGCTGGCGTGTATTTTGGGCGGCTGTTGGGGATTGGATCCGGGAATAGCGACTTTCGCGCCGGCCAGATCCAACACCGAGCTGATCGTGAATTTCGGCGCCGAGGGCGTGACTTGCGGCGGGCCTGGCAAAGCGGCCGTCGAGCCGCCGTAGGGACCGAACTGGCGATACGCGACGATGAACGCGGCCCAGTTGGCGTCCACGGCCGCGCCGAGTTGTTGTTGCAGAGTCGTCAAGTTCATCTCGTTGAGATCGATGCGCGGTTGCCCTTCGGCGGTTACGTTGCGCTGACCGCTGTAAAGCGTCAGCAGCGTGCCCCACGGCACGGCTTCGACCGATGGCACGGCGGCGCGTGTGCCGCCTCGGGCGGGAGCAAGTTCCTCGGGATCCAACTGATAATTGTAATTGGCGTCCGCGCCGAATAACAATTCGCGGGTAACTCCTTTCACGAGCAGCAATTCCTCCAGGCAATCGGGCAGGCCGTTGCGCGGGACATAGGCCGGCTCAATTCCCGCGTAATAGTCGGATTCAGCGCCCATCGCCCGGGGCTGCGAGTCGGCATCGATCCAATCCAAAATCGCGTCGGCCGTGGCTTCGGTCATGCCGGGAAACTTCAGTAGCGCCGTCCGGCCACTGCCTGGCTGCTGCTCTTCCCATCGCAATAGCGCGGCCAGGTGCAGGCGGCCCGATTCGTTCTCAACGCCAAAGCGAATACCGCCTTCCGGGCCGAACGTGCCATTGCCGGTCACGATGCTGAAGCAAGCGTCGTGCCGCGGCACATTGGAGCGGCGGTCGTCGGCCGCAAGCGAGACGGCCCGAAACGCCGTGGGATTGTCCAGCGTTCCGCCGGTTTGAGATTGCGCGATCGGCGGCTGTTCCAAGTGTAGCTTCAGATATTCGACACCCGAACCCAGCGCGTGCTGCAGGCGCAGCTCGTCGGTGTGCAGGTGCGTGGCCTTGTTTTCGGTGAGCATCAGCTCGACGAAGCTGAAGCCGGCCAGCGCGATGATCATCACGACAATCAGCACCAACACCAGGACGATGCCCGAGCGGCGCGAACGGCAAGTGCGATGGAACGCTTTAGGGGCCCGCATTGGCGTTGGCTCCTAAAGTTCGCGCGGCGTTTGGGCGCGGTCCTCGGCCCGGCGGCAGTGTGCCATTGCTTGCGCTGGCCGCTGTGTCGGACAAATGAATCACGAGACGATAAACAGGCAGCTTCGGCTTGAGGCCGCCCAATTCTTCGCCGATGGGCTCCGCGGGAACGACCGTCACTGGGTCGGGCTCGTCGAACGATCGCAAGTGCATGGCAACTTCGACCGCCGCGGGCAGCCGCTTGAGCGCCGCGCTGTCCCATTGATTGCTCCACACATTACCGTCGAAGTAACGCAGCCGAAACTGCATGACTTCCGGCACGCTCACCGTCGACGCCTCGTCAAAGCCCTCGAGAGTTGCATCGGCGGCAGCGCCGGTGGCCCCGGCTTGGCCGGGCATTGGCAAGCGGCTCTGTCCGCCACGTCGGCCCGCGGGACCTCGCGCGGCCGGATGCGCCATTTCCCAATCCATCTCGCGGCGAGTCAACAACATGCGGGGCTCGGTCAACGTCGTGTCGCGAAGTTCCTCGAAGGCGTACACCACGGTCCGCAACTCGGCCGCGCGGGTAGCGGGCGGTTCGTCGGCCCGCAGGGGAAGGTTCGCATCGGCCTCGGGATCGACGACGGACGCTTGCAGCACGTCGATCTGCAAATAGCTCTCCGTGCCGAACAAGCCGGCGGGCCGCAGCGACGTGGTCGCGATAGCGGCGTTGCGTCCGCCGCCGCGCCGCGCTCCGAAGGACGAGGCGCTTGAGCTACTCGCGCTTGATTTGGCGGCGGAATTCGAGCCTGTGCCTTGCGGAGGCGTCGACGCCGATGGGCCGGACGGTGATGAACTGCGCGACTTGCTCGTGGCTTGCGCGCCGCTGGGCGTCGCCGCCACCAGCAGCGGCATGGGCGGGACTACGGGCGGAGCCTGAACAATGCCCTGCAAGTCGTCGGAGAGTTGCGCTAGCAAAGTCCGCGCCAATTGCGATTGCTCGGTCTTGGTCTGGCCTGTATCGAACATCTTCGAGTACATGGCCAGCAGGCTCCACAGCGCGGCCAAGAGCGTGGCGGTCAGCACGCTGGTCAACAAGACCTCGATCAAGGTGAAAGCGGCACGTCGCTCGGTAAACTGGATACTGGGGGACTTCATGGCGCGGGCCCTCTGGCTATAGCGCCATCGCTCGCGGGTGTCTCGGGCACAGGACCTTGAGGGTGGGTCTTGTTCAGGCCCTTCGGGTCGCGCACCCAACGGACGAGCGTGCAGCGGGAGCGTTGTTTCTTGGGAGTCGGCTCGTAGGCCGCGTTCACTTCCAGCGCGACCAGCCCCTCGTGCACGGTGGGAACCAGATCGATCCACACCACCCAGCGCGGATCCTCTTCGCTGGGCGTGGGACGAACCTGCGCAATCGGCGCCGCGTGCGCCAGGATTTCATTGAGCTTCGACTGACATATCAACTGCGACTTGGACAACTCGCGCGCGCTGCTGGCGTGCCGGTTGCCGATCGTCACCAGCTCGACCAGCACGATCGACGATCCAATGAGAATGCTCGTGGCCAGCAGGACTTCCAATAACGAGAATCCCTGCCGGCTCGAACGTGTCATCGTACTTCCTCTTCATGGCGAGGCTTGCCCGCCGTCGCCACTCCGGTCAACCCGCGCAGCAACACGTCGACCACCGCGTTGCGCTCGCCCTTGATGCGAATGTGCGCATTTTCCGTGCGCCCGTTCGGATAGAACACGATCGGGTCCGACCAACCCTCCTCGGCGCCAACGGGGGCCGCGAGCGGATCATCCGCCGCCGGCTCGAAGCAGATGCCGTCGGGCAATTCCTGGGACGGAAGCTCGTCGAGCGTGCCATCGGTGCGCGCGCCGCCGGCCGCGATCGGCTGACGGACGGACGTCGCGGGGCGGATGTCTTCGCGACCAGGTTGCCGGCCCAAACGGCTACGCTCGGTCGCTGCCACGGCTACCGCCGGCACGATCTGAAAGCGATTCTTACCCAACTGGTAGCGAAAACTTTGCGCAATGCCGGACTGCATGGCCCGCAGCCGCGCTTTGGCCAACTCCACGCGAACTAACTTCGCGGCCGAGCGCAAGCGATTGTCGCCCAGCGCTCCGCGAAGCGCCGGCTGCGCCAGGGCGGTCACGGTGACCAGGATTCCCAGCACGACCAGCATCTCGGAAAGCGTAAAACCTCGGCGGTGTCGACCATTTGCTGAAATCACGCGATGCCTCATGTTACTTGCCTTCTTCTTCCTTGGACCAGTTCACGATGTCGTCTTCGCTGCCGTCCTTGCCGTCGGGACCCGAGGACCAGATGTCCGGATATTCGCCGGTGCCGTGCGTGGGCGGATTCTCGTAGAAATACTTGTGGCCCCAAGGATCCTTGGGAGATTCCTTGCTGTTGGTCGTGATGTAGGGACCCGACCAGTTGGTGGCCTGTTCTTCTTCCAGATCGCCGGGCTTTTCCACCAGCGCATCGAGCCCTTGCTCGGTGGCCGGGAAGCCGTTCATATCCAGGTGATATTTTTCCAGCGACGTGCGGAACAATCCGATCTGGGTTCTAGCGGCGTCGATGTCGGCCTTCTTCTTGCTGCCCAGCAGCGAGGGCACGGCAAAGCCCATCAGGACTACTAAAATGACAAGCACCAGCAAGACTTCCATCAGTGTGAAGCCTTGCCGCCGGGCACGATTCAATTGTCGATGTGGCATTGGAAACGCCCTCCTGTAGCTGATCGCTCTTCTGGTAAATCTGGTAAAGCTGTACGGAAACATAATGTGTCTCAATGGTTCGGCCGCGAGGCCGATTGGTTTTCAATTGACTGCGTACTCTTAATTGACTGTGGAACTCATCTGGAAGACCGGCAGCAGCAGCGCCATCAACACAAACAAGATGGCGCTGGCCATGATCAACAGCGTCAGCGGCTCCAGCAGCCGCACGAACAAATCCAACTGAGTGCTCGTCTGCCGGTCGATGCCGTCGGCGATGTTGATCAACACGTTGTCGAGATTGTTCGACTCCTCGGCGACGCTGATCATGGCCATCACGGGCCGCGGGATCAAACCGCACTCGGCCAGAGGCTTGGCCAGGGTCTCGCCGGACGACACGTTTTCGGCCGAGCGGCGAATCGCCGCCGACAACACGCGGTTGCCGGTCGAGTCGCTGCTGATCTCCAACGATTTCAACAGCGGCACGCCATTACGCAACAACGTTCCCAACACGCGGCAGAATCTCGAAATGGCGTAGCCCAAGAAAATCTTGCCGGCCAGAGGCACGCGCAGCTTGACGCGGTCGCCCAGCAGCCGGCCCGCCTCGGTGCGCAGTTGTCGCCGGCACCAGAAAAACACCGCCGCCAAAGCCCCCGCCACCAGCAGGCCATATCTGCCCATCAAGTCGCTGATGGCCAACAGCATGACCGTGGCCACGGGCAGCCCGCCCCGCTCCTCCAAGCTGGCAAACAGATCGGCGAATTTGGGCACGAAGAACACGATCAATACGACGGTAATTATGCAGCCGGCGCCGGCCAGAATCGCCGGGTAGGTCATGGCGCCCACGATCCGCCCGCGCAGTTCTTCCTGTTTCTCCAAAAAATCAGCGGTGCGCTTGAGCGCGTCTTCCAAGAATGCGCCTTCGCTGCCAGCGCGAACCATGCTCACGGTCAACTCGCTGAACACGTGCGGATGGCGGGCCATCGATTCGTCGAGCGGCTTGCCCTCGGCGACCTGGTTGCGGACGTCGCCGAGCACTTCCGCCAGGGCCGGATGCACGGCCTGTTCGGCCAGCACGTCGAGCGATCTGAGCAGCGGCACGCCGCTTTGCAACAAGTCGGCCATTTGCGTCAATGTCGTGGCCAGCAGGTGGGTCTTGATGCGGCGCTTCCGCTGCCAGGGGCCGCGGGCCGGCGCCGAGGTTTCGACGGAAACCGGAAACAGCTCGCGATCGCCCAGCGCGCAAACTGCCTCGCGCCGACTCGTGGCGGTGATGGTGCCGTTTACGGCACTACCGGCTCGATTGCGCGCTTTGTAGGCAAATTCAGGCATCGCGTTACTTGCTTGGTCTGGGTGTTATTCACGTGCCAAATTGAGGGCACGCGGGCGAGGCGCACTCTCTCAGTCGGCGCCGGTGACACGCATCACTTCGTCGATCGTGGTCTGACCACGAGCCACTTTGATCCATCCATCCTGGCGCAGGGTACACATTCCGGCCTTCATGGCCGCCTGCTTGATCTTGTGAGAGGCGATTCTTTCGCCAGCCAATTGACGAATCTCGTCATTCGTCACGAGCAATTCATAAAGCCCCACGCGGCCGACATAGCCCTTGCCGCGGCAACGCCGGCAGCCGACCGGCCGATAGAGCTTCGTGCCCTTGGCCAATAATTCCTCCAGCGGAAAGTCGGCGGGTACTTCCGCCGAGCGGGGTTCGTACTCCTCGCGGCATTCGGTGCATAGCACACGCACGAGGCGCTGGGCCATGACGCCCGACACCGTGCTGGAAACCAGAAAGGGCTCGACGCCCATGTCGACCAAACGCATAAACGCGCTGGCCGCGTCGTTGGTGTGCAGCGTGCTGAACACCAGGTGGCCCGTGAGCGACGCCTGGATCGCATTTTCGGCCGTTTCCAGATCGCGAATTTCACCGACCAGCACCACGTCGGGGTCGTGGCGCAAAATGCTGCGCAAGCTGGCGGCAAACGTCAGCCCGACCTTGTTGTGGACCTGAATCTGGTTGATTCCTTCGAGTTGATATTCCACCGGGTCTTCGGTGGTGATGATCTTGATCTCTTCGTTCTTGATCTCGTTGAGCGCGCTGTACAGGCTGGTCGTTTTGCCGGAGCCGGTCGGACCGGTGACCAGGATGATGCCGTGCGGCAGCTTGATGAGCTGGCTGAACTGGGCGTAAGTCTCTTCGTCCATGCCGACGCCACGCAGCGAGAACTTCATGCGATCCTTATCCAGGATACGCATCACGATGCCTTCGCCGTGCAGCATGGGAATGATCGAAAGCCGAATGTCGATTTCGCGGCCCGAGACCTTGAGCTTGATGCGGCCGTCCTGCGGAATGCGCTTCTCGGCGATGTTCAGCTTGGCCATGATCTTCAGACGGCTGATGATCGCGGCCTGAAAGCGATTGATCTCGCCGGGCATCGGTTGCAGTTGCAACACGCCGTCGATGCGATAGCGAATCTTGATTCCCGCGGCCTGCGCCTCGATGTGAATATCGCTGGCGTGCGCCTCGACCGCTTCGCTGAGGATTTCGTTCACCAGGCGAACGACCGAGGCTTCCTGGGCCATCTCGGAGGCTTCCGAGCGGTCCCACTCGAGTTCTTCGAGCACCTCGACGCCGCCTTGCTCCTCGCGCTGCGCGAGCAGGCCGTCGACCGTCTCGGCGCCCACGCCCAGGTGCGTCTTGATCAGCTTGGCCAGTTCGAACTGCGACGCCAGCACCGGCACAATGCTGCGGCCCGTGGCGGCGCTAGCGGCGTCCAGGGCGTGCAAATCGAACGGGTCGCCGGTCGCGACGACCAGCGAGTCATCCTGCGATCGAACCGGGAAGATTCCATACTGATGGATCAACTTGACCGGAAATTGCCCGAGCAGGGCCAGGTCGATCTCGGCGTTGGCCAGATCGATAAGCTCCAGGCCCAGGGCCTCGCCAACCGCGGCCAGAGCGTCATCCTCGCTGGCAAATCCCAACTCCACCGCGGCCCGATCCAACCGGCCGTCCGTCGACAGCGCCTCGCGCGCCAGCCGTAGCTGTCGCTCGTCGAGCAGTCCATTCTGGAGCAAAGTCGGAGGGGCAATCATGGCGGGATCCACAAATCGGGTAGGCCGAAAGAAGCTCAGAGCTCGCGCTGGAATCCCCGCCGCCGGCTCACGAATACGTGAACCCCGAGGCCGGGAATCAGCGGTCGATTCAATCAATCGGGAAGAAACTCACCATAAGCGATGAGCCTCGCCAAAAAACGCTCAACGTCTGTTGCACGGACTACTGGCCAAACCCCAGGCAGGGTCTGTAATCGCGGGGGCCAGCAAGGATCGTAGGTGGGTCTGATTGCGAGCGAGCGGTGTGGCAGGTAGGTTGACCGCAAGCCGCTTCGTTGCGAACATATGGACTATAGCTGATGCGATTGTTCAATGTCAATAGCCGCACACCTCGCGACTAATGATCTGCCAAGCGGCAGAAACCACTCGCTACGGCGTGCGTATCTGCCTTGAGGGTAATGCCTTGTTTCAATTCATGATGACTTCGAGAATCGTTCTCGCACGAAGCGTTGCTTGCACGCGGACAGCGATTTGCGCCGCATCGGTCGTCACCTTTTCGCTCACATCACATGCTAGCGAGAGTCCCGCGGCGCGCGCTCTAGCGCCGCAAGCGCCAGGACCCGTGGCTGTTTCGCCGAAGCTGCTCCGCTACGCCGAACGAATCGTGCATAAGTACGATGCCGACAAGAGCGGCGACCTGACGCTGGATGAAACTCGCGGCATGACTGGCAAGCCGGCGGCGGCCGACAGCAACCACGATGGCAAGATCACGGTCCGCGAGTTCGCGGAGCACGCGGCCCGATTTGGCGCCGGTCGGGCGATCCGCCTGACGCATGCCGGTGATGGCCCCCTGGCGCAAAGTCAGGGCGCTGGCCAGTCGGGCGGCACCGACGCCGCGCCGGCGACCACGACCGCCGCGGAATCCACGGTGGCGCGCGATCCGCGGCGCAATCTCAAATACTTCGCCGCCCTGCCGGCCGGCGTACCCTCGTGGTTTGTCGAGCGCGACGGCGACGGCGACGGACAACTAAGCCTGGCCGAGTTCTCGCCCAAGCTGCTCAAGAGCGAGATTGCAGAATTCAATCGCCACGATTCCAACCAGGATGGAATCGTGACCGCCAAAGAACTGCTCGGCTCGGCCAAAGATCCGGCCGCCGCTCCGGTGGAAGCACCTAAGCGCGGCGAGCAGTAAGGCGATCCGTGGCAATGCGGTGGCTACGAGGAGATGGGCCACCGAGATCACAGAGGACACGGCGGTTTTTTAACACTTCCTCTCTGTGTCCTCTGTGAACTCCGTGGCTAGCTTTCTTCGTAATTCCTTTTCATGACTACGGCCGGCTACTGCTTGAGCTCGAGCTGCGGCGCCGCGTGGCGTCGCGAATGACTGCGTCGAGGATTTCCTTGACCCGCATGGCGTTGGTGCTTTTGAGCTTCACGATCCGCACGCCGCGCGACGTGTCGTGCAAGGCGGCCTCATCCAGCTCGGCCACCAGTTCCTTGACCTCGCGCACCAACGGCCCGGGAGCCATCACGACGATCGAATTGGTCGTGTCGTCGACTCCCAGCGTCATCATCGGCCCACTGGCGGCCGTGTTGATTTGCTGGATCACCGCCGCCACGTCGCGCGTGGCGCCGCTGGGAATCGGAATCTGTTGCTTCACTCCGCCTGAGGTGAGCTGCGTCTTGTAAATATCCGAGATCACGCGCTCCAAGCGGCTGGCGCTAGTGTTCTTCACCGGGATGAGCGTGGGACGGTTGGCGACCAGCGACTCGGGCACGTCTTCCGAGTCGAGCAACTTCAGCAACCGCTCGATCGTCGTCCGATCGTTGCGGCCGCCGTAGACGATGATTGCGTTGAGCCGCTGATCGGCCTCAATGACTACGGACGAATCGGAAAAACCGAATCCGCTTTTGCGAAATAGACGATTGAGCAACTCGGCCACGGTCGTGCTGCTGGCGGTGCGCAGCGGATAGACCATCACGTCGCGCCCCATGGCGCCGGCCGGGGGCGCAAGCGCCCGCAACAAGGCCTCGAACTGCTCAATGGCTTCGGGATCGTCGGACATGATCGTGATCTTGTCGTCGCCCGGCGCGACCAGAATCGGTTTCGGCTCGGCCGACACTTCGCGCGGCGCTTCTTCGACTGGCGCTTTTTCGGCCGGCGGCGCGGGCTCGTCTTCCTGGGCGGCCGTTTTCACTTCCAGCGCCCGAACGCGCGAATCAACCCGCGTGTGCTTGTCCTTGGGTTGCTGCTCGTCGCCTGGAGGAGCCGGCGGCACAACGGGTGTAGCAGCGGGATCGGCTGGTTTCAGGTCTCCGGCCTTGCCGCCGGGCAGCTTCGAACGCAAGCGCAACGGCACCTCGCCCGGCCTCACGATCCGCAGTGGGCTTTTGCTCAATTGCGGCCAGACGCGTTGAATCTCGGCCAGAGCCTCCTTCGTGTCGCCCGCGAAATGGATCACGCGTACCGAGCCGTCGCGAGCGGCGACCAGGTTGGTCTCGCCCATCTTAACCAACAGATCGCGAATCTGCGCCAATTGCTCGGCATTGCCGCGCACGAACAGCCGCTGGCTGGCGACGTCCGACTCGACGCTCGGCGCGAGCGCACTCTTACCGCTTCCGCCAGCGGTTTCCGCGAACAGCTTCTCGATCGCCGTTTCCGCCGTCAGCGGCTCGACGAGTTCCAATTGAAAGACTTCGAGTTGGCGCGGCGTCGATTGCAGCCGTTCGATCGTCGAGCGGATCGTGGCTTGTTGCGGCTGGGGCGCCACGGCGATCAACGTCTTGGCTTTGGCATCCACCGAGAGCAAGGCCCGTGAGTTTTTGGTTACCAGATTGTTCAACACCTGCATCACGACTTCGGGATCGGCATTTCGCAGCGAGTGCACCTCGAGTTGCGAGCCGGCGTCGAGCGGCGAGCCGCGTTCGATCTCCTCGATCACCCCGCGGATCGCCTCGTGCTGTGAGGGAGTGGCCAGCGCCACAATCTTGTTGTTGCGCGAGTCCAGCGAGAGCCGCACTTCACGTCGCGAGCCGAACAGCGATTGCAACGTGGCCAACAGACTGCTGACGTCAGCGTTCGTCACCAGGTACGCCTTCAGCACCGCACCGCTACGTTCCGTCTCCTCCGTGTCCAGTTCCACGAGTGCCTGGCGGATCGTTTCGTGATCGGCCGGACGCGCCCAGGCCACCAACTTGCGCGAGTTCTGGCTTACGCCCAGGCGGGCCTCGGGCACGGCCGTGGTCAGTGCGCTAACCACGTTCGCGGCGCTCGTACTCTTGAGCGTATAGACCACGACCTTGGGGGCATTGGCGTCGGTCCCCTTGGACGTCATCTCGTCGATCGCCGCGCGGATCGTTTCGTGCTCCTCGGGCGTGGCCCAAACCGCGATCGAGCCGGCCTTCGCATTCGGCACCACGCGGGCCGTGGGCACCAGCGCGCCAATTAACGGATAGAGCGTTGCCGGATCGGACGGCGCGGTCGAATAGGAGACGATTCGCGAGCGGAGCTTGGGATCGCCCTTGGCTTGCATCTGCTCAAGCGCCGGAGCAATCTTGTCCAACTCGGCCTGCGGACCCCAGGCCAGGATCGTGCCGGCTCGCGTGTCGTTGGTCAGCGTCGTCTGCGGCACCAGGGTGCGAAGCATCGTCATCGTCGCCGTCGGGTCGGCGCCCACGATCGGATACACGGCGAACCGACGATTGGCCTCTTCGGCGGGCTGAACGTCCATCTGTTCGATGGCGGTCTTGATGGTCACTTGCTCGGCCGGGCGTCCAAAAACCAGCAGGCGGCGATTTTTGACGTCGAACGTAAAGCGGGATCCAGGAAACAGTGTCTGCAACATGCCGACCATACTGACGGGCTCGGCCGCCTTGAGCGGATACACGACCACCTTGGCCGCCGCATCCAACGGCCCATCCTTGGTCATCTCGCCGATCGCGGCGCGAATTGTCTCATGATCGGCGGCGGTGGCCCACACGGCGATCGTGCCGTTCTTGGCATTGGGAACCACCCGGGCCGTGGGCACCAGCGCGCCGATAAGCGGATAGAGCACGGTCGGGTCCGACGCTCCGACTTCGTAAGCCACGATACGCGGCTTGCTTTTCGGATCGTCCGGCTGCAGCCGCTCCAGCGCGCTAGTGATTTTGGCGTGATCGGACCTGCGGGCCCAGGCGACAATCGTGCCGGCTTTGGAGTCGGCCGTCAGCGTGGCGTCGGGCGCTAGTGTCTTGAGCGTGGAGATCGCCGCGCTCAAATCGGCGGACGTCACCGGGTAGACCATCAGTTCATTCTTGGATCCGCCGAGCGGCTCGGCATCCATCTGCTCGATGAGCGCCTTGATCGATTCTTGATCGGCGGGGCGCGTCCAAGCGGCCAGGCGGCGGTTCTTGCTGTCGAGCACGAGCTTGGCCGTGGGGAACAAGGTCTGCACCACCGACATCACGCTCGACGGATCAGCCGTGGTGAGCGAATAGAGACGGATCTCGGCGTCGTCGGCTCCGCCCTGCGGCGGCTCGAGCTGGTCGAGCGTGGCGCGGATTGTTTTTTGATCGGCCAGATTCGCCAGCGCGATGATGCTCCGCGAAACCGCGTCGACCGAAAGCTTGGCTTTGGGCAAAATGTTTTGCAATACGACCGACGCGGCGACCGGATCGGCCTTCTTGAGCCGATAGACCTCGACCTGGCGATCGTCGAGCGGTCCACCGCCGCGGCCCAATTGCGCCACGGCTTTGGCCAGCAATTCGTGATCGGCCTTGGTGCCCCAGGCCGCCAGCTTTTTGCTGGCCGGATCGACCGACAACCGCGCATTGGGCACCAGCGGCTGCAACGTGGCCAGCGACTGCCGCGGATCGGCGTCGTCCAGTTGATAGACTTCGAAGCGCGTTTGTTCTTCGCCCGGCTGGGCAGCCGCCTGCAATTGCTCGACGACCCGCTTGACCGCCTCTTGCTGCGTGGGGGTCGCGTAGGCGCTGATCTGATTGGCTTTCGGATCGCGCACGAAGCGACCAGTCGGAAGCAGGGCTTCCAACACTTTGACTGCCGCGTCGGGATCGGCCGTTTTCAACGCATAGACAACCAGCTCGGGCTTTTCGGCCTTCTCTTCACTGAGCGGCTTTTCGGGCTGCGGGATCGATTCGATCACGGCATTGATCGCGCGCATCACACCGGCCGTGTCGGTCACCAGGATCTGCTTGGTCTTGGTCAGCGGCTGGCTCTTGCCGCGGGGACCCAAGAGCGGAGCAATCTCCTTGACCACTTCCTCGACATCGCGCTTGCCCACCGGAAACAACATGCTCACGATCTCGAAGCGGCCCCGGCTTTCCAGATCGGCCAATGTGATGCGCGGCACGAGCGCCTCGGGCACGCCGTCGGCGAGGTTGACAACCGTCAGCATCCGATCGCGGCGAATCAGCGTGTAGCCTTTCGTGAGCAGCACGCCGTTGAGCAGATCCAAGGCTTCCGACACCGAGTAGTCGCGGTTGTCGCTGTAGTTGAACGTGCCCGGCGGCGGCGCGTCGATTACGAGCGACAGATTGGCCTGCTCGGCGAACCACTCCAACACGTCGCTCCAGCGCTGAAAGCGAAAGCTGAATCGCAATTTGGGCTCGGCCCCGGCCGGCTTGCTAAGTTCCGCCCGTTGGTCGTCGCTCAAGATCGCCAGCAGCTTTTGCTCGTAGTCGGCCAGGACCGTGGCTCGCTGGTCGGGAGCCGCCTTGGCCAGAGCCTCGGTGCGCTCGGTTTGCAAGTTCGCGATCTGAATGCGCTGCTCGTCGCTGAGCTTGAGCTTCTCGGCTAGCGCCGGGTCGACCAATCGCGAAAAGTTGCTCGTCACCGCGGGCGCCGGCGCGGGCGATTTCTCCTCGGCTGCGGGCTGGGCCCAAGCCACGGATGCCGACACGGCGAAAATCGCCAGCGAAACGGCGGATGACCGAACTAGAAATGCCTGGAAACGAGTCAAGTCAGGCTCCTCGACAAGGCGGGAGAGGACACGCAGGGGGTAAATCAAGACTAACCAGCCACCTCGGGCGGGTAAAGCAGCGCGAGCGACCGCATGCGCCCCACCGCCGAGCGAATCGGGCGAGATTGCCGGCATTTAGGCAGACTCACGCACTCCGGGCAGGCCGAACTATTCATTCCGAGCCCACCGCCGGCAACGCTCACTCGAAAACCAGTGTGCCGAATTTGCGGAATTCGTGAAAACTCGGCCCGACGCGAGCCCAATCCCAGCTCGTCTCGCGGCCATCGTCGTAGTCGACTCGATAAAAGTTCGCTCGCCAGCGGCTTCCCGGCTTGGGCGGCACTCCGCCTAGCGGTTCGAGCAGCTTGAACGGAATGAAAAACTCCGCCGTCCATCCGCCGATTGCAGCGCCCGACTTCTTTTCGCCGCCGGCAATCGACGTGGCCTTGCGAATCTTGCGGTCCCCTTCGTAGTGCCAGGGGCGCCAGCCGAGAAACTTTTCGTCGACGTTGGGGATGATGATCGGCAACTCGTAGCCGAGCGGCGATATCTCGTACTCGAAATAAAGCGGCAGCCGTTCGTCGGTCCACAAGAAGACCTCGAACACGTCCTCGTTCCACAGATCGAGAAAATCTTCCTTCAACGTGGCCGTCAGTTTTCGATCCGAGCCATTCATCAGAAAGTACACGCCCGTCTTGGAGTACAACGCCTTCAGTCGGGCGTCGTAGTCGTGGCCGGCGCCGCGCTTGTTGAGCGGCACCCAGGCCGCGTCTTGCCACGCCCGAGCGCTGCCGTCGCCGGTCACCTCGAAATCAGCCGTCGGCTTGACCTTCAATACTTTCTGCGCGGGCTCGTCCGCGGCCAACGCGACGTGCTGGCCGATCGCGCCGGCAATTGAGATGGTGACAATCGCTGCCGCCACGAACCAAGCGCGATTGAATTCGAGAATCGTCATGCATGGCTCCTTAGCCGGGATTTGCACGATTGGTGAGACCGCCCAGAAAAATTCCGCGGCGGCCGGTCCATTGTAGGCGCTATCGCGGCGAACCGCATCGGCCTGCAGGGCCTTATGCCTCGGGAGTCCGCCGGTCACCGGCGCCCCAACGGCCGCGGAACTCGGCGGCCGGATATTTCTCGGCGTTCTTGATCATTTTTGCGCGAAGCGAGTCAGCGACATCCAAGTTCAGCTCGTTGGCCATCGCCAGCGCGTAGCAGACGACGTCGGCAAGTTCCTCGGCAACCGCGGCCAGCCGAACCGGATCTTGAGCCACGGCCCGCGACTCGTCGAGATCGAGCCACTGAAAATGTTCCATGAGCTCGGCCGCTTCAATTGCCAGCGCCATCGACAGATTCTTGGGATTGTGGAACTGGGCCCAATTGCGTTCCTGAACAAAGCGATCCACCAATTGCCGAAGCTCGGCGACGGTCTCTCGATTGTCGGCCATGGCTACGCATCCCGGACAATGCTTAGGTCGTCGCGCCGCTGCCGCAGTGGGCCCGCAGGCGATACTGCTCGGCCAGGCACACCAGGACCTCGAGCACCAGCAAGTCGGCTCGCGTCATGACGTGCCGCGCGCTGCGGCTGCCCAGGCCGCGCACCAGCTCTTCGAGCACCTGCACATGTAGTTGCAAGATTTGCGGCGCCGTGACTCCGCCGTCGGCCAACAACTCGGCCAGCGAGGCCATCTCTTGCGACAGGTTGCCAGAGCCCATGATGACGTGGGCGCGCAACAGCTCGCGATAGTGATTCACGAGTGCCTCGCTCAGCGGTGCAAGTTGCGTCGAACCGGCAGCGCGGCGACCAATGGCTTGAATCTCCTCGCTCGGTATCTGGGCCTCATCGTCCGCGGCCGATGCGCCGCCGGCCGATTCCATGTCGCGCACCAAGCCGCGCTGTTCTTCGAGCAGCCGCTCGGTTTCGCCGTGTTCTTGTCGCAAGCGGTGTCGCTGCGCCTGTGCCAGATGCCGATTCTCGCGGAGCAGGCAGTGTCGCTCGGTAGCCCGGGCGACGATCCACAACAGCGTGCGGGTCGTGGCCGTGTTCACGCACAGATAACCGTCGGCGCCCGACTCGTAGCACAGCGCCGCCATTTCCTGTTCGCTCGCCTGACCGAGAACCACCAGTGGCTCTTCCGAGCCTCCGGCCCGCAGTGCATCCAGGAATACCAGGGCGTCGAGCTCGGCCGGCTCGTGGCTCACAAGCACCGCGTCGAAGGCCTGGTCGCGCAGCCGGGTCAGGCCGGCTGCGGCGCCGCGGGCTTCTTCCAGCGTGACGCGACAGGCGCTGTCGCTGGCAAAGGCCTCGGCCAGCCAAGCCCCGGTGCGGCGCGGCGTGGTTACATAGAGGACCGACATCCGCGGCGGCAGAATTCCCCACGGCGTGCCCGACAAATTCTTTGGCGATTGGGTCGCGTCGGTCGGTTGTTGTTTGGAGGAAGTTGCCATCGCCTGCTCTCGATCGACGGAAGAATGCCCCCGCTCGTGCTGACTCCAACGGCACCGGCGGCGGCGCATGGTAGTCAACGGTCCAAAAACGGTCAATCGCGACGCGCGGGCCGATCCTGTCAAGTTACAGGGGCTATTGCCGCAGAGCGCGGGGACTTTAGAATGCCCATACTCACATAACTTTAGCCAGCGAAACGAGCCGCCATGAAGATCGCTTATCTCGATTGTGCCAGCGGCATCAGCGGCGACATGACGCTTGGCGCGCTGGTCGATGCCGGCGTGGATCTGGCCGCGCTCAACGCCGGCATTCAAACCTTGGGCATTCCCAACGTGCGGCTGGCCGCCAGCACCGTCAAGAAAAAGGGTTTTCGCGCCACGCAGATCACGGTCGAGCACGAGCCGGAGCACAAGCATCGGCACTTGCACCATATCACTGCCATGATCGACGCCAGCTCGATCACGCCCGCGCAGAAGGATCTCGCGCATCGCATTTTTCGGCGACTGGCCGAGGCCGAAGCCAAGGTACACAACTCGACCATCGAAAAAATCCACTTCCACGAGGTGGGCGCCGTCGATTCCATCGCCGATATCGTTGGCGCGGCGATTGGCTGGGACCTGCTGGGCGCCGATCGGGTCGTTTGTTCGGCGGTTCCCACCGGCAGCGGCTTTGTCGAGATCGCGCATGGACGCTGTGCGATTCCGGCGCCCGCCACGGCCGAGCTGCTCACGGGAATTCCGCTGGCCGAATCGAGCGTGCTGTGCGAATTGACCACGCCGACCGGCGCCGCCATTCTGGCCGAGTTGGTCGACTCGTTCGGGCCGGTGCCGGCGATGACCATCGAGCGGATCGGTTACGGCGCCGGACAAAAAGATTTGGAGCAACAGGCGAACCTGCTGCGGCTGCTGGTGGGTCGCAGCGACGAAGCGCCGGGCGAAGAGCGGCTATGGGTCGTCGAGACCAACCTGGACGACATGAGCGGTGAACTGGTGGGCCACGCAATCGGCCGGCTGTGGGATGCCGGGGCGCTGGACGTCTATACCAACGCCATCCAGATGAAAAAGAACCGGCCCGGCGTCACGCTCAGCGTGCTGTGCGGCGCCGATCAGGTCGCCGCGGTCGAGGCGATCTTGTTTCGCGAGACGACGACTCTCGGCGTGCGGCGGTGGCAAGTCGAACGCCGCAAGCTGCGCCGCGAAACGCGGCAGGTGGAAACGCCCTGGGGCAAGGTCGACGGGGTCGTGGCCTGGCTCGATGCCAAGAGTGCGCGTTTCTCACCGGAATTCGAATCGTGCCGACGGCTGGCGGATGCCCAGGGTCTGCCGCTTAAGACTGTTTACGACGCGGCGCAAAGCGCTTTCCGTCCGTAACGACAAGCGACGACGAAGGCAGCTAAACACGGAGAACACAAAGGACACAGAGAGATACATTTAATATTTTGTATTCTTTGTGTTCTCCGTGTTTAGCTGCCTTCTCCGTCGTTTACTATTTAGAACGATCGCCGTCGGCCAACTGATCCCAGGCTGCGAGCGCCTCGGACAAGCCATACACTGGCGCCTGACAGGCAAATCGCTCGCAGATGAAGACGGCCGGTTCGGCGCCGTCTAATCGTTTGCCGGTGAACAGATCGGCCAACACTGGCGAGCCTTGGTTGATTCTGTCGGGCTTGCGGCAAGCCACGACGCGATTCGGGATGTAGCGATGAGCAAGCGCCCCGAGCGCCGCCGCCGTGTCGGAGTGGTGAGAGTCGCCGAGGATGACAATCTCGGGCGTTGGACCGAGGAACATATCGAGGGCCGAGAGCATCTGCCCAGCCGCGCGGGGTGCTTGCCGCATGACTCCGGTTGCCGCGACCAGCGTCGCTTCGGCGGCAGCGGCCAGGTCGACGCGGCCGGTCAGTTTCGCCAACCGAATGAGCGCCAGAGCCGCCATCGAATTGCCGCTGGGGACGGCGTTGTCGTACAGGTCTTTTTGCCGGGCGATCAGGGCCTCGTGATCCGAGGCGGTGAAGAAAAACCCGCCACCGTCCCGATCGGCGAAATGCTTCAGGATCGTGTCGCACAGCTCGATCGCGGCCTCGAGCCAGCGCTCGTCGAAATCCGCTTCGTACAGAGTGACCAGGGCATTGGCCAGACAGGCGTAGTCGTCGAGATACGCGTCGAGCGTGGCCTGTCCGCCGCGCCAAGTGTGCAACAGCCGGCCATCGGCGCGGCGCATGTTGCTCAAAATGAAGTCGGCGGCCCGGGTCGCTGCTACCAGATAACGCGGTTCGTCGAGCACGCCGGCAGCTTGAGCCAGCGCGTCGATCATCAAGCCGTTCCAGGCGACCAGCACCTTGTCATCCAAACCAGGATGCACGCGCTTTTCGCGCGCCGCCAACAACTTCGCGCGGCTCTCGGCCAGTTCGCGAACTAAATCCGTCGCGTCGCGGCCCAGGATCTGAGCGCATTGCTCGAGCGACTTGGGACGATTCAAAATGCTGTGGCCGTGCTCGAAATTGCCCTCGGGCGTGACGTCGTAAACGTAGCTAAAGGTCTTCGCCGCTTCCTCGCCCAGGACTTCGGCAACCTCGTCGGGCGTCCAGACGAAGAATTTGCCTTCTTCGCCTTCGCTGTCGGCATCCTGCGTGCTGTAGAAACCGCCCGCCGGATCGGTCATCTCGCGGAGCACGTAATCGCACGTCTCGCGGGCCACGCGCGCGTAGTCGGCATTGCCGGTGATCAAGAACGCGTCGAGATAGCACGGGACCAAAAGCGCATTGTCGTAGAGCATCTTCTCGAAATGCGGCACGAGCCAACGCTCGTCGACCGAATAGCGATGGAAGCCGCCTCCCAACTGATCGTAGATGCCTCCGGCGGCCATCTTGTCGAGCGTGAACGTCATGACGTGCAACAGCGGCTCGCCGCGATCGCGATGCCAGGCCCGTGCTAAGAGCCGCAGATCCATCGGGTGCGGAAACTTGGGCGCGCCGCCGAACCCGCCGTTGGTGGAGTCGAAGGAGCGAGCCAGTGACGCGATCGCTTGCTCAACGACCAGCGCGCTGAGTGGCCCCGATTCGGCCGGGGGTTGAGCCGCAGATTTCAGATGCTCAGTCAGCGAGTCGGCCTGGTCGATCGCGTGCGCGCGGCGGTTTTGCCAGGCATCGGCTACGGCGGCGAGTACCTGGTCGAAACCCGGCATGCCGCCGCGAGCCGTCGGCGGCCAATACGTGCCTCCGTAGAATGGCTTCAGTTCGGTGGTCAGAAACACCGACATCGGCCAGCCGCCGCGACCCGTCATGATTTGCACGGCGTTCATGTAGATCTGGTCGAGGTCGGGGCGCTCTTCGCGATCGACCTTGATGCACACGAAATGCTCGTTCATCGAGCGCGCGATTTGTGCGTCCTCGAAGCTCTCGTGCTCCATGACGTGACACCAGTGGCAGGCCGAGTAGCCGATCGAAAGAAAAATCGGACGATCCTCGGTCCGGGCGCGCTCGAGGGCCTCGGGTCCCCAAGGGTACCAGTCGACCGGATTGCCGGCGTGCTGCAACAGATAGGGGCTGGTCTGGTGGGCTAGGCGGTTCGGCATGTCGTCGTGGCCTGCGGAGGGAATGCGGCTGGCGACGAATGCCGCGGGCAGAAGCGATTACCCCGGCGGCCGGCAGAACGCGCTACTTGAAAGTTTGCTCGGGAGTTGGAAATCGGCCGGCCTGCACGTCTTCGCGAAATTGCGAGACGGCCTGGCTGATGACGGTTTGCAAATCGGCATAGGCTTTGACAAATCGCGGCACGTAGCCGCTGGTCAGCCCCAACAGGTCGTTGGTCACCAGAATCTGCCCGTCGCAGGGCGTGCCGGCGCCGATGCCGATCGTTGGAATTTTCGAGCGGGCCGTGATCTTGGCGGCGATCGACGATGGGATGCACTCAAGCACCATCGCGAACGCGCCGGCCTGCTCGGCGGCGGCGGCGTCGGCCAACAGTTGCTCTTCGTCGCGCTGAACTTTGTAGCCCCCCAACTGATGCACGTTCTGCGGACGCAAGCCACAGTGGGCCATCACGGGAATGCCGGCCGAGACCAGCGCCGCGATGACCTCGGCCTGGGCGGTTCCGCCTTCGAGCTTGACGGCCTGGCAGCGCGTTTCCTTGAGGATGCGACCGGCGCTTTCCACCGCCCGATAGGTGCCCAGGTGGTAGCTGGGAAAAGGCATGTCGACGACGATCAGGGCATGCTGAACGGCTCGGCCCACCATTTCGGCGTGGTAGATCATTTCGTCCAGCGTGACGGGCAAGGTGTTGGGGTGCCCCTGCACGACCATCGACATGCTATCGCCGACGAGAATGCCCTCGACCCCGGCCGCGTCCAGCAAGCCGGCCATGGTGTAGTCGTAGGCCGTTAACATGGTGATCTTCTGCCCGGCGGCCTTCATGGCCCCGAACTTGGGGATCGTAATTCGAGTGGCTGGACTCGGCATGGATGGATTTGGCTGCACGGGGAATTGGGTTAGGTGCTTGTCGCAGTCGCATGCCGCCGACAGGGCAGGTCCGGCGGCGACTCTATTATTATAGCCCTACCGCCGGCGGCGGCAGGATTCGCATTGTGGCTTTGGAGCCCCCGGTTGGCAACCGCGGCGGCACTTCCTTTCCTTTGCTCCGGCCAGAGACTATCCTTACTATTAAGTGCGTTATCTGTGGAGAGGCGCGTAAATCGCGAGAGCGCTTCAGGGACAGGCGGCATGGAGAGCATAGGATGCGCGTCGATTCAACATTCAGTGCAGGATTGCTCGCTGTCGCGGTCTGGAGCGCCGGCGGCGCAGCGTGCGCCCAGTTCGTGGCGCCTCAAAATTCGCTGAGCTTCGAGGACAAAGGAACACTCGAAGGCATCCAAGGCGATGCTATGCAGATGCGCGATTCGAAAAGCGAACCGTGGCTGCTCCGCATCGGCGCCGACACCACGGTGACCGTCGAAGGCGAGGCCGAGCGCGATTGCCTGAGGCCGGGTTTGTTCGTGCAATTCACGGGCAAGATCGACAAGAAGGGGCACCTGGAAGAACCGCTCTCGGAAATCGAAATTACCTCCGCGCAAGCAAAAGCCTCGCTCGGACTTTTTCCACCGGACGACGTCGACGGACTCAAGCCGGTGCGCGCTTTGACTGCCGGCTCGTATCTTGTCAAAGGCAAGCTGGCCACGTTTCGGGACGATGAGTTGCTGGTGATCGCCGGCCGGCACAAGATCACCGGCGCCGTTAGCGCCGACGAATTGAAGGTGAGACTCAACCTGGACGATACCAGCCTGGCCCAATCGGGCGACGAGGTGAAGGTCAAGGCCTGGTATTACGACACGGGACGTCCGAATTTGAATCTCGGCCGACGCGGCACCGCGATGGCCGAGGAGATCACCATCACGCTGGCCAAGCCGCTGGAAGCCACCGGCAAGAAGGCGCGGCAAAGCGATCGACCCGCCCGGGCGTCGTCGAAGTCGAAAGTTTCGAAGTAGTTGTGTAGGTCATGCCTTGGCATGACATGAACCCTGCTCGACGCCGCTGTTATGCCAAGGCATGACCTACTGGACCGACTAAGCTTATTTGTCGCCCTGGCACGGACGTCTTCCCCGTGCAAGCGCTATCGGCACACCAACCCGACGCGCGAGCTAGAGTAAGCGCCACGAGTTACTTTCCGAATTGTGGACCGCGAATGCACGCGAATAGTCGCGAATACATTCCTGCTGGTTTCTTGATTAGCGTTCATTCGCGTCCATTAGCGGTTCCTCGTCGTACAGGCGTCGAGAAGTGGACCCCTGCCATTGGGAAGCTTTTCAGCAAAGCCGCCGCCGGCCCGGGCGAGGGTCTGGCGGAGCCAGTGGCACCAGACAAATAAGCGTAGTCGGTCCACTACTACCTACTTTGTGGCGTCAAAGTCCCGGCGCCGCTTCAAATGCCCATTCGCCCCAGGGCGTCGATAATGCTGCCCAGGTTCATTGCCAGGTCCGGGTGCGAAGCTTCGACTTTCAAGACGGCGTCGGAAAGTCGCTCGTTGAGCGAAGAATGATCGGGCTCGGTCAGGCGGCCGACCAGCGCGTCGTTTGCCTCGCCAATCATCGCGTCTAAGTGCTTCGCCACGGCAGGGTCCAATCCTTGGGCCTGCTGGAGCTGCTCACGCAACTGGTTCAACGTCGTTTGCAGCTTTTCGTGCTCGGCACTCATAAGAAACTCTTCTTTGTTACGGTGGCAATCACGCTTTTACGTTCGGCCGCAGCGGCGCGGCATGACGATTTTTTCTTAAGACCGCCGGGGCATCCGCCTTGCCAAAGCGCGGCGTGAATCCCCATTCTTCGTCTTTGCGCGCCGCTTGTCCAGGAGCTTACTGGGTGAATCGAAAGGCTGCTAGCGCCGTCGGTTGTTGAATCGGGCCTGTTTTGTATAATTCGAGGCTTCGGTCCTCCTGCCAAAAGTGGATCGCGGGGCGGTCGCCGGGGCCAGCAAACCGCGTGCGGCGCGAAAACCAACGGTTGCAGGACGACGCCGCGTGTCTCTAGCCGCTTACCAGTAGTTGCCCTCGCGCTCGGGGGGGGCCGTTCTTCGAAGGAGAGTACTCGTGTCTATTCGCGTTGGCATTAACGGATTCGGTCGAATCGGCCGATTGGTGTTCCGTAACCTGATGGCTCGCAGCAAGGAATTCGAGGTCGTAGCCGTCAACGATCTGGCGGACAACAAAACCCTGGCCACGCTGCTCAAATACGACAGCACGCACCGCCGCTATCCGGGCGTGGTCACGTACGACAAGGAAAATATCACCGTCGACGGGCACAAGGTGCTGGTGCTGAAAGAGCGCGATCCATCGAAGCTCCCCTGGGGCAAGCTGAACGTCGACATTGTCGTCGAGAGCACGGGCTTGTTTACCGCCCGCGAAACGAGCAAGGACGGAGTCACCAAGCCGGGTTACGACTCGCACCTCAAGGCCGGCGCGAAGCGCGTCGTGCTCAGCGCCCCAGCCAAGGACGGCGCCGATTTGACATGCGTCATGGGTGTCAACGACGACAAATTGACCAAGGACCAGATGTGCGTCTCGAACGCGAGCTGCACGACCAATTGCTTGGGTCCGCTGGCCAAGGTGCTCAACGACAACTTCGGCATCGTCAAGGGTCTGATGACGACCGTCCACGCCTACACCAACGATCAGCGGCTGCAAGACATGCCGCACGACAATCTGTATCGCGCGCGGTCGGCCGCCCAGAACATCATTCCCACGACGACCGGCGCGGCTAGCGCCATCGGGCTGGTGATTCCGGCGCTAGCCGGCAAGCTGACCGGCATCTCGCTGCGCGTGCCCGTGCCAACCGGCAGCCTGGTGGATTTGACCACCGAAATGTCGCGGAATGTGACCAAAGAAGAGGTCAACGCCGCGATGAAGAAGGCGTCCGAAGGATCGATGAAAGGCATCCTGGCCTATAACGAAGATGCGATCGTTTCGACCGACATCATCGGCGATCCGCACAGCTCGATCTTCGTGCCCGAGTGGACGCAAGTCCTGGAAGGCAACATGCTCAAGACGCTGAGCTGGTACGACAACGAATGGGGCTATAGCTGCCGCACCGTCGATCTGATCGCCAAGGTTGGCAAGCTGATGCAGAGCTAGGACAGCGTTATCGCCGATGGCAACAGATTACGAACGAAGAAAACCACGGAGACTCGGAGGACACGGAGGGGAACAATACAAATCCTGTGAGTTCTCCGTGCCCTTGGTGGTCGATCTTCGTATCTTTGTTATCTCGACACATCATTGACGCGCCACGACGACCGTGCCGGCGCGACATGTTAGCAGAGTCGCACGGCTACGTGGTCTCGGTGGCTACGCCGCGAGATTTGCTCTTGCCCCGCGTCGCCAGCTCACGATCCAGATCGAGCAAGGCGGCCGGGTCGTCCTTGAGCAAATGGAGCTTGGCCACGATCTCGCGAGCCGTTCGTTCTTCTTCCACTTGCTCGGTGATGAACCATTGCAGTTGCACCAAAGCGGCAAAGGCCTTTTCCTTGAGTGCCAGCTCATACAAGAGATCGATCTTGGCGCTCACCTCTTGCTCTTGCTTGAGGGCCTGCTCGAAAACCTCATCGATACTCTTGAATTTGTCCGAGGGCTCGGGAACGGCCTTGAGCTTTATAGTGCCGTTGCGGGCCATCAGAAAATCGAGCAGCCGCATGGCATGGCCGTATTCCTCCTCGCTCTGAATCCGCAGCCAGCTCGCCGCGCCTAGAAAATTCTGCCGCTCACAGTAGCACGACATCGCCAGGTAGGCGTAGGAAGCCATCAATTCGTTATTGATCTGCTCGTTGATTGCGTCTTGGACCGTTTGGCTGAACATGGTCGTTGCTCCGGCGGTTTGATTTTTTCGGCGACCGACGACGGCCGTTGTCGAATTGTACAGGCCAGGCGTTCGGCCGGCATTCGTGTGTCAAAAGCCCAACGAATCGGCGAACGAGTGGGCTACTGCTTCATAGGAATAGCGAAATGGCGAAAAAGTGCAACCGCGCTTGCGAACGATTTGCCAATTCGCGCGGCCCCCTTGAGATCGATTCTCAGGATCTAGTGACGTCAATAAAAAGGGCCAGCCGCTTGCATGCGCTGTTGCATGACGTGCGGCTGGCCCATGAATCGATCGATCGGACCGGTTTGGCCTAAGAGCTTACGGACCAATGCTGCGAGGATTGCGGGCCAGGAAGTCGCGAGGACCGCGAGTCGTGTAGTACGGATAGCTGGTGGCGCCGGTCGGCGGGCCAGCGGCAAATTCGTATTCGCCGCCCGAGTTGCGGCGCTGGTGCGCGTGGGGATGGCCCTGAGCCGGGTGACGCCGCGCGGCAACCGCCTCTGCGGGCATTCGGCCGCCACGTTCCTCGACATAGCCGCCGTCCGAGCCGCCCGATTTGCCCGAGTAGCCTCCGCAGTCGGAGCATCCGCCACCACCGCAGCCGCAATCGCCGCCATACGACGGCCCTTCATTGCCGTAGGCGCACGGCCCGCGGCAGCCCCAGCAGAAGAGCCGGTCCATACAGCAGCATCCGCTGCTGCTGGCCAGGCATACGAGTGCCAACAACGCAAAAGTCGCACGTTTCATGATCGCTTGTAATCCTTTCTCGCTGATTGGGGTCTTCGCCCGCCCGCGCCACTGCGCGGCCAATAATTCAGCTCGAGAGCCCCCCCGGAAATTAAGCTCGCCCACCATGACCGCCGCGGCAGTCCTTGCCGCCGGGGCGCCACGTTCATTGATTAGCGAATTACCACCCACTGCTGACTATCGACCGCATAACCCTCAAAGTTCAGCAAATCGTCACCACAGGTACGAGCGCCAGCCTCGGCCCAAGCCCTAAAACGCCTGGAACCGGCACGCCAGGCACCGCTAGGGGCGCGGACGAGCGAAGCCAGGAGAATTGGCGAATCCGCCGGAAGCGCGGGTGGCGCTCGCTGTCGGACTTGGCCCGCCAGACCCAATTTGATAAAAGGGGCCGACTTAGAACTTGCGCCGCCGGCCTCGATTTTGAGGGCGGCGAGGCTGCCAGTAAAACCCTCGTTGTCAATCACTCGCCGGAAGTGTCCTTGGCGGCGCGGATCGGAATCCAGGCGCCAAGCGACCCAGTAAACGTCCAAACCACTCGCGCCAGAAAGCAATCCAGGATGGGCAATTTTGCGCGGACCGTGCGCGTTGCGCTGCGTTATCGTTGGACCGTGGGGTTCTCCGCGGTATGCGCCTTAGTGGTCGCCAGCTTGTGGGGCGGCAACATCGGCATCTTGCTGCCGCTGATCGAAGTCGTGGCCAACAACCAGAGCCTGGGCCAACGCATCGATGAAGTGATCGATGAGAGCCAACAGAGCATCGCCAGGTACGCCGCCGCCGAAGGAAAGCTTGAGCAGGAACTCAAGCAGGCGCCGGCCGATCGGGCCGCGGAAATTCAGCGGGAGTTGAGCCCGATCGTCTCCCGCCGCGACGCGGCCCAGCGTGGCCTGGCTCGGTTCCAGCGGCTCAAGCCCTGGGTGGATGAGTACCTGCCCAACGATCCGTTTCGCACACTTGTGTATATCGTGGCCCTGCTGCTCGTGGCCACGATCATCAAAGACACGTTTCTGACGTTGAACACGTTTCTGGTCAACCGCCTGGGACACGTGGCCACGTTCGATTTGCGCAAGTCGTTCTATCGCCGCACGCTGCGCATGGACCTGGCCAGCTTCAACGAAAGCGGTACGAGCGACCTGCTGAGCCGCTTTACGCACGACATCGAAAACGTGGCCGGCGGCATTCAGACCCTGTTCGGCCGCGCTGTGCTGGAACCGCTGAAGATGGTCGTCTGCCTGATCGGCGCGGCCTTAATCTGCTGGCAACTGTTGTTGTTGTCGCTAGTGATGGCGCCCGTGGCGGGCTTCTTGATCGTGTTCCTGTCCAGAACGCTCAAGCGGGCCAATCGAAAGGCCCTGGAGGAAATGTCGTCGCTGTACGCGATCCTGGCCGAAACGTTCACCGGCATCAAGGTCGTGAAGGCCTTCACGATGGAACGCCACGAACGTCGCCGCTTCCACGTGACCAGCAAGAAGTGCTATCGAAAGGCCATGCGGATCGCGTTTTTCGACGGCCTGATCAATCCGGTCACCGAGGTGATGGGCATCTCCACGATCTGCCTGGCCACGTTGGTCGGCGCGTATCTGGTGATGAACCGCGAAACGCACCTGTTGGGCATCAAGATGTGCAGCCGGCCGCTGGCACTGAGTGAATTGCTGGTGTTCTACGGCTTGCTGGCCGGGGTGAGCGATCCGGCCCGACGGTTGACCGAGGTGTTCAACAAGCTGCAGCGGGCCGCGGCCGCTTCCGATCGCGTTTATCAGCTATTGGATCGGCAGCCCAAGATCTGCGATTCGGCCAGCCCCCGAGCGTTGCCGCGGCACCACCGCGACCTGGTATTCGATCGGGTGTCGTTTCGCTACTCGGCCGACCAGCCAGTGCTGGACGAGATCGACTTGCGAATCCCGTTTGGTGAGACGATCGCCATCGTCGGCCCCAACGGCTGCGGCAAGAGCACGCTGGTAAATTTGATTCCCCGCTTCTTCGATCCGGTTTCAGGCAGCATTCGCATCGACGGAATTGCGCTCTCCGACGTTCGCCTGCGCGATCTGCGCAGCCAGATTGGATTGGTCACGCAAGAGACACTGTTGTTCGACGACACGGTGCTGGCCAATATTCGCTACGGCTGCCCACAGGCCACGCGCGAGCAGGTCGTCGAGGCCGCCAAACAAGCCCATGCCCACAAGTTCATCGAACAGAAGCTCGAAGCCGGCTACCAGACCCTGGTCGGTCAGGGAGGCGGTCGGTTGTCGGGCGGGCAGCGCCAGCGGATCGCCCTGGCGCGGGCCATCTTGCGCGACCCGGCCGTGCTGATCCTGGACGAAGCGACAAGCCAAATCGACCTGGAGAGCGAGCAGCTCATTCACAAGGTGTTGGAGCAGTTCATTCACCACCGCACGACGTTGATCGTCACGCACCGCCTGGCCACGCTGGCCCTGGCCGATCGGATCGTGGTGATGAACTCGGGGCGAATCGCCGACCTGGGCACCCACGACCAACTGATGGGCCGCTGCGACATCTATCGCCGGCTGCACCAGATTCAGTTCAGGGAAACGGCCTGAGGACTTGCCCCCTTCGACGCCGGACCACGACGTCGACGTAGAACTTTTCCAAGGGAAAAAGTGCTTGACGGCACACTCTGGCGCAGTGTTTGCATTACTCCCTTTCGGATTTGAGAGTGGCACCACTCTGCGGAACAGAAAGACGACCCGGGGCCGGTACAGAGAAGAGCACAGGTTCGGGGCCGGTTAGCAGAAGAGGTGTGGCAACAAACGACGGAAACGCAGAAAATTCAACGGGTTACGAGCTGAGAGGAACAGTGGAGGCCAGCTCGAGACTGGAAGAATCAGGACGCGTTTCCGTGCTTACAAAGGCGAGTTGGGACCCTCAGCAGTTGCAGGTCCCAACTCGCCTGTTGCATTTTAATACAGCAAAATGATACATGTGTGTCGAAATAACACACTCTCTCTGGCTGCTGCCAAGCCTACCTTTTGCCTTTTCGGAATAAATCTTCTTCCGATTTACGAACTCTTAGGCGGTCGCGGGCAGGCTCTCCGGCAGGATGTCGGCCAACTCTGCCCAGTGACCATTCGACCCCGGGTTGAAATGTCGAACTACTCGATTCGCCGGGAATGCCGCGGATCGAGCCTGTAGCACGATCGAACTTCTGTATGGCACAGACGCAGGGAATCATTGCGTTCGGCCGTCCGCTCGGTGCCACTGGCATCTTGCCAGTGTTCGCTGCCGCGCTAGCCACATTGCTTCATCTATTATTCGCGCCTGCCGCGCTTCTGGCCCAGTCAAAAACCTCGGCTCGCGAACCGGCCGCGGCCAATTCTTCTGCGCCCGATTTGCAGATCGCGCTCATCAACGAGCACGTCCGCAACCACTGGGACAAGCACAAGGTGTCGCCGTCGCCGGCGGCCACCGACGGCGAGTGGTGCCGTCGCGTGTTTCTCGACGTGTTGGGCCGGATCCCGACCGTCGAAGAGTTGGAGCGATTTCAAAGCGAGCCGGCGCGGGAGCGCAAAGCGCGGCTGGCCGATCGCCTGCTGGGCAGCGACTACGTCGACGAATATGCCCGCAACTGGTCGGCATTGTGGACCAACATCCTGATTGGCCGCAGCGGCGGCACCGAGCGCAATTCGCTCGTCAATCGCCAGGGGCTGGAGCAGTCGTTGCGGCGGGCGTTTCGAGGCAACGTGCCCTACGATCAGTTGGCGCTGGAACTGATCTCGGCCAAGGGAGTCAGCAAGCCCGGCGAGGATGGCTTCAACGGCTTCGTAAACTTCATGGCCGGCAATCTGGAAGAGAAAGGCGTGCAAGCCACGACCAAGACGTCGCAAGTTTTTCTCGGCCTGCAGATTCAATGCACCCAGTGTCACAACCATCCGTTCAACGACTGGAAGCAGAGCCAGTTCTGGGAGCTCAACGCTTTCTTCCGGCAGACCCGCGCGCTGCGGCGTTTCGATCGCGGCGCAACCCGGCAGATCGAGTCGGTTGAGCTGATCAACCAGGATTTCGCCGGCGAAGACAACTTGCCGGAAAAGGCGGCCTCGTTCTATGAGCAGCGCAATGGCCTGGTGAAGGTTGCTTATCCCGTTTTCGTCGACGGCACGAAGCTGAAGACCGACAGCGGATTTGTCGAGGACGTCGATCGCCGCGTGGAACTGGCCAAGCTGATCGTGGGCTCCGAATATCTCGGCAAGGCGCTTGTGAATCGGATGTGGGCGCACTTCCTGGGCTATGGCCTGACTCGTCCCATCGACGACATGGGCCCCCACAATCCACCGAGCCACCCCGAGTTGCTCGAATCGCTGGCCGGCGAGTTCACCAGCCGCGGGTATAACCAGAAGACGCTCGTGCGCTGGATCCTCCTATCCGAACCGTACGGCCTGTCGAGCAAGATTATCGCCCGCAACAAGAAAGATGCGCCGGCGCAAGGCGAAAAGCCGCTGTTCAGCCGTTTCTATATGCGGCAGATGCGGCCCGAGGAGTTGTACCAGTCGCTGGTCGTGGCCACGGAAGCCGATAAGGCAACGCTCGACACCGAATCGCACGAGGCGGCCCGCCGCGAATGGCTCAAGCAGTTCACGCTTTCGTTCGGCACCGACGACAAGGAAGAAGGCACGACCTTCAACGGCACCATTCCGCAGACGCTGATGATGATGAACGGCGACTTGATCGCCAAGGCCACCAGCGGCGAGAAAGGCGGTCGCTTGCACCGCATGGCCAACGATGCAAATCTCACCAACGCCGTCCGCATCCAACGCCTATACCTGGCGGCGCTGGCGCGCAAGCCAACGGCTCAGGAGATCGCGCTGGCCAATGAGCTGATGCTATTGCGGCAGGATCCGGCCAAGGCGCTCGAAGACGTGTGGTGGGCGGTGCTCAACTCGGGTGAATTTATTTTGAACCACTAAGAACTTGCAGTTATGAGTATCACGATCGCACCGCCCGGAATGAACCGCCGCCATTTCCTCCAGCACCTCGCCGGCGCCTCGGCGCTGGCCTGGCCCGCCATGTCGTTTGCAGCGGCGCTGCGCAACGGCGCCGCCGAGCTCAAGAAAAATCAACGTGCGGCCATCCTGCTGTGGATGAACGGCGGACCGTCGACAATCGACATCTGGGATCTCAAGCCGGGCGCCCCGACCGGCGGGCCGTTCCGCCCGATCGCCACCTCGGGCGACGAGCAGATCTGCGAGCATCTGCCGCTGCTGGCCAAGCAAATGCATCACCTGTCGATCATTCGCGCGATGAGCACGCGCGAAGCCGATCACATGCGCGGGCGATATCACATGCACACCGGCTTCGTGCCCGACCCGTCGCTCGAGCATCCCGGCTACGGCTCGGTAGTCAGCCACATGCTGGCCGAGCAGACCCGGCAGTTGGAGTTGGCCATTCCGCCGTTTGTCGCGGTTGGCGGCGGCAGCGTTGGGCCGGGCTTTCTCGGCATGGCCCATGCCCCGTTCGTGGTCAACTCCGACGGGAACGTGCGCAATCTGAAGCTGGGCATCGACGCCACACGATTATCCCAGCGGATGCAGATGTTGGCGGCGCTGGAGAAAAACTTCGTCAAGCAAGATCGCGGCCAATCGGCTGCCGATCACGCCAACGTTCTCGACAAGACCGTCAGTCTGATGACCAGCAAGCAAATGGAAGCCTTTCAGGTGAGCCTCGAGCCGTTGGCCGTGCGCGAGCGATACGGCAACTCCAACTTTGCCCGCGGCTGCCTGATGGCCCGGCGGCTCGTGGAACAGGGAGTGCCGTTCATCGAAGTCGACTCGGGCGGCTGGGACACGCACGGCGACAACTTTCGCACGCTCGGCGAAAACAAGTTGCCGGACCTGGACAAGGCCATGAGCGCTTTGATGAGCGATCTCGACGAGCGAGGCTTGTTGGAACGCACGGCCGTGATTTGGATGGGCGAGTTCGGCCGCACGCCGCGCATCAACGGCAGTTCGGGGCGCGATCATTGGGCCAGTTGCTGGAGCGCCGTGGTGGGCGGCGCCGGCATGAAGGGCGGCATCGCCGTGGGGCGCACCAATAGCGACGGCACGGAAGTCGACGGCGAGCCGCGCACGGCGCAAGACCTGATGGCCACGATCTGCAAGTCATTGGCCATTCCGCTCGAAACCACCTTCACCAGCCCCAACGGGCGACCGCTCAAGATCGCCAACGGCGGCAAGCCGATCTCCGAGCTGTTCGCCTAACTAATCCCCCAGAACGAGCGCGCGGCCGGCTCGATGCTGGCACGTCGCCAGCCGCGCACGCTCGCGTTCCGGGGGGAACTCTCCTTGACGGCGTTACGAAACGGCTGGTCGCTTCCGACCACGCTTGCGGCGTGCGGTGGCGGCCAGCGCCACGGCGCCGATCGCCATGATTGCCCAGGTCGATGGCTCCGGCACGATCAGGTTATTCTGCACCCAATCGATCGCCTCGTCGTGAGTCTCTTCGCCTAGTCCGTTGTTGTAGACGAAATAGATCGGGTCGGAATTGGCCAAGCCCGAGCCGGGCAATTTCAAATCCAAACCTACCAGGTAAATGCCGTCAGGGGCGTTGGGCAGGTTTGGATCGGTGCCGTCGGCCGCGTTCAATTGAGACTCGACATGCACGTGCAGTCGTCCGGCGGCGCCCGTGCTGCCAATTGTCGGCACGGTTCCGCTTTGGCCGCTGCCGTCGATATGCACGGTATTGCTGCCGCGCTTGATGCCCAAATCGATCCCGGCCAAGGCCGCCGCGAATGATACGGCGCCGGTGCCATCCCAGAATTGAAGATTGGTCAACACGTTGAAGCCCAGCGTAAAGTTCGCCGGCAATAGGCCATCGTTCGGATAGACTCCAATGGCAAAGGCACCGTTGTTGAAGCCGGGATCGCCAATGATATAGGGATCAAACGGATCTTCGCCGAAATCGTAGCCGAAGACTTGTTGCGTGATATTATCCGTGCCCAGCACGTCGTCGTGGCCGCCGGTCACGATCTTTCCGCCCAGGGCATAGGGAACCACGTCCTCGTGTGCCACGGCGCTGGCGGCGCCGGCAATCGCAATCAAGAATGCAAAACTCAAATGCAGGAAACGCATGGGAAACAACCTCTCTTGGGTAATCGAGTTATCTGTCAAGTTCGAAAATACGCTTTAATTTCCCCCGGAAGCATCCTGCGTTGACAATGCGTGTGACGAGCACAATGGCTCGCTGCAATTGCGAGGGGTCAACTGGTGTCGAATCGCATGAGCGGTCCTCCTGTTTTGAGTGCGTGGCGAAATTACTGGGGCGGTCTGGCGAAATTGAACTCTGCCTCCGCCCACTCGCTAATCTGTTCCTGCGAGATCAACTCCACGTGGCCGTCGCCGTACAAATAATGCGACGTCCCGGCATGCCGATCGACCGCCACTTCGGCGCTGATGGCGGTGAACACTCTTTTCTGGTTGATGTTCGTCGTGCTAAACCAGTTGAACGAATGGACGTGATCGTTGAAGACGTCGATGTCCGCGGGATTCTGGGTCTTCATCGCTCCCACGTCCTTCTTTTCCGATAGTTCGAAGGCCACGATCGTCTTCGACATTGCCGGAACTTTGCGGCGACTGTCGAACGGCGGCCGCGCCTCCTTCGATAGCCAGCCGTTCATCGTGTAGCTCGTGCCTTTGCCGCGCAAGCGCAATTCACCGGCCAGATCGCTGGGACAGATGCGAATCGCATCCACGTCCTCCATGTACGACGCGATCGTGTAAATCCAAGCTTTGGTGTACAGCCCGGTGACCGGATCGGCCTCGACCGTGTGCGTTGTCTCGGGCCAGCGGCCGTGGTGCGTATCGCAAAACCGGCTGATCGCCAGGCCGACTTGCCGCATGTTGCTGGCGCAATTGGCGATCCGGGCGCTCTCGCGAGCGGCCTGCACCGCGGGTATCAGCAATCCCACCAGCAGCCCAATCACGGCGATCACGACCAAAAGTTCCACGAGCGTAAACGCATTTCGGCGGCACATTGCAGACTCTCTCAGGCGGTTATCAAATAGCGTGTCCAGCGCGGAGGCGCGCTGCGACAATGTTGTTGCCGATCCGAGAACTGTCGGGGACTGTCCCAATTTTGCGAGGCCTTGGGAGCAAAATGGGACTGTCCCCCTCTCCGAGACGAATCGGCAATAAGCTCCGCTCCGGAGGCGCACGAGCGCGGTTTGGTCGGACCGCTCAATCGCTCGGTACGCCTGCCGGAAGCGGAGGCATTTCTGTCGGCCAGGTGTCGGTCACGCCCCTGCCAACTACGCGCGTGCGCCGACCGAGCACGCGCCGATTGCCGTGAAAGTCCGCGGACGCTTACGCGCGCAGAGTCACGGAAAATCGACTTCGAATCTCGGAACCGGTGGAAGCGCGCAGGCAAAAACGCCTGCTAATCCCAGCGTTACTCCTTAAGGAGTCCTCAGCACGTCGCCCAAACGATCGGCGGCGCCCGAGTGCGATAGATGCCGAGCCAGGCTAGAAACGGCGCCTGCTGGGCCTCGGAGGAGACTTCAAAAACGCCGCAAGTGAACTCAGCGAGCTCGAAAGCGGCAACCCATTGGGCTTGTCCGAAGAAGCTGCAAATCGGACAGTCATGATCACTCGCCGTGGCTTTGATCGTGGCCAATGAAAGTGGGCCATGGTCGTGATCGTCGGCGTCTTGGCACGTGAAATGATCGGCGGCAGCGCAGTGTTCCGCGGTCGATTCCGGACCGCAGTGCGCATCGCAAACGTGCGAGCAATGTGCAGAAGCGCCGTGGAAGTGATGCCCGGCAAAACGATGCCAGCCGGGACCAAACAGCGAAATGCAGCCAAAAAGGGCCGAAAATGCCCAAACAGAAGCGTTGCGAACGACAAGCTGCATGAAAAACACCGCCAAACAATTGCGTAAATGGCACAATTCGAGGCGGTCCGACCACCCGTGAATGTAGTCAGACCCGGCGCGACTGTCAAGCGTCGTGCGAATTGATCGACGGAACGACGGCGCTGAATTGACGACAGCAGCGATCCGGTCTACCTTTCGTGCGGCGTGGCGGGCAACACTCCAAAGCATGGCCCCGGCGCCTTGGCCGCAGTTCCTTTGCACTCCCTGGGTCTGGCGTGCGCGCTTCCATCTCCCAGACGCCCGGTACCTTGCGACCGCTCGTGCATTTGGTCTGGCCCGTGTTGGCCGAGCAAGTGCTGGTGATGCTCGTCGGCTTCTCCGACACGCTCTTGGCCGGCCACTATCTCGAAGAATCGCACCTGGCGGCCATGACGGTCATCAGCTACGCGATGTGGATGCTGACCAACCTGTTCGCGTTTGTCTCGATCGGCGCGGTGGCGATGACCGCCCGCTTCGTCGGCGCAGGGGATTGGCCTTCGGCAAACCGCGTGGTAGCCCAGTCGTTTCTGCTGGGCGCCGCCCTGGCGATCGCGTTCACCACCGTCGGAGTCTTGTGGGGCGATCATTTGGCCGGCTTGTTGCAGTTGGAAGGCGAGCCGGCGGCGCTAGCCACTCGGTACTTGCGAATTCTGGTGTGGGTGATGCCGATGATGATGCTCGAGGCGGTCGGCATCGGCTGCCTGCGCGGCGCCGGCGACATGTTGACCGGCCTGGCCACGATGGTGATCGTGAATCTGATCAACATCACCGTGGCCTGGTCGCTGTTGTTGGGCCTTGGGCCGCTGCCCGAGATGGGTTGGGACGCACTGCCGATCGGCGCAGCCTGCGGACTGACGGCCGGCGGATTGATACCGACGGTCGTGCTATTGCGGGGACGCGGAGGCCTGGGCGTTTCGCCGCGATTGTTCCGCCCCGACTGGGCGATGATGCGACGGATTCTGCGCATCGGCTTGCCCGGCGGAATCGACGTGCTGTCGATCGTCGGCTGCCAACTGGCCTTCATCTCGATCGTCAACCGCTTGAGCACCGACGAAGTGGCCGCGCACGGCGTGGCGATTCGCATCGAGTCGCTGGCCTATCTGCCGGGCTATGCCTTTCAGATCGCCGCCGCCACGCTGGCCGGGCAGTACCTCGGCGCCGGCGATTACCGGCAAGCGACCCGCAGCGTGCTTACGGCTTGCGCCGTCAGCGGATCGCTGCTCACGGCGGCCGGGCTGGTGCTGTTCTTCGGCGCCAATCAGCTCGTACACCTGTTTCTCAGCCCGGCGCAGGTGGGCGTGGCGGCCATCGCGCCGGCGCTACTGCGGATCGTGTCGATCGCGATGCCACCCTTGGCCCTGGTGCAGGTGCTGACCGGCGCACTGCGCGGCGCGGGCGACACGCGCTGGCCGCTGGCATTCACCTTCATTGGCTTTCTCGGCGTGCGGCTTCCGGCGGCCTATTTGCTGGCCATCGTTTGGGGCTGGGGCATCAACGGCGCCTGGTACGCCATGGTGGCCGACGTGCTAGTGCGCTGCGCGCTGATTAGCTACCGCTTCAGCCGCGGCCGCTGGAAGAAGATCCAAATCTAGACGCGCGGCGCTCAATAGCGAATCACGCGCCTGAGCAGCCACAACCCCCAGGCGACTAGCGCGACATTGGCCAGCCACACGCAATACGGATTGATCGCGCCGGCTTTGGCCCGATCCGTGCCCGTGATCAGTAGCGGATAGTAGACCAGCAGAATGGGTCCGAAACAGAGAAAGAAGCTGGTCAGCACGTCGGAGTTTCGCATGCGAATGGCCATCGTGGCCCCGACCAGCGCGAAGCACAAGCAACTGAAGCCATTGGCCCAGCGGCGGGGCGGCTCGGTTTGCATGCGATAGAGCTGCCACTTGAGATGCTGCAATCGGTGGGCGCCGTCGTTCCAGCCGCCGCCTGAGAGGCCGTCGAAGTCACCGGTCAACATTTGAAAGCCGCTGTTTGCGACCATCTGTTGCTCGTGCTCCTCGATCAACTCCTTTTGCCGTGCAGTGGCCTCGGGGAATTGCCAGAGCGCCAAGTGAGCTGGCCCCGAATCGCCGAAGCCCTTTTGCGGCACCAGCTCGACCTCGTACACGAACTTCTCGTCGGGCAGCGCCGCGTAATGGCCGGGCGCTTCGACCGTGCTGTTGTACAGCTCCAACGTCAACTTGCCCGAGCCGGGAATCGAGCGTATCTCGGCCCACTCGGCTCGCGCGGTGACGCTGCCCTCGCCGTCCTGGGCCGGAAGCGAAAAGAACGGATTGATCAACTTCCGGCCTTCGACTTTTTCCACGACGACCGAAAACGCCCCCCGGCCAAAGCTCTTTTGGGTGCGCAGCGCGCCGTAAGCGATGTCTTCGAGCGCGTCGATCACCACCCGCTGGACGCCGTGATGGCCCCAGCTCATGGCCAGGTCATTCAGGTAGACCGTGGCCAGGCTCAACAGCACGGCCAGCGACAGGGCCGGCCACAGCACGACCATCGGGCTGAGCCCCAACGATTTGAGCGCCGTGATCTCATTGGCCGACGACATCCGCCCGTAGACGCTGGAAACCGCGAACAGAATCGTGCCGGGCACGGCGAACAGCAGCGCGTTGGGCAGCAGGTAGGGAAAAAGCTGCACGATTTGCGCCAGGCCCAGGCCCTGCGCGACGGCCTGTTGAACCGCTCCGATCAAGATCATCAAAGCGGTGAGCGAGACGAGCGTGACCAGGAATACCAGGCCAATCTCGCGAAGAACGTAACGGGTAATCAGCCGCATCGAAGCTTGTCGTCCTGAGATCCTCGAGCGGCTCGCGAGTCTTCCGTCAGACGAGGTGCCAGACCTTAATCGCTACCAGAGCCAGGATCGTGGCGCCCAGTGCCTGGTACTCGCGGCTGCGCATCCATTGCGAGGCGCGCCAATCGGCGTCCAGTCTGACCCGCTTCAGTCGCGGAAAGAACCGGGGCGTGCTTTGCGAGTACGGAATCCATTGTTCGGGAAACTTCGTCGACAGCAGCCGCTCTTCCTGTCGGACCTTGATGATATACATGATCAACATCGGGCCCAAGATGAACCAGACGTTCGTCGGGTCGGCGATCAGCGCGCAAAACCCGAACATCATCATGAACGAACCTACATACAGGGGATTTCGGATCAACCGATAAGGACCGGTGGTGGTCAATTCGGCGTCTTTGCGCAAGATACCCACGGCCCAGCTTCGCAGGGCCAGACCCGACAGCACCAGCCCGCCGCCCAGCATGCTCAGCGGATCGCGGTAGTTGACGAGGTCGTGGGGCTTGGGGCCGAAGGCGACGTCGTCGGCGATCAACAGGCCGAGTATTATCCCTGACAGCAAGATGCGGCGGCGGATCACGAACTCCGCCAGCACGGTGAGCAACTTCGAAGTTTGGTTCGGCGCGGCGGAGATTGGACCCGAGATCGTCGACGTGGGTGATGCCATAGCGGATCCGATGCCTTATGAAGAAGAGAGGCCGATGGGTGCAGGGGGGCAGCTCTCCCCTCGGATTCAACCCGATTGAGGGGATGCTTATAGCCGTCTGCGGCACAACCTGTCAACACGACATAACTTATCGTCGGCAGCGATCGACCCAAAGTCCGAGATAACTTCGCCGAAGCGGAATCATTCGTGCCGATTCCCCCGGTCGAGCGAGAACGACGTGCTAGCGCCGGCGGAGAAAAATACGGCGAACCGAATAGTTGCGACGAACTCGCTGCTAGTGAAATTCTGCTAGCACGCGTTGTGTGCCGTCACATCCTTAAATGAGCGCAGCGCGAGCCACTAAAGCGCAACACGCTGAACCGCCCCCCGGGTGCGATTAACCGGCCGACTTGCGGGCAGCTTCGCTGGCCACGGCCAGGCATGCTTGCACTTCGGCGATCGGATCTTGCGGATTCTCTTCGTACTCCAGCACCAGGCAACCGTCGCTGGGGAAGTTCACCTTCCGCAGGGCCTTGAAAACGGCCAGGGTGTCCAGGTGGCCCTGACCCAGGATGACGCCCTTCGTCTTGTCCTTCTGGTCGGCGAAATCCTTCAAGTGGATTCCGTACAGCCGGCCTTCGAGCAAGTTGATCACGCGGACCGGATCTTCGGCCGAGCGAATGTAGTGGCCCAGGTCGGCGCAGGCGCCGATCAATGGATGGCGCCCCTTGATGGCCGTGAGCACGTCGGAGACTTTGTCATACCGGGCGCCGGGTCCGTGATTGTGGATCGCGATCCGGATCTGGTACTCTTCGCACAGCTTGTCGAGGCTGTCGAAGGCGTCTTCGCTGGGGTTGGCCGACAAGTTGCGGATGCCCGCCTTC
>JANNQN010000403.1:0-3306 GCA_031400775.1 Planctomycetia bacterium | reverse complement strand
GTTCGTGGAGGTCGTCACCAACAAGCCCGGCCCCTTGCCCGGGGGCAAGCACGTCATCCTGGGCGGCGAAGAAGCCATCGGCAAGATGACCGTGGCCAAGGGGCTGAAGGTAACGCTCGTGGCGGACGAAGCCATGTTTCCCGAATTGGTGAATCCCGTGCAGATGGCCTTCGACACCAAGGGGCGCCTGTGGGTCGCCGCCTGGGAAAGTTATCCGCACTGGAAGCCCAAGGAGGAAATGAACGACAAGTTGCTGATTCTCGAGGACACCAACGGCGATGGCCGAGCCGACAAGTGCACCACGTTCGCCGACCACCTGCACAACCCGACCGGCTTCGAGTTCTGGGAGGACGGCGTGCTGGTGGCCATGGCGCCAGACCTGCTGTACATCAAGGACAACAACGGAGACGACAAAGCCGACTCGCGCGAGCGGGTCTTGAGCGGGCTCGACTCGGCCGATACGCACCACACCTCCAACAGCTTTACGTTCGACCCGGGCGGAGCCCTATACTTCCAGGAAGGCACGTTTCACCACTCGCAGGTCGAGACTCCCTATGCCCCCTCGCTACGGCTGGCCAACGCCGGTGTGTTTCGTTACGAGCCGCGCGCGCAAAAGCTGGGCGTGTACGTTTCCTACGGCTTTGCGAATCCGCATGGGCATGCCTTCGACTACTGGGGCCAGGACATCGTCGTCGATGGCACCGGCTCGAATCCCTACCACGCGGCCTTGTTCTCGGGCCACGTCGAGTTTCCAAACAAGCACCCGGCACCGCCCCAGGTCTACAAGCCGCGGACGCGACCGTGCCCCGCGATCGAGTATCTGGCGAGCCGACATTTTCCCGACGCAATGCAGGGCAACCTGCTGGTCGGCAACGTGATCGGCTTTCAAGGCATCCTGCGATACAAGGTGTTCGACAAGGGAGCCAGCTTCTCCGCGACCGAAGAGGAGCCGATTCTGTCGTCGAGCGATCCGAACTTTCGACCGGCCGATATGGAGATCGGACCCGACGGCGCGCTGTACTTCACCGATTGGCACAACCCGATCATCGGCCACATGCAACACAACCTGCGAGATCCCAGTCGGGGCCGCACCTGGGGGCGGGTTTACCGCGTCACGGCCGAGGGACGGCCGCTGCTCACGCCGGCCACGATCGCGGCAGAGCCGATCGACAAGCTGCTCGATTTGCTCAAGGACCCCGATGGTCGCGTGCGCTATCGGGCCAAGATCGAGCTCAGCGGCTGTAAGAGCGACGAAGTGGTCGCCGCCCTCGACGCCTGGGTGAAACGGCTCGACAAGAAGAATCCGCGCCACGAGCACGACCTGCTCGAAGCCCTGTGGGTC
This sequence comes from Planctomycetia bacterium, assembly GCA_031400775.1. GTDB lineage: Bacteria > Planctomycetota > Planctomycetia > Pirellulales > PALSA-1355 > PALSA-1355. The sequence continues at coordinate 1,964 of JANNQN010000403.1, read as the reverse complement.
CATCAACATCACAACGTGGTCAACGCGCCGCTCTTGGAACGGGTGTTGGCGTCGTCCGATTTCCACGCCCGCGCCGCCGCGACGCGCGTATTGTGCTATTGGCGCGATCGCGTTTCCGATCCGCGGGGCCGGCTGAAGGCTTTGGCCGCCGACGAGCATCCCCGGGTTCGCCTCGAGGCGGTGCGCGCCGCTAGCTTTTTCACTGAGCCCGAGGCCGTCGAGGTGGCCGTGATCGCGGCCGAGCATCCAACCGATGAATATTTAGACTACGTTCGCGGCGAGACCTTGAAGACGCTCGACCCCTATTGGAAGAAGGCCCTTGCCAATGGCCAGGATGTGGCCATGACAACCGCCGCCGGCTCGCGCTATTTGCTGCGCCACATCAGCAATGAACAATTGCTCAAGCGCGATCGCAGTCGCGATGTCTGCCTGGAAATGCTCCAGCGGCCGGGTTTGCTCGACGAAGATCGCCGTCAGGCCGTGCAATCGCTCGCCAAGTTCGACAACAAGAAAGAAACCGACGTTATCATCGAGACCATCCGCGCGCTGGATCAGTCGCAAGGCAAGGTCGACACGAGCGTTGTCTTCGATCTGGTGCGACAACTTACCGCGCGCAATGCCGGCGAGCTGACCGCAGCCCGCGCGGAATTGGAAACACTGGCCACCAGCGCCAGGCAGCCGATCCTGCGGCAGATTGGCTTTGTGTCGTTGATCGGTGTCGACAAATCGCCCGAGAAGGCTTGGGAACTGGCCAGCCAGTCGGTGGGATCGCTGGGCGATCTGGTCGAAAGCCTGCCGCTAGTGGCCGATGCCAGTTTGCGGGCGCAACTTTACCCCCGCATCGAGCCGCTCTTGGTTGGCTTGCCGAAATCGTTGGCCGCCAACAAGAAGCCCGACAGCACCGCGGGCCGGTTTGTGCGCATCGAACTGCCGCGCAAGGGCACGCTGACTTTGGCCGAGGTCGAAGTCACGAGCGGCGGCCGCAACGCGGCCCGGCCGGGACGCGCAACGCAGAAGAATTCCAGCAATGGCGGCGACGCCAAGCGCGCGATCGACGGCAACACGAGCGGCCAGTACGGCGATGGTGGGCAAACACACACTGAGGAGAACACGGCCAACCCCTGGTGGGAAGTCGATCTGGGCTCGATCGTGCCGATCGAGTCGGTCGTGGTTCACAATCGCACCGATGGCTATTTGGGTCGGCGACTGGAGGGATTCTCGGTGGTGGTGCTCGACGACGCCCGCAAGGAAGTTTTTCGCCAGGATCGCATCGAGGCTCCGCGCACGAGCACCGCCGTGCAGGTCGGCCAGACCGATCCGTCGGTCGCGCTGCGGCAGGCCGCCATGCTGGCGCTGACGCAGGTTCGCGGGCAGGAAGCCAAATCATTTGCCGCGATCGCTCCGTTTGTCGTCAAGGATCGAGATCGCGCCGCCGCCATCCGCGCGCTCAAGCATATCGGCCGCGCCGACTGGCCCAAGGATCAGGCGCGGCCCCTGTTGACGACCGTCATGGCCGCGATTCGCAAGATTCCGACCGAGCAGCGCACGGCGCCCGACGCGCTCGACGCACTGGAGTTTGCCGACGCGCTGGCATCGCTCTTGCCGGCGGCCGAGGCCCGTTCGACTCGCGCCGAGCTGGGCGAGTTGGGTGTGCGGGTGATTCGCGTGGGCACGCTATTCGAGCGGATGTCGTACGACGTCGACACGATCGTCGCGCGGGCCGGCAAACCGGTCGAATTCGTGTTCGAGAATTCCGACCTGATGCCGCACAATTTCGTGATCGCCCAAAGCGGTTCGCTCGAAGAGCTGGGCATGATGGCCGAGGACACGGCCCAGCAGCCGGGCGCAGCCGCCAGGAACTATGTGCCGCAGTCCGACAAGGTCTTGCTGGCCAGCACGCTGTTGCAGCCGCGTTCGACCGAAAAGCTGAGCTTCGTCACGCCGACCGCGCCTGGGGTGTATCC
>JANNQN010000402.1:0-8483 GCA_031400775.1 Planctomycetia bacterium | reverse complement strand
TTCTACATGGGAATCACGACGGCCGCGCGATGGACCACCGCGCTGATCCTGGCCGGCAAAAGCGCCAACACGCCCGCGGCCATCGTGCGGCGCTGTTCCTGGCCCGATCAGGAGACCATTACGTGTACGCTCGGCACGGTGGCGGATGAAATCGTGGCTCGACGGTTGCGTCCGCCGGCACTGGTGGTTGTCGGTCCCGTGGCAGCGCTAGCGCCGAAGCGCGGATGGTTTGCCGACCGGCCGCTGTTTGGCGTGCGCGTGCTGGTGACGCGTCCGGCGCATCAGGCCTCCGAGTTGGCCGAGGCACTCTCGGATCTGGGGGCCCAGGTGTTCTTGCAGCCGGCCATCGAGATTCTGCCGCCGGCCGATTGGGCGAGCGTGGACCTGGCGATCGAGCGATTGGACCGCTACGACTGGCTGGTGTTTTCGAGCGCCAACGGCGTTCGCTCGCTGCTGGATCGAATTCTCGAGCACCGCGACCTGCGCGTGCTGGCCAAGATCAAGCTGGCGGCCATCGGCTCCGGCACTGCTGACGAATTGGCCCAATACCATCTGCGGGCAGACCTGGTGCCGGACGAGTTTCGCGCCGAAGGGCTCATTGAGGCGATCAAGCACGACGCGGCGGGCAAGCGATTTCTGTTGGCTCGCGCCAGCCGAGGACGCGAGCTTTTGGCCGAGCAACTGGTCGCGCATGGGGCCGAGGTCGAGCAGGTGGTCGTCTATACCAGCCAGGACGTCGCCGAGTGCGAGCAGCACATCGGCGAATTGTTCGGCGAGGGACACATCGACTGGGTCACTGTCACAAGCTCGGCCATCGCCCGCTCGCTCGCCAATATGTTCGCCGGACAATTGGCCAGTGCTCGGCTGGCATCGATCAGCCCCCTGACTTCGCAAACGCTCCGCGAGCTAGGATACGAGCCCGCGGCCGAGGCCCAGCAGGCCACGACTGCCGATCTGGTGGCCGCGATCTGTCGGGTTGAGAAAGACAGGCAGCCGGGATAGATCGCGCGGGCGCGCTGGGCGGACCGGCAATTCGCAGCTCAACCTATTTCGGACTCCGCACTTAGGCCCGTTTGTCATCCAATCGACAGGGAACGGCAGACCGGGTTTTCGTCGAGTCGCTCGTGCCGCGGAGCCGATTTCTCTTAGTGACAGAATTGAACCCGCGATCGAGAACGACCGTCCAGACAGCCGACTCGGGAGTCCATCATGAGCGCGCGCCCTGCCAGCGGAGTGTTGACGATTTCGATCGACTGGAGCGCGGACGCCGCAGGCTTGGACCTCGTCGCCCAGCGCGCAATGGACCAGCTTGGCGACAACCTCGCGGTGCTGTTCGACGCACTCAAGCTGCCCGCAACTTTGGCCGTGGCCGACCCCGCGGCGATATCGAGCGCTCAATGCCTCGCGGCTTCGCCCCTGAAGCACGAGATCGCCATCCTGGGCGAAGCGAGCTGGACGGGACGTGATGTCCCGCCCAGCCGTTTTGCTCGCGAGTTGGCCCGGCGAATCGAGGGCGGACGCGCCGCCGGACATTCCGTTTCCACGCTCGTCGTCAAATCGCCCGCGCTCGACCACGCCGGCCTGGCCGCCAGGCACGGGATAACGGCCGTGCGGCACATGCGAACCGACAAGTCCACGGCCAATCGAGCGCTGCGATCGCGGGCCCTGCAGTTTGGCCTATGGAGCTTCCCGGTCACGATCACGTTGCCCGGCGGCAGTCGTTGGTGGCCCGGCGGAGGCGGTGGGCGGTCGGCCCGATCCGCGATCGATCAGACGATTGCCCAGGGCGGACTGGCGCAACTGGTTATCGAAGCGCCCCGCATGGCGGCGCGATTGTCCTCGTACCGTTTGTTGCAGCGCGTCTTGCGACACGTGAAGCACCGTCGCGATTCCGGGCTGCTTGAGGTGCTGACAATTGGTGCGATGGCGGCCCGACTGTCGACGCAGCGCCAGGGTCAGCCGTCTCGGTCGATCTTGCAGCCGGCCGCCTAAGGCGCGGGCCGCCTCAAGGAATCGGTGCCACTGCTGGCTCGTCCAGCAGTATGATTCGATGGAAGGCCGATTAGGCTCGCTTCGGAATAATCAGCCCCGCCACCTTGCAGCCTATTTCGACACGTTCACGGCCAGTGACGAGGCGACAGAGCCTTCAGTCGCCGCACGCCAAACACGACCGCGAATTACGCGAATAAACGCGAATCGGATTTGATTCTCTTCGTAACCATTCGCGCGCATTAGCGTCCATTCGCGGCTCACAGTGTCCCTCAGACTTGCTCGCGAAACGTGCTCCAGCTCATGTAGCCGAGCATTAGCGCGCTGATCAGAAAAGCAATGTCCATCGACTTGCTTGCGCCGCTAAAGGGGAATCCGAGCACGAGATCCAGCCCGAACATCAGGAAAAACGAAGCCGCTATCGCCATCCCTGAAATCGTCAACGCTTTGGGCATTCTCGCTAGGTCCTTCGGGCGGCGGTCGATGGCTGGTCTGGTCGAACTAGTATAGTTCACGCGTTGGGTGGCGAAAACCTCCGATATTTCTGCTAAAATCGCGCGATGCCCCAATTGCTTTCCGACCCGACGAATCTCTGGCAAAAGTTTCGATCGCAGATGCCCATCGCGCGAAAGTGGGCCTATTTCGATCACGCGGCGGTGGCGCCGCTTCCGGCCACAACCCAGCAGTCGATCGTCGAGTGGGCCGCACAGGCGACCGCCGAGGGGGACACATGTTGGCCCGCCTGGCACCGTCGCGTCGAAGCCACACGGCAATTGGCGGCCCAGTTGCTGGGAGCCGACGAGACCGAAGTGGCGCTTGTACACAGCACGACCGAGGGCATCGGCCTGGTGGCCGAGGGATATCCCTGGGTCGCGGGCGATAATGTCGTCACGCTGGAAAACGAGTTTCCTTCGAACTTGTATCCCTGGATGAATCTGGCGTCGCGCGGCGTGGAAACGCGGCGCGTGCCGCCCGTCGATGGCCGCCTCGATCTAACCGCGCTCGAGGCCGCCTGCGATAGCCGCACGCGAATCATTTCGGTCAGTTGGGTCGGGTATGTGAGCGGATGGCGGGCCGATCTCGACGCCGTCGCCGCGCTGGCCAAGCGCCGCGGAGCGCACTTGTTCGTCGACGCGATTCAGGGACTGGGCGTCTTTCCGCTGGATGTCAAAGCCACGCCGATCGACTTTCTGGCGGCCGACGGACACAAGTGGCTGCTGGGGCCGGAAGGCGCCGGGCTGTTTTACTTGCGGCGCGAGCACTTGGATCTTTTGCGGCCTGTCGGCGTCGGCTGGCACAGTGTCGAGCACGCGTCCGACTACAGTCGTATCGAGTTGAATTTCAAGAATTCCGCCGCCCGCTATGAAGGCGGAACGCAAAACATGGTCGGCTTTCTGGGCCTGGCCGACAGCCTGGAATTGCTACTGGGCCTGGGGCAGCAGGCCCTCGGCCAACGCCTGGTCGAGATCACCGACCTGGCCTGCGAGCGATTGAGCCAAGCCGGCGCTAAGCTGTCGAGCCTGCGCGAAGGCGATCACCGCTCGGGTATCGTTTCCTTCGAAATGCCGGGCCAAAACTCGCTGGAGGTCAAGCATCGCTGTCTGGCCGCCGGCGTTGTGCTGAGCGCGCGGGGCGGCAAACTGCGGATTGCGCCGCACGCCTACTGCAACGAGGACGACATCGGCCAGTTGATCGAAGCCCTGGCTGGGTAGTCCGGTAGGTCATGCCGTGGCATGACAGGAGCGCCGACAGTCGTTCAGTGTCACGCTAAAGCGTGACCTACTTGGCTGACTACGCTTATTTGTCGCCCTGGCACGGACATCTTCCATGTGCAAACGCCATCGGCACACTAACCCAACGCGCGAGCGAGGGTAAGCGCCACGAGTTACTTTTTGAATTGTGGACCGCGAATGCACGCGAATAGTCGCGAATACATTCCCGCTGGTCTCTTGATTGGCGTTCATTCGCGTGTATTAGCGGTTCCTCGTCGTAGCGGGGTAGAGAAGTGGACCCCTGCCATTGGGACGCTATTCAGCAAAGCCGGCGCCGACCTGGGCGAGGGTCTGGCGGAGCCGGTGGCACCAGACAAATAAGCGTAGTCGGTCCACTACTTGGCTCCGAGGCTTCGGCCGTGAGCTCCCCTCGGCCTGAGCTCGGGACGAAGGCAGCCGAACGGACACAGAGATAGAAATTCAGGAAATCACTGTTGCGTTTTATGACGCCTGTAGTATTATGATTACGACATGGGTCATGAAATGGAGGTTCGCATGAAGAAGCCCAAGGGCCCGCGACTGTCGGCGGGCGAGATGGAAATCCTGCAGATGCTGTGGCGGCAAGGATCGGTCGCGCTTTCCGAGGCGCAAGCCGGACTGGGCCGAACGATCGGTTACACCACGATGCAGACCCGGCTCAATCGTCTGGTCGAGAAAGGCGTCGTCACGCGCTCGGCCGACCGGCCCGCGCGCTACACGGCCGCGGTGGCGCCCGAGGAAGTCAGCGCCCGGCATCTGGATCTGCTGCTCGAACGCGTGAGCGGCGGCAATATCGTGCCGCTGGTGGCGCACCTGGTGCGCGATCGCGCGCTATCGAGCGGCGAGATTGCCGAGCTGAAGCAATTGATTCAGGAAGCCGACCGCCAGACGCGGAAGGCCAAGGATGTGAAAAAATAGGGGCGAAATTCGCAAGTCATCTCTCGCAGAAAGTGCAGGTTAGCCATGAACGATTTCGTCCCCTTGCTGCTTTGGTCCTTGGGCCGAACGACAGTCTGGCTCGTGGCCGCGGCGCTTGTCACTGCATTGGTTCTGCGCATCGCCCGGCCGAGTTGGCCAGCCGCCCATCGCCTGGCATGGCTCGTGGTGCTGTTGGTCGGCTGGAGCTTTATCCGGATGCCGCTAACGGTTCCTTGGTACGCAGCGCTACCATCTGAGCCAACCGCGACCGTGCAGCTCGCGCCGAATGAACTGGCACCGGGCGAGCTACTTGTGGACCGCGAACCGCCGTTCGAGGCGATTGAGTTGGCCCCGCATTCGGATGAGGTCTTGTCGACGACGCCCGTCGCGACGACAAGTGGGCCAGTTGCTCAACTGCCTGTCGCTACCAAGAAAATCGATTGGCAGCTAGTGCTGCTAGGCGCGTGGGCCCTGGGAGGAGCGGCGCTCGTGGCCGCCTGGGGCGTCGGTTATGTGTTGTTCGTGCGATCTCTGGCGGGGCGGGCGCCGGTCGGCGAGGTCCATCAGGCCGAGTGGCGCGAGTTGCTCGCCGGCGCGGGCGTGCGGCGCGAATTTCCGCTCTGCATGACCGAGAAATTCGGCCCCCTGCTCTGCCGCCTGCCGCGCGGCTTTGAGATCATCGTGCCCGAGCCTTTGTGGCGCGAATTGAACGCCCGCGAGCGGACGGCGATCCTGCGCCACGAGTTGGCCCATTACCAGCGCGGCGATATTTGGACGTCGCTGGTCGCGCGGGTGTTGGCGTTGCCGCATTGGTTCAACCCAGCCGCCTGGTGGGCAGCCCGCCAGTTTGACGAAGCTGCCGAGTTGGCCTGCGATCGCGCCGCAGCCGGCGAAGATGCGACCACCGACTATGCCAACGCGCTAGTGCGACTGGGTCAGGTGGGTCCGCGTGCCACATTTTACGGCACCGCGGCGCGCGGTCGTTCGTTGGCAGCCCGCATTCGTCGCGTTCTGTCGGGACCAACGACGGAGGACTCGTTGATGAAAAAAGCTTCATTGATCGCCATCGTGCTGTGCCTGGCCGCAGCCAGCGTTGTGCAGATCGACCTCGTGGCCCAGCAGCCGACTGCTGAAGTAAAGAAATCAGCCGAAGAAACGGAGCCCATCAAGACTAAAGCTCCGTTGGGTGATGAGCAGCCCGCCCCCCGACCGACGACGTTACCCTATCTCAATTTGCTTCAGAGCAAAAAAGCCCCTGCAATTGGCCCCGAGGCGCCGGAGGAGCCGAATTCAAAAGCATCCGACGTCGCGGTGCAAAAAATGGTGGACGAAGCCCGCGCGGCATACGAGGCTAACCTGGCCGCGTACGACGCCGAGACGGTCACGATGGACCGAATATACGATTGGTCTCTGCGGTGGATGGCGGCGGCGCAGGCGGCTGCGACAGACGACGTGCAGAAAACGGCCGCGGTCCAGGCTCACCTGGATCGCATGCGCAACCTGCAAAAGAAGAACGGCCTGCTCGACAAGATAGAGATAGAGGGCATGCGCAGCGGTGATACGAGAGTTATGCGGGCCGCCAACTATTACGTCGCCGAGGCCGAACGCTGGCTGGCCGAAGCGGACGTGCCGGCGACGCATCGTGGCGGCGATTCTTCAGGAAGCGCGAAAACGGCCGAGGCGACGCGGGTCGTGGATTTGAAGATCACGATTTCCGAAATCGAGAAGGAGATAACACAAGCCCACATCGATCTGAAACTAGCCAAGGAAGTGCTCGGCATCGCAAACAGCGCGGGTAAGCGCAACGAGAAGGTCTCGTTGGCGGAATTGCACCGGCTAATGGCGGACTACGAGAAGTCAAAACTTCAACTCGACTATCTGCAGAAGCGATTGGCGTTGCACATGGACAAGCTGAAATTGATTAGCTCAGAGCCGCGGAACCAACTTACTCCACGCGAATCGGCCGTTAGCAAACCAGCAAGGCGTGAACCGGCCGATGGAGGCACGACGGTTGCTGGAAAAAACGTGCGTTATGAGGGCAAGGACTTTGAGAGCTGGGCCGAAGAATTGCGCAATGAGCTCAGCCCTGAGAGGCGTGCCGAAGCGATCCAGGCGCTGGCAGCCTTTGGACGGCACGGCTATGGGCCTCAAGCGGCGAAGCAGATCATACAAGCGGCCCGCGACTACACCATGCAAATTGCCGACGCGGATATGCAGGCGGTGTATCAGGCCTTTCCGAAGATGCCGGCCGGCGATGTTAGGCCCGTGATTCTACAATCGCTGGAAAGCAACGATGCAAACGAGCGCTGGTTTGCATTGGTCGTTCTTCCGATCGTCGCGCAGCGTGAGGAAACGGTTCCGCTATTTATCAAAAAACTCAAAGATCCGTCGCCCAAAGTGCGCCAAGCCGCGGCGGAGATGATGGTGTCGACCGAACCTCCCGCGCCGGAATTGGTCGCGACTCTGCGCGATTGGCTGGCCTCGGACGACGTTGCCCAATTTTCGATTGCCGCGGGTGCTTGGTACACCCCGGACGAACGGACGGGTGGCGCAAGCCTTCGAGTGCGGCGGCTATTGCTAACCGAGTTGTTACCGGACCTCTTGAAGGCGATTGAACGGCCTGAGCCGTTTGGACCGCTGGTCGAACAGCCTCTAGCTCGCCTCAGCAAGCAAGGTGCGCTGGACTTTCTCGACGCGCTCCATGCCTCGGGCCTTCGACCGGGCGCCCGCCTGCAACTGCTTGTCGAAAAGCTCAATAAACAAACTCAATAAGTAAGAGTTTTAATCAGTTTTTTTATATGCTCGCCTTGCATTCCCATTAGTGTATTACTACACTAATGCGCATGGCCGCCGACTTTCTATTCCGAGTCTTTCCCACTTCCGGCTTGCCGATCTACCGGCAAATCGTCGACCAGGTCCGCCGCCACGTGGCCACCGGCCGTTTTCAGCCGGGCGATTTTCTGCCCTCGGTCCGCCAGGTGGCACTCGAATTGGAAGTCAACCCGATGACCGTCTCCAAGGCCTATTCGCTGTTGGAGCGGGATGGCGCGCTCGAGCTGGTGCGCGGGCAGGGAATGCGGATAGCGCCGCGCAGCGATGCCAACGGTAACCTGCGCGAGCGACAGGATCAGCTCTTGCCCCTGCTGCGACAGGTCGCGGCCGAGGCCCATCAATTGTCACTCTCGGGCAAGCAAGTCCGATCGCTATTGGAACGCGCCCTCAAGGAGCTCGACGGAACATGAACGCCAAACCCGTGCTGGAGATGCGAGCCGTATCCAAAATCTATTCCGGAACTCCGGTCCTCGATCGCGTGACGCTCGAGATCCCCTCCGGATCGGTTGTGGGTCTGTTGGGCAAGAACGGCGCCGGCAAGACCACGCTCTTGCGCTGCGCGCTCGGCTTGGCCAAACCGCAACACGGCACGGTCACGATCCTGGACGAGCCGGCCTGGAATCTGAGCGCGCGGGCCAAGGAGCATATCGGCTACGTCCCGCAAAATCCGCAGCTCTATCCCTGGATGCAGGTGCGGCACATCATCGCCTACACCGGAGCGTTTTACGCCCGTTGGAATCACGGCCTGGTCGCGGATCTGGTGCGCGACTGGCAGATTCCCATGCGTCGCCGGGCCGGAACCTTGTCGGTCGGCGAATTGCAGAAGCTGGCCATCGTGCTGGCCCTGGGGCACGAGCCCGACTTGCTGTTACTCGACGAGCCGGTGGCGAGCCTCGACCCTTCGGCCCGCCGCGAGTTCCTCAAGGTGGTGCTCGATATCGCGGCCGGCGGCGGACGCAGTATCGTTTTTTCGACGCACATCACTTCGGACTT
>JANNQN010000401.1:0-50684 GCA_031400775.1 Planctomycetia bacterium | reverse complement strand
CGGTGCAGCTCCCGCTGTCCACGGAAGAAGGCGGGCCGTTTCCGACCCAGCCCGTGCCCGAGGGGCTGAACTGGGACTTCTGGCTTGGCCAGGCGCCCAAGGCCGACTATTGTCCGGAGCGAAGTCATTTTCGCTTTCGCTGGTGGTACGAATACTCGGGCGGGATCGCGACCGACTGGGGCGCGCATCACATGGACGTGGCGCACTGGGCCCTCAACGTCGAAAACTCGGGGCCGATGACCATTGACGGCACGAAGACCCAGCTTCCGCAGATCCCCGGCGGATTCAACACGCCCAAGCTCGTGACCGTCGACTACCTGTATCCGGGAGACATACACGTGCAGATGCTGGCCCAGCCGCCAGGCGACGAGGGAGTGCTGTTCGAAGGTGAAGCGGGCCGCATGTTCGTCAATCGAGGTCGGATCACCGGCAAACCGATTGAAGAACAAGACGCCGACCCCAAGCTCAAGGAAGCCGTGATGGCCGACGTCGAGAAACTGTTCAAAGGCAATACGGCCAAGATGGGCGACCACATGGGCAACTTCTTCGAGGCCTGGAAGTTCGGCAAGTGGCCAATCTCCGACGTCGAGAGCCAGCACCGCTCGGTCAGCGCCTGCCACTTGGGCAATCTCTCGATCCGCCTGCAGCGCAAGCTCACCTGGGATGCCGCCAAGGAACAGTTCGTCGGCGACAGCGAGGCCGACAGCATGCTCAAGCGCGCGCAGCGCGAGCCGTATGCGGTTCGCAGCGTCGGTTAATCGGCGAAATTCGCGTGCCCGCGAACGGACCCTCGGATCGGCCAACCACATGAACGCATGGCAAGGCAAGGTCGCTGTGGTGACCGGAGCATCGAGTGGGCTGGGCCGCGCCATCGCCCGGGCGCTGGTCGACCGCGGCGCGAGCGTGGTCCTGGCGGCCCGCGGCGCGGAAAAGCTCGATTCTGTCGCCGCTGAATTGCTCGCCCGCGGCGGAAATGTCCTGGCCGTGCCCACCGACATCACCAAGGCCGAGGACGTCGAGCGGCTGTTCACGACCACGCTCGAGAAGTTTGCGCGGCTCGACGTGCTGGTCAATAACGCCGGCCGATCGGCCCGCGGCGAGGCGATTGCCACGACGCCCGAGGAATTCGCCGAATTGATGGAGCTGAATCTGATCGCGCTGGTGCGCTGCACGCGCGCGGCCATGCAGCATTTGCTCAAAGCGCGCGGGCACCTGGTGAATATCGGATCGCTGGCCGGCAAGACGGGGGCCCGATATATGGGCGCCTATTCGGCGACCAAACACGCAGTCAGCGCATACTCGCAGCAACTGCGATTGGAACTTGGTCCGCAGGGTCTGCATGTATTGCTGGTTTCGCCGGGCCCTATCGCGCGGGACGAGCCGCGCGAGTATGCGAGCGAAAAACTCGCCTCGCTGCCGGCCAGCGCGCGCAAGCCGGGGGCCGGCGCCAAAGTGGGTTTGTTGCGGCCCGAGAAACTGGCCGAGCAGATCTTGCGCGCCTGCGAGCGGCGCAAGCCAGAGTTGGTCGTCCCCTCCCGGGCTCGACTGGTGTTTGCCGTTTCACAACTGTGGCCCAGCCTGGGCGACTGGATCATCCGGAAGATGAGTTAGCACTTTCCTTCATACGTTGTGTTCTTCGTGTCGTCGTGGTGAAACTATTTGCTTCAAGCAAGGGTAACCACAACGACACCAAGAACACGGAGAAGGAAACGATGAAGTTATTTGCTTGGGTCGGACCGCTCATCCTAGTGTTATTGCTAAGCGCCGCATCCGTCCGTGCTGCCGATGTGGCAGCGCCGGAAAAAATCGACGCGCTGGTCAGGCCGCTGGTGGATAGCGGCTGGCTGTATGGCGCCGTCGTGGGGCTGATCGACGAAAAGGGAACGCAGATCCGAGGGTACGGACGCGTCTCGGAGAAAGATGCCCACGCACCCGGCGCCGACACCGTGTACGAAATCGGTTCGATCAGCAAGGTTTTTACCGGCCTTCTCCTAGCCCAAATGGTCGAGGACGGCCTGGTCAAGCTCGATCAGCCGGTTCAGCAACTGTTGGGCGACACGATGACCATGCCCAAGGGCGAGCGGGAAATTACGCTGCTGGACCTGGTCACGCACAGTTCCGGTTTGCCGCGGATGCCCAGCAATTTCAAGCCCAAGGATCCCACCAATCCGTTTGCCGATTACACGGTCGAGCAGTTGGCTCAGTTTCTTGCCGCGCATAAGCTGGCGCGTCAGCCGGGCACAAAGTCCGAATACAGCAACTTGGGAATGGGCCTGTTGGGGCACGCGCTGGCGGTCAAGAGCGGCGGCAGCTACGAGTCGTTGTTACTCGCGCGCATCTGCAATCCGCTGGAGATGGGGGATACTCGCATCACGCTCGACGATTCGCTGCGAGGCCGACTGGCGCAAGGCCACGACGCCGACGGCAATTCGGTGGCAAACTGGGACTTGCCCACCTTGGCCGGCGCCGGGGCGATTCGCTCGACCGCCACGGACATGCTCAAATTCCTGGCCGCGAACCTCGGGCTGACCAAGACGGGATTTCACGGGGCGATCGCGAACACGCATCGAGTGCATTTCGAATCGCCGGCCGATGGGGGCGACGAAGCTCTGGCCTGGCAAATCCGACGCAGCGATCACGTGATCTGGCACAACGGCCAGACTGGCGGATATCACGCCTTCGCTGGCTTTTCCCCCGAGAAACGAGTTGGAGTCGTCGTGTTGGTCAACAGCGCGTCGGTGTATTCCGATGCGGTCGGTTTTCGACTGCTGAAGCTGATGATGAGCGGAGAGACGGAGCCGCTGAAATTGCCCAAGGCTGTTCCGGTAGTGGAAGCGGATCTCGAACCGCTGGTTGGCCGCTATAAGCTCAGCGCGTTTGCGACCGTCACGATTTCGCGCGAGAAAAATCAGTTGCTCGCGCAAGTTACCGGGGAACCGCAGTTAAGAATCTATCCCGAGTCCAAGACGCGGTTCTTCTGGCGCCTTGTCGAAGCGGCCGTGACGTTCGAAGCCGGCGACGACGGCCAGATCGCGCGGCTGGTGATCCATAAAGGAGGGCAGGATCTAAAAGCGGCGAGGATCAAGAACTCGCCTTCAAAAGAGGCGAATCACAACGACACCAAGAACACGGAGAAGAAATGAATTGAATCTTTTTGCACGCATTCCTTGGTGTCCTCCGTGTCGTTGTGATTCAACTTTTCTCCAATGGATAACCAAGCGCGCAAAAAACCCCGGCTCGCGGTCGAGCCGGGGTGTACAAAACGCTGTCTCGCGAGAGAGCGAACTAATTTTTTAGCAGCTACCGCAGCAAACCGGCGTGTTGTGGAACGACACGTAGCAGCAGCAACCCGAATCGAGGCACTTCGCCAGGCAATCGCAGCAAGCCTGGATCATCTCGCAGCAAGCCTTGTCGCCGCTCTTGCAGGTGATGCACACGCCGTCCTTCGTGTATTCGCAGGTGCATATGCCGCAGGCCAGGTTGCACTGGCAAACGCAAATGCCGTTCATCGTGCAGCAGCAACTGCACAAGCCGTCGGCCAGCATCTTGCACAGATTCTGCAAGGTGGCGCACGACAAGTCGTCGTCGCACGCGCATTTCAGCTTCATGCCGCCTTGGCACTTCTCGATTTTAATCGTGCACCGAGGCACGACGCAAAAGCTACCCGTCCCCGGCGATGCCTGGGTCGACATGCTCATTCCCGAGGTCCCGAAACCTGTCGCTCCCAAGGGAGCTCTCTCAAGAATCGCGCTGCTCATAGCAAAAATCCTTTCGCTGTGAGCCGAATGCCGTGGCCGTGGAACTTGGCCTAGCTGCGGAAACGCTCCGTCCATACCGGCGATCCGGCCCGCTTGAGTCTTGCGTCCCTCTGGTCATCCAGTCGGTTACGCTCTGGTGATCCTTCGCAAATTGCCTCCCGCGCCGCGGGTCGGCAAATTTCAGCACTGCGAATATAAGATCCGAGGGCTGTCATCGGCAATTCCGGTTTGCGTAGATTCTGCCGCTAAGCCTTGACGGCGGTGCCGGGCGTAACATCGAGACCGCCCGAAAATTTGCGCCAACCACCGGCCCGGCATATTGCTGGCTTCTCCAAATTGACGATATACATCACAAGGATAGTAATGATTGACCAAAGTGCCGCCGGCACGCCTGCTTGAAACGCCCGTGCTTCAATCGAATCGCGGCGGACTAAACTCCGAAACGGCGACTCATTCAGCGAGCTGCTAGCGTGGGGCAGGAACCAGTCTGCGGGGAGAGCGCGGGAGTATGGCAATCAATCGAATCACCGGCCACCTGAAGGGGAAACGTTCCGCCCCGACTGCGCCCAAGTCGCCCGCCAACGGCGAGATTCCCTCCAATTCGGTGGGGCCCTCGATTCCGCTGGGATTCGTGTTCTGCCCGCCGCAGCTCAGCGGCTTTAGCGCCTGGCAGCAGGAAATTTATCGCCTGGCCTATGAGCGTGCCAAAGCCGAAACGCAAGTTCCGCGGCACCATCGCCAGTTGTTCTGCGTCTGGAACTAACGGCCCGAGCGAGTCCAAATTCCCAGCGAACCGACGCGCTGTCCGCCCGCGCGCATGCCTTCGCCTTCTCGCGCCGCCGGCAAGACGTGAGCGGTGTCGTGGTCGCGACCGCGCCCCTTGCTCGGCTGAGGGCAATTTGCCACGATAGCTCGTCGCTGACCGATCGTTTTTCCTGACCAGAGGCGAGAAAGAGCATCATGGCCGCATTTCCGGATATCGAGAAGATTCGTTTCGAGGGCCCCAAGAGCAAGAACATGCTGGCCTTTCGCCACTACGACGAAAATGAAGTCGTGGAAGGCAAGCCCATGAAGGATCACTTTCGCTTCGCCGTGGCTTATTGGCACACCTTCCGCGGCACGGGTTTGGATCCGTTCGGGCCCGGCACGATGCACCGCCCCTGGGAAGCGGCCGAGGATACGGTCGAAAACGCTCTGAAGCGGGCCCGCGTGGCCTTCGAGTTCATGGAGAAGCTGGGCGTTCATTTCTATTGCTTCCACGATCGCGACGTGGCGCCCGAGGGCAAGTCGCTGGCCGAGAGCAACAAGAATCTGGACGCGGTCGTCAAGGTGCTTAAGGAAGAACAACAGCGGACCGGCATTCGCCTGTTGTGGGGCACGGCCAATCTGTTCAGCAATCCTCGCTACATGCACGGCGCGGCCACGAGCCCCAATGCCGACGCATTCTCCTTTGCCGCCGCGCAGGTCAAGAAGGCGCTGGAAGTCACCCACGAGCTGGGCGGCTTGGGCTATACGTTCTGGGGCGGGCGCGAAGGTTATCAGAATCTGTGGAACACGGACATGAAGCGCGAGTTCGATCACCTCGCCGCCTTCATGCACCTGGCCGTCGACTATGCCAAGCAGATCGGCTTCAAGGGGCAGTTCTACTTCGAGCCCAAGCCCAAGGAACCGACCAAGCACCAGTACGACTACGACGTGGCCAACTGCGTGAACTTCCTGCGGACGTATGGCCTGACCGATCACATCAAGATGAACATCGAGACGAACCACGCCACGCTGGCCGGCCACACCATGCAGCACGAGCTGGAATATGCCGGCAGCCAGGGATTTCTGGGATCGATCGACGCCAACACGGGCGACTTGCTGTTGGGCTGGGACACCGACCAGTTTCCCACCGATATTTACCTGACCACGCAGTGCATGCTCTCGCTGTTGAAGTTCGGCGGGTTGGATCCCGGCGGAATCAACTTCGACGCCAAGGTGCGCCGCGAGAGCTTCGAACCGGTGGACCTGTTCTACGCGCACATCGGCGGCATGGACGCATTTGCCCATGGGCTGAAGATCGCCGCCGCGATTCGCAAGGAAGGTATCCTGGCAAAGATGCTCAACGAACGCTACGGCTCGTGGGATACTGGCATCGGCGCACGCATCGACTCTGGCAAAGAGAGCTTCGCCTCGCTCGAGAAGTACATGCTCGAAAAGGGAGACAGCGCGCCCAACAAGAGCGGCCGCCAGGAACTGCTGGAAAACATCATCAACACATATCTGTAATTAAGCTTGACAGCTTCGTGCAGATTCATTCATGCACGCCAATCGGGGCAGGCCACGCGGCCTGCCCTGTTTTTTTGCAGCTAGCGCCGCTGCGGGTGCTGAAATGCTGGGCAGCGGCCGGGCGCAATCAAACGACTTGCGCGGGCTCGCAAAGTTTCAGTTCTCAATTCATTAGAATCATTAGAAATTGGTGTCGCTTCTTGCTCGGCGGCACGTTCATTGCAAGGATGCCCTGGCGGGCCGCATTTACACCGAGCGGCTCTTATCGACAGAAGAAATTCAAAACACCTCACGAGGGTTGGAGATATGCAACGCGGTTTTTTGATTGACATGGATGGCGTCATGTATCGGGGCGGCGAGCTGATTCCGGGCGCCGTCGAATTCATCGCAGAACTACAGGCGTCGGAAACGCCATTTACGTTTTTGACCAACAACAGCCAGCGCACGCGGCGCGACGTGGCGACCCGGCTGCAACGGATGGGCATCGACATCGAGGAACGACACGTCTTCACCTGCGCCATCGCCACGGCCCGCTTTCTGGCGCAGCAACTGCCCCACGGAACAGCCTACGTGATCGGCGAAGGCGGACTGCTACAGGCCTTGCACGCCAACGGGTACTCGATTGTGGATCATGCGCCCGACTATGTCGTGGTGGGCGAAGGCCGGGCCTTTACGTTCGAGATGTTCGAAGCGGCCACGCGAATGATCGTCGACGGCGCGAAGTTGATCGCCACGAACCTCGATCCCAACTGCCCCACGCAACACGGCATGCGGCCCGGCTGCGGCGCAATCGTGGCGATGCTCGAAACGGCCACCGGGCTCAAAGCCTTCAGCGTCGGCAAGCCAAGCCCCGTCATGTTGCGCATGGCCCGCAAGGAGATCGGCCTGGCGACCGCCGAGACGACGATCATCGGCGACACGATGGAGACCGATATCCTGGGCGGCGTGCAGATGGGCTACCGCACCGTGCTGGTGCTCACGGGTGGAACAAGTCGCGAGGACCTCGCCCGATACGCGTACCGTCCCGATATCGTGGTGGATTCGATCGCCGACCTGTGCGGCCTGGATCCGCTGATCGTGGGCGAGCCGAGCGTCACGGCCGGAATCTAGAAGTTGAACTGCAAACCGCGCTGGCGCAGTTCATCGACTAGCGCCTGCGTGGTCGTGTACTGCACGGCGTCGAAACCAGCCTCGCGCGCAGCGGCGACGTGCCCGGGAATGTCGTCGGTGAAGAAAATGTCCTCGGGCGGAGTCTGGGCCAGCGCCGCGGCCCCGGCGAAAATCTTGGGCGACGGCTTGCAAGCCCCCAGTTCATAGCTCAGTGCGTACACGTCGAAAGCCAAATCGATCAGACCATAACGGCCGTCGCGGCAGTAGCTCCAGTGCCCCGGGCAGGTATTCGACAGGATGCCCATGCGATACCCGGCGCCGTCCAGGGCCGCGATCACTGGAAAAATCGAAAAGTTGGGCGTGAAGATTGCGCTGCCGGCCAGCAACAGGGCTTCGAGATTCGGCCGCGTGCCCGTTTCGCGACAGAAGATCTCGTAGAACTCCTGGTCGTTGATTTCGCCGGCCTCGTAGCGCAGCTCCAGATCGGTGGCAAAGACGAGATCCCAGACCTTTTGTTCGCTCACGCCGGAAACTTCGCCCATCTGTCGGCAGGCCAGGCGATGGTCGAAGTTCAGGATCACATTGCCCAGGTCGAAGTATAAAAAACGGGGTCGTCGCATAGGGCTCTGCTGCCAAATTCCTGGCCAAGAAATCGCGCGTGGCCGTTGCGTTTTGTTCCACTAAAGCTTCTTGATGCGAAGATCCTTGTACCAGGCCTCGCTGGGGCCGCCGCCGTGGATCTGCAATCCAATGAGTCCGTCGCGCTCGATCTTGTCGTCCGGCTCGGTGTAGTCGACCGTTGGCTGTCCGTTGAGCCAGATCTGGATCCGCGGGCCCTGGCAGCGAACTGCGTAGTCGTTCCACTCGTCCCGTTTGAGCGCCTGCTTGACGACCGCCGGATCGGCAGCGACCAGCACCTTATTGCGGCGCGATTCATCGTACAGAGATCCCCACCAGCCGTCGCCCAGGTCGGCCTGATAGCCGTTGACCTCGTGGTGATTGGGAATGCGCCGGCTGCGAAACTGCACGCCGGCATTCGCCCCCTTGCCCAGCAGCTTGAACTTCAGCCGCACCTCGAAATCGCCAAAGTCCTGCTTCGTGCATAGAAACTCGTTGCGAGCGATGCGCGCCTCGAGCGTGCCGCCGACAATCGCACCGTCGACGACGCGAAAGATCTTTGCATCGCCCTCCCAGCCGTCGAGCGAGCGGCCATCGAACAGCGATTCGAACCCCTCTTCGGCCGCCACGGCCGGCGCCGCGGCCAGCAACAGACTCATCATTAGAAGGAACCGCATCACCGCTATATCTCCCGTGGACGCCCGGTCATTAGAATCGCCCGGTCACTAGAATCGACCGCGCCGTCCGGCCAGCATATCCCCAGCAAGGCCGCGCTTCCAGGGGTGAGGCGTGCCCGCTGTTCGCAGCCCCGGCGGAACCCTAAAATGATCTCCGATACCAGAACACACTTCTCGTTTCGAGGTCCATCCGCGCATGAACACGATTCAGATTCTCACTCGCAGCTTTGAATTCAATCGAGCGCGCACGCTCGCCACGCTCGACGAGATCGAAAAGCTACCCCAGCCCGCTGCCGCGCTCGCCTATCGCTTGGGTCCCGGACGCGCGCACATTGGTTGGCAGTTGCTGCACGTCGGCATTACCGAGGAGATTTTTGCGACCGAACGACTGGCGCCCGACAAGCCGGCCCAATGGACCGAGTTGTGGCCCCGCTTCCGGGGCGGCAGCAAGCCCGACGACGACATTCCAGCGGCGGCGACGATTCGCGAGATTCTGGGCGAGTCCCGCCAGCGGCTGCTGGCGACTCTGGCCACTTACAGTGACGACCGACTGGGCGAGATCCCGCCGCCGCTGGCCCAGCGCAAGCTAACGTTTCTCGACGTGCTACACATTCTCAGTTGGCACGAAGCCCACCATCAGGGCCAGGCCCACGCGGCGCTAAACTCGTATCGCGCCAGCCATACTTGATCGGGAATACACCGTAAGAAAGCGGCGGCCCGGCAGCCGCTTCAGCCGGCACTGGCCGGCATTTCCATTGACGGCGCCGAGCCAAAGGAAGTAAAGTGGGGGCTGGTCGGTCCGCCTCACTGGGCGTTTCTGCTCCCCCCATGCTCCACCTATTTCGCAATCGCCTGGCAACCTGCCTGCTGTCGGTCGTCTATCTGACGGCCGGCGCCGCGGGCAATTTGTTGCACAGCCACGCACACGACCATGCGCATGGCGATCATGCGCATGGCGGTGCCGCCGGCGACATATGCCAGCATGCGCACGGCCACGACGAACATGGCCAGCACGACCATGCCTCGCCGGACACCCACCGAGGACCGTCGCTGGTCGACGCCAGCGCCGGCCACCACGACGATTGCACGATTTGCCGCGCTGCCGGTCAACGGGTCGTGCCGGCCCAGAGCGTGCAACTGGTCGAACTCCGCGGCTTCGTCGAGCCACTTCGCATCGTCGCGACGCACGAGACCATCGCTGTCTCGGCGCGCACCCAGCACTCTCGCGCTCCGCCCCGCGTCAGCTAAAGCGCGGGGGGATCTAGCGCGCATTTCACGTAACGACGTGCGCGCACTGGCTGCTGCAAAGCGCGCGGCTATGTTATCGAAATCCTTCCCGTTGGTCGCTTGGCAGGCGAATCAGGCTGCGCCGTTGTTGGGCGCGCTTTGACTTTATTCTGGAGGGGATCGAGCGATGTGGCGGGTTCGTAAAGCTTTTACGTTAATTGAACTGTTGGTCGTGATTGCCGTTATCGGCATGCTGGTGGCGCTATTGCTCCCGGCCGTACAAGCGGCTCGCGACAGCGCCCGCCGCACGCAGTGCGCCAATAATCTGCGGCAGATGGGAATCGCCATGATCGCGTTCCACGATGCCAAGAAGCACTTTGCCTCGGCTTATACGTCGCAGCCGGGCGGAGCGATGGGACCGGCCGATGCCGAAACGGGCGACGCCGGCCCGGGCTGGACGTGCCTGATGCAGATCCTGCCGTTCATGGAAGGGGACAACGTGCGGGATTCGTTCGACCCCGCCCTGCCCTGCTGGTCGCCGGCCAATGCCGAGGCAGCCCAACAGTCGATCGGCGCCTATTTGTGCCCCAGCGTGAGCGACGACTCGAAAACGTACACGGTCATGGACGCCGCCGGAAACAGCCTGGCCGAGTTCTCCCGCAGCCACTACGTGGCCAACGCCGGGCGGGCCGAGGTGTGGGAGGAACCGGCGGCGAACCTGTCGCGGATCGCTGACGGCCCGTTGTTCCGCAATAGTCGCATTCGGATCAAGGACATCACCGACGGCACGAGCCATACCGTGTTCCTGGGCGAGCAAACACCGCTGCACAGCAATTCGACCTGGGTGGGCATCGTGCCCGGCAGCGTGACATGCCCCAGCGCCCTGTTCCCGGCCTCGCATTGCGAACCGGCTGCCCCGCAGATCAACGTACACAGCGGGCCCAGCGAACACCCCCACGAGGAACACGAGGGGCACGACGAAGAGCACGAAGAACACCTGCCAGTGATCCACCCGCCTAATAGTCCGGTGGGCTTTGTCGACGAAATGTTTAGCGAGCACTCGGGCGGCTGCAACGTGCTGTTTGGGGATGGCAGCGTGCGATTCATCGACGAAATGATCAATCAACTCACTTGGAGCGCAATGGCCACGCGGGCCGGCGCCGAAACGGTCGAAGACGGCCGCTAAGCGGCTGCCGGCCGCGGTGTCGCGGGGGCTCAAGAGCGGGGGTCGGCGGCCGGCCACCAGCTTGGCGTCGCACCGCCGCGCGCTATAATCGTGTAGCTCGCGGTCTCGGAGAGGGGGACAGTCCCATTTTGCTCGAAGCCATTGCAAAATTGGGACAGTCCCCGACAGTTCTCGGATAGACTCTTAGTCGACTCACCCCAGGTGCCTGTTCCCGTCATGACCACATCGACCAAACCAGCGACGCTGGCCGAATTGCGAGCCAGCGGTTGGGTTTCCAAGTCCGTCAAGCAGGAAATCTACGACAACTTCTTACGCATGCTCAGCAGCGGCGAGGAGTTGTTTCCCGGCATCATCGGCTATGAAGACACCGTGATTCCGGAGATCAACCTGGCCGTGATCGCCCAGCACGACATGCTGTTCCTGGGCGAGAAGGGACAGGCCAAGAGCCGCCTGATGCGCGCCTTGGTGCGTTTCCTGGATGACGAGATTCCCTACATCGATATTCCCGAAGCCCCGCTGCACGACGATCCCTTGCACCCAATCACGCGGGTTTGCAAACGTTTCGTGGCCAGCGAGGCGGAAGAGGACGTGCCGATCGCCTGGTGGCCGCGGAAGGCGCGCTACGCCGAACGATTGGCGCCCGGCACCAAGTTCGCCGACATCATCGGAGAGATCGACCCGGCGAAATTGGCCGGCGGCACCAGCATGTCGGCGGAAGAGGCGCTGCACTTCGGGCTGATACCGCGGATGCACCGCGGCATCTTCGCCATCAACGAACTGCCCGAATTGGACGAGCTGGTGCAAGTCGGGTTGTTCAACATCCTGGAAGAACGCGACGTGCAGATTCGCGGATATCCGATCAACTTCGACATCGACGTGCTGATCCTGTTCTCGGCCAACCCGGCCACTTACAACCGCAGCGGCAAGGTGATTCCGCAGTTGAAGGATCGCATCGGCTCGGTCATTCACACGCACTACCCACGCGAGCGGGATCTCGGCATCCAGATCATGGAGCAGGAATCCGGGATCGAGCTGGGGGGCGACTTCCCGGTCTCGGTCCCCTACTTCATGCGCGAGATCATCGAGCAAGTGAGCATGGCCGCACGCAAGTCGAAATTCGTCGACCAGGCGTCGGGCGTCAGCGCGCGGCTCAGTCTTGCAAACTATCGCACGATGGTCGCCAGCGCCCGCCAGCGCGGCGCGCTACTGAACGAAAAGCCGGCAGTGCCGCGGATCAGCGACCTGGGGCACCTCTACAGCTCGTCGCTGGGCAAGTTGGAGCTCGACATGATGGGCAGCCATCAAATGTCGGAGCGGCAGGTGCTCGATGCGATCATGGCCGACGCGATTCGCACGGTCTTCGAAGAATACGTCGATCGTCATGGGCTGGACGAGATCTCGGAGATCTTTTCCCAGGGCGTGAAGATCGAAGTCGGCGACATGCTGCCCTCGGCCCACTACGCCGAGCGGCTGGCGCGCGTGCCGCCGGCTTGGGAAAAGGCATTCGAAGTCAACGCGTCGAGCGATCCGGCCATGCGGGCCTCGTGCGTCGAGTTTGTCCTGGCCGGTCTCTATGCCTCGGACCGGATTTCTCGGGCCCAGCAACGCGGGCGGATCGTGTACGAGATCAAATAGCGAGAAGCATCGTCGAAACAAGGCTCGGCTACGCATGAACCAACCGAAATCACTGGGCGGGGTGATTCACACCTACCAAAAGTTCGATCCCAAGAACTTGCCTAGCCCGACGGCGCCGCCGCCTGACCTGGTTTCGCCGGCCTTCGAGCACTTGCTGATGTACGGCAGCATGCGCGAGCTGACTGACGAGGAGTTGGCCCGCGCGATTCATCTCGACCCCAGTCAGATCGCCGGCTTTGGTCCCAGCATCGACGCGCTGCGTGCCATGCTGGAAGAGCGCAAGCGCAAGATCCTGGAAAAGTACGAAACCCGCAAAGTGCAGAAAGAAGCCCGGCAGGCCTATCGAGACCAGGGCGAGTCGATCAAGCCGCCGGCAAATTTGCAGAAGCGCTTTGCCCAGAGCTTTCGCGACGAGCAGATTCGCGACTTGGAGCGGCTGTGGTACCAGGCCGGTGACGACCGCTCTAAGTTCGCCCGCGAGCTGGTGCAGTTGGTGGCCCGCTTGGGAGAAAAGTATCAGGTCGACGAGCTGGCCGGTAAGTACGCCTTCACCGGGCACACGCCGATGAGCGTGACCGAGGCGTTGGAAATCAAAGAAGAACTGGAGGCGATCGATCGCCTGCTCCAGCAATTGGAGGAAGCCGCCAAGACCGCGCAGATCGGCGTCATCGACTTGGAGGAGCTCTCGCAATTCGCCGAGCCGGGCGAAGTCGACAAATTGAATCAGCTCCAACAGCAGATCGAGGAATTGCTGCGTCACATGGCCGAGCAGCAGGGCCTGGAGCGTGGGCCCGAGGGTTACCACCTCACGCCGCAGGCCTATCGTTTGTTCCAGGGCAAACTGCTGGAACGGATTTTCAGCAACCTGGAGTCCTCGCGAACCGGCCGGCACCAGGGACCCGTGGTGGGCGAAGGCGCCGTGGAGCTGCAACACACCAAAAGCTACGAATTCGGCGACTCGATCGCCAATATGGATATGGTGGGGTCGCTGACCAACGCCATGGTCCGCGGCGGTGGTGGGCTGCCGATCCGACTCAAGCAGGAAGACATTGAGATCCACCGCACGCGCAACACGCCCAAATGCGCCACCGCGGTCCTGATGGACATGAGCGGCTCGATGCGCTACGGCGGGCTGTACATGCACGTCAAGCGCATGGCGCTGGCCCTGCAGGGGCTGATCCAGCGAGAGTATCCCGGCGACTATCTGCAATTCCTCGAGATGTACAGCTTCGCCAAGCCGGTCCGCTCCGGCGACATCGCGGCCCTCATGCCCAAGCCCGTGACCGTGTTCGATCCCGTGGTGCGGCTGCGGGCCGACATGAGCCGCGAGGATATCAGCGAGTATTACATTCCGCCGCATTTCACGAACATTCAACACGCCCTGCAAATGGGTCGGCGGTTTTTGGCCGCGCAGGACACTCCGAACCGGCAGATCATCTTGATCACCGACGGGCTGCCGACCGCCCATTTCGACGGTCCGCACCTGTATTTGCTCTATCCGCCCGATCCGAGCACCGAGGCGGCGACGATGCGCGAGGGCCTGTTGTGCCACCGCGAGCAGATTACGATCAATATTTTTCTATTACCTAGTTGGTCGCAGTCGAGCGAGGATGTACAGTTTGCATATCGACTGGCCGAGTCGACCCGCGGCCGGGTGTTTTTCACCGCCGGTCGCGACTTGGACCGCTACGTCGTCTGGGACTACTTGAACCGGCGGCGCGACATCGTTTCGTGACCGTTCGACTGTCGATTCCTCGCTAACCATTCGGCTCACCGCCGTCCGCCTATGAACCAACCGCCTCGCGCGATGATCTACGGCGCCAACGGCTACACCGGGCGACTCATCGCCCGAGAGGCCGTCGCGCGCGGACTGAAGCCCGTGCTGGCCGGTCGCAATCAAGAGTCGGTGGCGGCTCTTGCACAGGAGCTGGGCTGTGAATCGCTAAGCTTCGCTCTGCACAACGTAGACCAGATCGCCGACAAATTGCGGGGCTGCAGGGCCGTGTTGCATTGTGCCGGTCCCTTTTCGCAAACGGCCGGCCCGATGATGGAGGGCTGCCTGGCCGCCGGGGCCGACTATCTGGACATCACCGGCGAGATCGACGTGATCGTGTCGGCGGCCGAGCGGAGCGAGCGAGCCGCGCACGAAGGCGTGGCCCTGTTGCCCGCCGTGGGTTTTGACGTAGTCCCCAGCGATTGCCTGGCCGCGATGCTGGCCGAACGACTGCCCGGCGCGCGGGTCTTGCAGTTGGCCTTCTCGGCCTCGGGCGGCTTGAGCCCGGGAACGTCCAAGACGATGGTCGAGGCGCTGCCCAGCGGCGGGCGAGTCCGCATCGACGGCGAGATTCGACACGTGCCGATCGCCTGGAAGACGATGGAGATTCCCTTTCGCAAGCGATCGCTGTTGGGCATGACCATTCCCTGGGGCGATGTGGCCAGCGCCTACTATTCGACGGGCATTCCCAACATCGAGGTCTATACGACGTCCTCTCCCAAGCAGATCGCGCGGCTGCGACGGTTCCGCTTCTTGCTGCCCTTGTTGGCCTGGAGTCCGCTGCAGACAATCGCCAAGCGGCAAGTCGACAAGCGAGTCAAAGGGCCTTCGGAGCAAGAGCTCGAAACCGGCCACAGCTCGCTCTGGGGACGGGTGAGCGACGACCAGGGCAACTCGGTTTCGGCCACGCTGGAAACGCTCAGCGGCTACAAGCTCACGGCGCTAACGGCCGTAGCCGCCTTGGAAAAGACTCTGGCGGGCGAAGTGCCGCGGGGTTTTTCGACTGCCTCACAGGCATTTGGCAAGGATTTTATTCTCAGCTTCCCGAACACCGACCTGCAGTGGGAAACGCCGGCCTGACACGCGGTTTCGCCGAAGCGTATTCGGCAATTCGCCGCTAGGGCCTTGCCGAGGGATCGGAGGGCGGGCCCAGCGAATTGATTCCTTGTGCCACCAACAGGCACACCAGGTCGATCGCCCACAGAATGCCAATCGCCAAGGCCACGCGGTCCAGCACGGCGGCGCCGGCCTCGTCTTGCATGGCCCCCAACAGCCGCCCCACGGCCAATACGATCGTGATCGCGACCGGCAGAATGCAGGCCGAGGTGACTAGTATCGCGAAAACCGTTCGAGAAATCACGTTATTCCCTACAATTGCCAAAACCCTTGGTTTCGCCAGTTATGCGAGTTAGGCACGGCGATGTCAATCCCGCCGAAGTCCCAGGAGATTGACTCTCAAACGTCAGCCGACAGAATAGGGCTTGGGGAAGAGCGCATGGCAGATCGGTGTTTCCATTCACTTCGAGCGTGCCGGGAACCGTCGTTTTCGGTCCTGACATCGGTCCGATGGCTCGCGCTTTTGCTTGCCGTCTGGCAGGCCGCCCCTGCGACCGTCAACGCCTCGACGATCTTGCTCAAGGATGGCCGTCGCCTGCAAGGCAGCATCGGCAAGGTCGCCAAGCTGGCCGACAATCCGGCGACGCGCTCCGACGAGCCGGCCACGATCACGCTGGTCGACGACAATTTGAAGCGAATCTTTGTTCCGACATCGCAGGTGCTGAAGATCGACGAGGTCGACACCGGCGAGGTCGGCGAACGGATCGCGGTGCGGCAAATCGTGGCGCGAACCGGTTCGAAGGTCAATCGCGTGGGTCCGATCATCAAGATCAGCCCCTTCGACGAGCATGGCCGGCGAACGTTCACGATGCTGACCAACAAGGGCCCGTTGGACGTGATCCAGGGGATTACCCTGATCACGCCCCTCTTTTGCAAGGTGGAAGGCCTGGTGACGTCGAAAAAGACGCCGCTGATCATGGACCAGCGCCTGGCCACCAGCTCGATTCCGCGCGAAACGCTGCACGCCATCCTGTCCCACGCGATCGATCCCAAGAACCTGGAGCAACGTCTGAAGATCGTGCGGCTGTTTTTGCAGCAAGAGCGCTACCTCGACGCGCAGAAGGAGCTGGAGGGAGTCGTGGCCGACTTTCCCAAGCGTCCGGAGCTGGCAGCGCAGGTGCAAGCCCTGCGGCAATTGCACGCGCGCAGCATCGTCAAAGAGATCGAAGTCCGCCGTAAGGTGGGGCAACACAATCTGGCCTTCGCCCTGTTGGAGAAGTTTCCCTCGCAGGATGTGGCCGGAGAGACCTTGCAACAGGTCACCGAGATGCTCGAGCAGTATCGCGGCTCGCAACAGAGTGTCGCTGAGACGCTCGAAACACTCAAATCGCAAATCGCCGCCGTTAGCGACGTCACGATGCGGCAGCAGTGCGAGAGTCTGCTCAAGGAAATGAGTCATGAGCTGAACATCAACACGTTGGAACGCATGGCTTCGTACCTGCGGCTGAACAGCGACATGAGCCTCAGTCCCGAGCAAAAGGTTTCGCTGGCCGTGAGCGGTTGGCTGCTCGGCAGCGACCAGGCCGATACGAATCTCATCATCTCGCTTTCACTGGCCAAAGTCCGCGGCCTGGTGCGCACGTATCTGAACGAACCGGTCAAGCTGGAGCGCGAAAAGCACGTCGAGCAGTTGCACGGCATGGAAGGGGCCTCGCTGACATTGGTGGCCAAGCTGATCGCCAACATGCGGCCTCCCACCGAAAGTCCCGAGCCCTCGCCCGGCACTCCCGGCTACTACAAGTTCAGCATTCCTGTTGGGGTCGAGAACGAGCCGGACGTCAATTACTACGTGCAGTTGCCCCCGCAATACGATCCGTTCGTTCGCTATCCGACGATCGTGACCTTAAACGGCGCGGGCACGACCGCCGAAAAGCAGGTCGACTGGTGGGCCGGCGACCGGGCCGAGAACGGCAACCGCCTGGGCCAGGCGACGCGGCTGGGCTATATCGTCGTGGCGGTCGATTGGCTCAAGGACGGTCAGAAGGAATACGGGTTCTCAGCCCGGGAACATGCCGCCGTCCTGGGCAGCCTGCGCGACGCCTGCCGGCGGTTTTCGATCGACACCGATCGCGTGTTCATTTCCGGCCATTCGATCGGCGGCAACGCGGCCTGGGACCTGGGGCTGGCTCATCCCGATCTTTGGGCCGGCGTGATTCCGATTGTCGCCACGTGCGAAAAATATTGCATGCTGTACTCGAATAACGCCAACCTGGTTCCGCTGTACTTGCTGTGCGGAGAGCTGGACGGCGACAAGGTGGTCGCCAACGCGCCGCACCTGGAACGCTACTTGAACAAGGGGTTTGACGTCACGGTGGTCGAGTATCGGGGCCGCGGCCACGAGGACTTTCACGACGACATCCAGAATCTTTTCGATTGGATGAATCGCCGCCCGCCGCGCAATTTTTTCCCGAAGGAATTCACGGTCTCCACGATGCGGCCGTGGGACAACTATTTCTGGTGGTTGGAAGCCGACAAGTTCCCGGCCCGCGGCATGGTCGATCCGGAGAACTGGCCCCCGGCTCGCGGCGTGCGACCGGTGCAGATCACCGGCAAAGTGCTGGCCACCAACGGACTGTCAATTTCCAGCGCCCTGGGGGGCGTGACGGTCTGGCTGTCGCCGGAAGCGGTCGATTTCGATCGGCCGATGAAGATCTCGCTCAACAACAGCTCGATCAGCAAGACCCGGCGCATCGAACCGGATTTAAGCGTGCTACTGGAGGACGTGCGCACGCGCGGCGATCGACTGCACGCCTTTTGGGCCAAGGTCGAGCACTAGGCAGCCTCGTCCGGCCAAGCGTCGGGACGACCACCAGCGACCGCCCTTACTCGGCTTCCTTGTTCAGCGTGAAACCGGTCAGCAACCAGCCGTCGGCTTCGGTGGTCATCGTGATGCCAGCCGGGCCCAAGTAGCGGCGGACCATGTCGAACTCGGGCAACTTGCTGCCGTCGATGCGTTGGGCACGCAGCACGCCCTCTTTGCCCTCGCCGAGCATCGAATTCAGCATCTGGCCGAACAGCGACTCGGACTCCGGCATCTTGCCGGTCCGCAGCAACTCGTACACGCCGCGATAGGCGTCGTCGGTGCGGGTGAAAGCCTGGCCGAACTGCTCCGACTGCGCTAACTTGGCCATCGCCGCCTCGACCCGCAGGTAGTCGGCGCTCTCGGACAACTTCTGGCGGTTGTCGGCCTCGATCAGCACTTTGGCCAGAATGTCGATGTGCGTGGCCACGAAAATATGCCCGTGCGTCACGGCCACCGCCGAGTTCGGCATCAAGGCCTTCTCGGCCGGCTCTTCTTCTTCGGCGGGGGCCGAGTCAGTGTCGAGCGGACTGTTCTCGATCGTGACCATCGGCAACTCGGCCTTCTCGTCCACGATCTCCCACACCACGTGGCCGTTGATCTCGCGGCGGCGGGTATCTGGATCCTTTTCCATCCAGCTCTTGATCACGTCGGCCAGACGCGCTTCGTCGGTCGTGTCGACGGCAACCAGCATCCGTTCGCTCTTGGGCGTGATGGGCAGTTGCACGTCCGTAATTATCGTCACGCGGTTGCCAAGAAACGCCACCAGATCGCGGCGGATATCAATACGAGGACCGTTTTCGTCAGTGCGGATCGACTCCAGCACGTCCTCGAAAACTTCGTCGCCCACAATTTCGTTGACCAGCGTTTTCGAGCTTTCGAACGCGTTCTTCGTGTCCAGATTGATGGCCACGTAGCCCGCGACGTCGCGGGGCACCCAGTCGGGAGGAGTGAAGTTGCCGCCGTTCGGCATCTGGAGCATGCGGGCGGCCAACGTGAATCGCTCGCCACCGGCCTTGTTGCCCGGAGCATGGATGAACGTACGATGCAGGATTTCGTAGTCGGTCGCGGCAAAATTGACGAAGCCGCCGACGCCGTCCACCGCGGTAAAGCCCTGCTCGCGCAGAATCTTGAGCATGTCGGTTCCCTTGCGGCGGGGCGTGCCGCTCGACAACCGCGTGGCGTCGGCATATCCAAACGGCTCGACGAACCAGCGGATGTTCGGCACCAGTTCGCCGGCGGCCGTGCGGCAACGCGCGGTCACGGCCTTGAATGCCGCGACGCTGTCCAGGCTGTCGGTGCGGGTCTGGCCCATGCGACCCAAGATGCCTTCGATCACCTTCAGGTTGTCGGAAGCGGCCAGCAGATCGTCCTTGATGAAGTAGATCATCTGCCGGGCCGGCTCGTCCTCGTGCTTGGGAATGTTGAACACGGTGACGCTGGTGCCCTGCACGTTGCGCTCCGATCGCACGGCCTTCTGGCTGGCCAGGTTTTGCTGGATCTTGTCCAACAGGGCGTTGGCCTTTGGCAGGTTGCCTGTCACGTCGGCCATTACGGCCACGGCGACTTCCGTCGGCGACGGCAAGAGCAGAGCCACGGCCACTTCGCCCGAGGGCACTCCGTTCAAGTCATCCCAGGTGATTCCCAGCTTGCGGTGGGTCTGCGTCCATTTCTGTTCGATCTGGCGATGCAAATCCTCCATAAACGGCTTCATCGCCGGATCTTGCGTCAGCTTCCCGAGTTGTGTCTTGTTCCAGCTCTCGCTGAGCTGATCCAGCGAGCCGACGGCCAGAAAACCCTTGGTCGAATCGGGCAGCAGGCTCTCGGCCGCCGGCGCCGCGGCCCGGCTGTTGG
The DNA here is from genome assembly GCA_031400775.1 of Planctomycetia bacterium. Classification (GTDB taxonomy): domain Bacteria; phylum Planctomycetota; class Planctomycetia; order Pirellulales; family PALSA-1355; genus PALSA-1355. The sequence goes on along the minus strand of JANNQN010000401.1, from coordinate 30,658 downwards.
CGTGGCTAATGAGGAGCAGGACCAAGGCGGCCAACCACACTCGATTCGAGAGTCGCGACACGTGAGAATCTCCTTGCCTGTACATAAGACTTGCAAGCCCGCCGGCCGGCAAAGCCCGCTAAGTTTATGCTTGAATGGTCCTTGTTACTAGATCGGCTCGCCTGCATGCAACAATCAGCACCGCCGTTCTGCGCCGTATTGCTTACCGAGTAGGCATTTCCGATCCGCCGCCGGTAACCGCCTGAGCGACCGTCCGAGTCACCGCAAGCGGAATAAAACTTGACCACTTGCGGTATTTCAAAATAGCTAAGCTCTGACGATTTTTTCGGCCTGCGCTTTGTCTTGCAACATGCTTCCGCATGGCCACAAATCGCGCGTGTCAGCCCCGGGCGGTGGCGATACAATGGCAATTTGCACAGACGGCGCTGCAAAAATGCCACGTTGCGGACCGCGTTCGCGCTGCAAACGACATGCCGGCTACCAGGCGAGCGCGGGAAGTGTGGGGGCGGCGGCCTTGATTGGGTGAATGCGAGCATGGATTGAATGCGAGACTATCAAAGCGAGAATCTCAGTCACGACGCCATTCACGGTTACATCCCCTTCGTTTCCCACGCGCGCGTCGCTCAAAATGAAGTCTCCGAGCGGCAGATCATCGACCACCCTTGGGTTCAGCGGCTGCGGCAGATTCACCAGTTGCAAACCGCCTGGTGGGTGTTTCCAACCGCCGAGCACACCCGGTTTCAGCACGTGATCGGCGTAATGCACCTGGGCAGCCGCGCCGTGGCCGCTCTGTACGAGAGCCTGCGCGAGGCGTGTCCCGACGTGCCCAGTCGCGGATACGTGGAGTCGCTGGTGCGCATGGCCGGCCTGCTGCACGACGTCGGTCATGGGCCGTTCGGTCATTTCTTCGACGATCATTTTTTATCGGGCTATGGGCTCAGCCACGAGACCCTGGGAGGCGCGATCGTTCGCGATGAGCTGGGCGATTTGCTGCGCCGCGTGCGCCGCAATCCCAACAGCCGGCTGGACGATCACGAACAGCTCGATCCGGATCAAATCGCTCTGTTGATAGCCCGCCCCAAGCCGGGCGCCGAACCGGCCGGCCTGCCCGACTGGCTGCGGTTACTGCGCGCGCTGTTCAGCGGCATCTACACGATCGACAACATGGACTTCGTGCTCCGCGACGCCTTCATGTCGGGCTACAACGCCCGCGCGTTCGACATGGAGCGATTGCTGCACTACAGTTTTTTCTCGCCGCAGGGGCTGACGATTCACAGCCGCGGCATGTCGGCCCTGGTGCAGTTCATGAGCGTGCGGGCCGACTTGTTTCGCACGATTTACTTTCATCGCACGGTTCGCGCCATCGACCTGACGCTGGCCGACTTGTTCTCCGACAGCAAGCAGTACCTGTTTCCCGGCGACCCGCGCGACCACATGGACGAATACTTGCGGTTTACCGAATGGTCGCTTTTGGTCGACGTGGCCCGCTGGAACGCGAGCACAGACGCGCGCAAGCGCGAGTTGGGCGTTCGCTGGCAGGCGTTTTTGAATCGCCAGATCCCCTGGAAGATGGCCTGCCAGCGGTATCTGGTCTTCGCCGCCTCGGAAGTCGAACGCAGTAGTATTTTCAGTAGCGCCGAATTTGTCGAGCAAGCTCTGCGAGCCAGCCTGCCGGCTTCCTTGTCCGACCTGAAATTGCGCGTCGACCTGGCCCGGCATATCCATCGCCCGGATACGCGCGGCCCGAGCATGGGCCAGAATTTTCTCTGGGATGCGGCCCGCGGCGAACCTCGTCCACTCGTCGACGATCAACTCTTTCGGCAGTTGCCGTTGAGCCATCGAATTTGCCGCGTTTACGCTCAGGACGACTCGCACGCCGCGCAACTGGCAGCCGCCCTCGACGGGCTAATTGGCCCCGGCGGAAACGATGACTTGACCAATATGTGAACTCACTGAATCGCGCGCTATGGGCGGGCGCCGCGCGCAATCGAAAACGCCGGGGTGTTGACGCTCTAGCTCGCAATGGTACCCTACGCCCTGGATATTACATTTCGCAATCGAACCCTGGCCGCGCGACGATGACCGCCACGAGCTACTACGACAATCCGCTGATCGGCCGCTACGCCTCGCACGAAATGTCGACGCTGTGGGGTCCGCAGAGAAAGTTCAGCACCTGGCGCCGGCTGTGGGTAGCGCTGGCCGAAGCCGAAGCTCAACTGGGACTGTCGATCTCGAAAAAACAGATCGACGAGTTGCGGCAGCACGTCGACGACATCGATTTCGCCAAAGCGGCCGAATACGAGCGGAAGTTGCGGCACGACGTGATGGCCCACGTACACGGCTATGGGGACGTCTGTCCCACTGCCCGGGCGATCATCCACCTGGGTGCGACGAGCTGCTACGTCACGGACAACACCGACCTGATCCTGATGCGCGAGGGGCTGCAACTCGTCGCCAGCCGCCTGGTGGGAGTCATCCATGCCCTGGCCACGTTTGCCGAGCGGCATCGCGACCTGGCCTGCCTGGGCTTCACGCACCTGCAACCGGCGCAGCCGACCACGGTCGGCAAGCGCGCGTGCCTGTGGATCTACGACCTGGTGCAGGACCTCACCGAGTTGGAACATCGCCTGAGCCAGCTCAAGGCCCGCGGCGTCAAAGGCACGACCGGCACGCAAGCCAGCTTTCTAGAGCTGTTTCATGGCGACCACGCCAAAGTCCGGAAGCTCGACGAACTGGTCGCCAAACACATGGGCTTCGCGGCCAGTTATCCGGTCACGGGCCAGACCTATTCGCGCAAGGTCGACGCGCAGGTTGTCGACGTCCTGGCCGGCATTGCCGCCAGCGCGCACAAGGCGGCCACCGATTTGCGATTGCTGCAAAGCCGCAAGGAAATCGAAGAGCCGTTCGAAACGGAGCAGATCGGTTCCTCGGCGATGGCTTACAAGCGCAATCCCATGCGGGCCGAGCGAATCTGCGGGCTGGCCCGGTTCGCCATCAGCCTGCAATCCAACTCGGCGGCCACGTTAGCCACGCAGTGGATGGAGCGCACGCTGGACGACAGCGCCAACCGACGGCTGGTGATTCCGCAGGCTTTTTTGACAGTCGATGCGATTCTGCTGCTGTATCAGAACATCGCCGCGGGCCTGGTCGTCTATCCCAAGGTGATCGCTCGCCACCTGGAGGAAGAACTGCCATTCATGGCCAGCGAAACGATCTTGATGGCGGCCGTGGGCCGAGGAGCCGATCGCCAGGATGCGCACGAAAGCATTCGCCGTCACAGCCAGGCCGCCGCGGCGGTCGTCAAGGAGCAAGGCGGCGAAAACGATTTGCTCGAGCGACTGGCTGGCGACCCGATGTTTGCCGGCATCGATTTTGACGACGCGCTCGATCCGGGCAAGTTCGTGGGCCGCGCGCCCCAGCAGGTCGACGAGTTCATCGGCGAAGTCGTCGAGCCGATCCGCCAGCGATATCCCCAAGCGCTCGAGCAAACGGCCGATGTGCGGGTCTAGCTGTAGAAACTAAACCAGATCCAGCTTGCGCGTGGGTCGCTTCTGCACACGGCAGTCGGCACAGATGCCGGTGAAAATCAAGCGATGGCCCGTGACGCGAAACTGGTGCTGCTGGGCCAGTGCCTCGCCGATTTGGGCGACTTCGTCGCTGTGAAACTCGATCAGCTTGTTGCACTTCTGACAGTGCATGTGATCGTGCTGCGGATAACCGTAGTCGTGCTCGTAGACAGTGCGACCGCCCAGCGTCATGCTCCGCAGCAATCCGGCATCGACCAATTCGCTCAGGGTGCGATACACCGTGGGGCGGCTGACGCGACGGCCGGCCGTGGCCGCGCTCAGGTGATCCATCAAATCTTCGGCGTCGAAGTGATCGTGACGGCGAAACACCTCGGCCACGATGATCCGCCGCTGCTGCGTGATGCGCTTGCCGCGGCTTTGCAGGAACTCGTCGAACCGCTCGCGCGGGGACAACGCTACCTGAACCGTTCCGAGCGAAAAGTCTTGATCCATGCGTAACCCGCCTGCCTCGCGAGAGACGACAAGCGCAAAGACGAACTTCCTACAATGCCCCGAAGCGCCCAGAGCGAGCCATCGGGGGCATCAAGTGATAATGATTATTGATTTTAGATGATGCGACCGCAATTGCAAGCGGCCATCCCAAGAGCCAGCGGGCTCGCGGGAAATTCATCTACATTGAGGGGATAGTTCGCGCCGCCAGTGCGACGACGAAATACGGGGCCGGGCTGGCGCGAACCGACCGCTACGCGATTTCGTCGAGCAGGCGATCAACAGCCGTGCTCAACTTGTCCTCGGTCTCGTAGCTGCCGTTCAGGATCGCGGCGCGAAGTTCCTGCACGCGGTCGGCCCGAATGTCGGGCACGTCGGCCAGGCGACCGGCAATCTGTCCCGCTTCGGAAATATCCAAACGGTCGCCGATGCTCGAAGCCTCTGGCGCCGCCGCGGGGCCAGCCGCGCGGGCTGCGTGAGGGGCGTTGACGTTTTGCGCGCCGTGAATCTGCGATGGTCCGTAAATCTGCATGCTTTTCTCCCCTGGCAAATACTACTTTGCTGCCGGACGACCCGAAAGGGTCATCGCGGAATGCAGCGGCAGTTTGCCAATCAATGAGATACCTGGAATTTCGCCGGTTGAATGGTACGGCTCGATCGGGCAGTTCTGATTCGCTTGTTCGCCGGACCTCGGCCCGAAAAGGCCAAGGAATGGTAATTCACGGTCCAACGAACCTCTTGGAACCAGCACGCTGCTGACACCGATCTACTCGTCCACTCAATTACATTTGCTTGCCGGCGCCGCATTCCATGTCAGGGGATCGACCTCGCGAGCGCGGAAGTGAGCACTCTAGATATCGACCAAAACGCGGTCCGGCAATAAACGAAACTTCAAGCCCTCGAACCTCTTATCGCTTTACGAATTAGTGCTTGTACGACCTGTAACGAAGGGTGCAATTGCCGCCGCCCGCCGCGAGTCCTTCCCGCGACGCGGGTTGCGTTTTGGCCACAATCTCGACTGCCAGGCCGATGGCCCGACCAGCCGGCCGGCGCACGGCATGCGCGGCGGGGATTATAGAGTTCGGCCCAGGGGTGTCAATTGCAAGCCGCCGGTGGGCCGCTAGCAGCGAGCTGGCCCGCTAGCGGGCACTACGAGTTCGGAAAAGTCGCTGGATTCCGTCGGCGAGGTCCAACCGACCCCTGGGACCATGAATATCGGTCGAACCGCGATTCTTATCGTGAGTTGGCGAAACTTGGGTCGGCTACTGCGGTTAGATCGATAGGGCGTTGTATTGTCATCACGCCGCGCAGTAAGCCGAAGTTGAAATTGAGGAGAATCTCGCGTGTTCAAATCCACCGCTTTTGTCGCCGCTTGCTTCGTCACTGCCACCGGCGCATTTTGGGCTTCCAACGTTCTGGCCGACGAAAAGCCCGAGGCGGGCACTGCCGATGCCGCCGCCACCTTTGCCCAGTTGGATGCCAACAAAGACGGGCAGTTGACCGCCGACGAGATTCGCGCCGAAAACAAGCGGCTCTTCGAGCGGCTGCTGCGGACTTCCGACAAGAACAAAGATGCCAGACTCAGCGTGGAAGAGTTTTCGGCCGGATTGGCGCCCGAGGATCGTGCGACGACCGACAAACCCGACGGCGAAAGTGACGAGCGTCGTCCTGGCGGTCAACCGACGCCCGAGAAAATGTTCCGCCGCCTCGACGCCAATCGCGACGGCAAGGTGACGCTCGACGAAGTGCCCGAACCGCGCCGGGAAGGCTTCAAGCGGTTGATCGCTCGTGGCGACAAAGACGGTGATTCGGCCTTGAGCGCCGACGAGTTTCCCGCCGCGTTTGGCGGAATGCCGGAGAAACCTCCGATCGGCAAACGGCCCGAAGGCGGCGGCGACGCCGCGGCGCTATTCGCACGGCTCGACAAGAATAGCGACGGCAAACTGACGGTCGACGAAACGCCGGAAGAGCGCCGCAAGCTGGTTGCGCGGATGTTGCGCCGCTCGGACAAAGACAGCGATCAGGCATTGACTCTTGCTGAGTTCCAGGCCGGCCGCGAGCGGCCCGACCAGGCTCCGCCGGCCGAAACGGCGCCCGGCAAACCGCCGCGCGGCGAGCGGCCAGGTATTCCCGGCGGGCTATTCGGCTTGCTGGACACGGATCACGACGGCAAGATTGCGGCGAGCGAGATCTCGGCTGCCGGCGAGATCCTCCGCAAGTTGGACAAGAACAACGACGCCGCGATCACCCCCGACGAAATCTTCACGTCGCCGGGCGACAAGTAGCTAGTCTTTACTAATGCCGACTAGCGGAACCACTTCGCTCGGGCAATTCACCTCGTAATCGAGTCGGGCCGAACGCTCCCGCGTCTCCTCTTGCGGTCCTGCCGTCAGTTCGGCGGTCGGCGGCGGCCCTCCCGCCATGTTCAAAAAACGACCAAGATCTTCCAAGATTGTCGCGTTTTTGTAACATCCGGAAGCGACTCACGCTTAGTCAGGTAGGAGAGACGAGGCCAAAACCACAAAGTTCAGCGAGTCCGGAAGTTGGAATGTCGCCCAAATCTGAAATCGCCAGAACTGGCGAATTTCCCGAGAAACCGAGCTTGGGTTGTGGGGCAGGCACTCGGTTATGGGTGCGGCCGGCGAGTTTCTCGGGAAAAAACGCCCGCCCAACGTGGATAACCGGCGCGAACCCGAACAGTGACAGACCGTGTCTCGTATTAATAAGCGACGGAACAAGGTATCGAGCCAATCGTTTGGCTCGGCATTTGCAATAAACCCAACTTGAAAACCCGAGTAGATAGCGGAGGGGCCCAGGTGGCCCCGGAACAGGCGGAGGCAAATACCATGACTCACGACTTTTCATCCGGTTCGGCTTCGCCCCAAGAACAAGAACTAACGGCGCTGGTCGTCGAGGAATCGAAGTCCTTCGCCGAATTCGACCACGCCATGGACGAGCAGTTGGAGCGTCTGGTGGCCCTGTGGATTCACACGGCCGCGCCAAACGCCAGTCGCGTCTCTCGCGTTCAGAAGAGGTTCAACCGCTAAAGGGCTGTGCGAGAAGCCGGTCTTGGACTTCGCTGCTGTCCATCAGCGAGCCCTACGGTCGCGCGAGCCACTTGATGGCCGCGGCCGCTGCTTGGTCGGCTGGACCGCCGAACGATTGCAACATGCCGCTGGCTCCGGCCGCCGTGTAAGCCGCGCTCACCAGCCCCGGCGCCATCGGCCCCTCACCGGCCAGCCACAACTCTCCGGGCGCGCCCAGCGCCAGCATTCCCGGCAAGTCGCCGTATTTGGCTCCGCCCGGCAGGAAGTTCAGGTCACCGATCGACGGTAGCTTGGCGAATCGGAATCCGCCGGTGTCGATCGCCGCGCGGGACACGGCGGCGCCGGCCTGCGCGCGGGCGGCGGCGGCCCAGGGACCAGCCGGACCGAAGCCGACCAGGTCGACTTGCGCCGGTTCATCGCGATACGTGCGAAAGTACGAGACTAGCGAAAGCAGGTCGTGTACCCGCTGGGCGAAAAGGGCCGAATTGTAGCCCAGAGTGTAGCCGGCGAACTCGCGCGGGTTGTCGACGCGCCGCGCGGCGTCGAGCGGCTTTCCGTCGACCAGGAACTCGCCTTGATAGATCAAATCCGCTCCCACGACCGCCGCGCCCGATTTCAACAGCTGCAGCACCAGTGGCGACACCTGACCGTCGGGCCCATAGAGCCCGGCCTTGCCGGCGGCATCAGCCCAAATGATAACCCGCTTGTTCCATTTGGCCGGATGCAACACCACGAGCGGAATTTCCTCGCCCGCCGCAGTGTTGCGTAGCAAGGCAACGGACTGGGTGAACTCCGCCCCGGGCGTCTCGCCGCGGGCTTCATAGACCAGCGCCTCGCGCGCTGGCGGCGTGCGGCCCAGGATCACGTCGACTCCACCGCCGACCACTTCGCGGAAACGGGCCAAGGATGCCGAATCGCTGGGAGTGAGGGCCGAAATCTGCCGGTCCGCGTCGTCGGTCATGATCTTCAGCAGCGCTCGCTCGTAATCGCCGCCGCCGGCCGGTTTCGGGTGGCTCGCGTCCCAGACCGTCAATTGCTCGGTTGGGAGCCGTTCGAAGTCTTCTTCGATGATCGGCTCGGGCAGTCCCAAGCCCAGGTGCTTGTTGAACCAGTGATACATCACTTCGCGGCTGACGAAGTTGTAGTTGTGTCCGAAGTGGGGCATGACCTTTGCCATCACCAGGTCAGGCACGCCCAGCATGGCATAGTGCTGCTGCAGTTCGGGCAGCCCCTTGGCAGCCAACTCCTTGGTCCAGTCGTTAGCGCCGGTCATACCCAGCGGCCGAGGGGCGGTCATGGCCGCGAATTCGATGTTGCCGGTGCCGATGCGCAGGTTGCAGCAGTTTTCGCAGGTGCAGCCCCCCTGCATCGCCGTCGAGACCATGACGGCAGGAAACGCCACGATCGGGCGCGAATCGATGGCGCACAAGATGAAGGTCTGCGTGCCGCCGCCGCTAGCGCCGGTCACCCCGATCCGGGCCGGATCGACGTCGGGCAACTGGCTAAGCCAATCCAAAGCCCGCAGCGAGTTGTACGTCTGCAATCCCAAGATGCTCTGCTGCCGCAATTCGGCTTGCGTGCTGAAGAATCCCCAATTCTCGGGCGTGTCGAACTCGGGCCGCTGTTTGGCGAAACCGTGCGAGAGCTCGAAGGGAATCTGAATGCTGTCGGCATATCCGACCATGTCGTAGTGGAAAACGACGCAGCCCATCCGCGCCAACTGTACCGAGCGCGCCTGCAACACCGAGCGGCCGCCATTCTCGAATCGCTCCGCCCCTTCGGCGATTTGCTTTCGCGCCGCCTCGGCGCCGGCATCCATGAATCGGCCGTTGGGCCAATGCCCGTGCGGACAGAGCACGCCCGGCAACTTACCGGGCTTGCCTACGGGACGATAGAGACTGCCAGTAACGAAGTGCCCCGGGTAACTTTCCAGATACACGCGCTCCACCGTATATCCGGGGCGCTCGACTTTGCCGTGTACAACCGCAGCAGCCGGAGTCTTGGTGGGCATCGGCCACAAGCCGGTGGCCACGAGAATACGGCGGCGCACCTGTTCGGCGCGGGTGGCCCACTCCTCTTTCGTCTTGCTGGGCGTAAACGGAAAGTAGCCGTTGAGATCCTTGAGCTTGCCCAGCCGTTGGTCCTGAGGAGCTTGGCCGACGGGAAGCACGCGCGGCGGCTCGGCCTGGGCCAGTGACAAAGATACCATCGATCCGAAAACGGCGAGCGTGCAAGCGCGTCGAATACCGGACAAGACAAACAGGGGCATGGTGTCGCTCACGGGTGGGAAAGCGTGGTGGAGGGGCGGACGATCGGAGTATAATCGAAGCTCCAGTCCAGCGTAGGGCCCCCAGCGGGCTATTTCCAGTCACTTTTGGCGGTTGGCGGCCAGAATCACTGGATGCGACTCCACCACGCCCACGCATCAGCAAGGCACCCAAAGGGGAGTTCGATGGCGGATGCACAACGCGAGATTTACGTCGCGGCGACGACGGCCCAGGCCCACCTGCTGAAGAACGTCTTAGAGCGACAAGGGATTACGGCGTTCATCTCTAACGAGGCACTGCAAATCGCCGAAGGCAAATTTCCTATGGGCGTCCCCACGGCTCCCCGGGTCTTGGTGGCCGAAAGCGATGCCGACGAGGCCCGGCAGATCGCGATTTCCTTTGACGAGTCCAGCCGTGGGTCGCCGGACGTCGAGGAGGAGGAGGACGCGCCGGGTCGGACCTGGCCGCTGTGCCCCGGTTGCAAAAGGCCGCGGCATACGAGTTGTCCCATCTGCGGTACCGCCGGCGCGAATTTTCCGCTCGCTTTCGTACCCTCGCCCGCGATTGAAACTCACGCATTGCTCGTGCTGTGCGGGACCTGCGACGAGCCGTTCGAGCCCGAGTTTACCGCTCGCTGCGAGTGGTGCGGCCACCGCTTTGCCGATGGCAGGGAGCTGCCGACGCCCGAGTGGGCCGAATCGGAAATGAGCTCGCGGGCGTGGGTTGTAATCGTCGGAATCGTTGCGGTGGTGATCGGCGCTATCGCGCTGTTCGCCTACATCACGCCGCGATCCTAAAGCGCACGCGACCGCTATTTCGACGGCGCTCGCAAGCGAAGCGATCTCGCGGCGTTCAGCTCTTGCCCGCCACGGTCGGCAGCGGAAGATCAGCTTCCATTTTCCGGATTTCCTCGGTGATCTTCATCGAGCAGAACTTCGGACCGCACATACTGCAAAAGTGCGCGCTCTTGAAAGTGTCTTGCGGCAGCGTTTCGTCGTGCATGCGCCGCGCGGTCTCGGGATCGAGCGACAAGCGGAACTGCTCGTTCCAATCGAATTCGAAGCGGGCCTTCGACAGCGCGTCGTCGCGCTGCTGGGCCTTCGGCCGGTGGCGGGCCAGGTCGGCGGCATGGGCCGCAATCTTGTAGGCGATCACCCCCTGCTTGACGTCTTCGTTCTCAGGCAGTCCCAGGTGCTCTTTGGGCGTGACGTAGCACAACATGGCCGCTCCGCTCCAACCGGCCAAGGCCGCGCCGATGGCGCTTGTGATGTGGTCGTAACCGGGCGCGATGTCCGTCACGAGCGGTCCCAATACGTAAAACGGCGCTTCATGGCAAACCTGCATCTGCCGCTTCACGTTCATGTCGATCTGGTCCATGGGAATGTGCCCGGGACCTTCGACCATCACCTGAGTGTTCTTGGCCCAGGCCCGCTTGGTCAATTCGCCCAGCACGTCCAACTCGGCAAACTGGGCCGCGTCGCTGGCATCGGCAATCGATCCCGGCCGCAGGCTGTCGCCCAGGCTCCAGGTGACATCGTAGGCGTGCATGATGTCGCACAAGTCTTCGAAGTGGGTGTAGAGCGGATTCTGCTGGCGGTGATGCATCATCCACTTGGCGATCAGCGAGCCGCCGCGGCTGACGATGCCGGTGACCCGTTTGGTGGTCAGGTGCAAGTGCTCGAACAAGATGCCGGCATGCACCGTCATGTAGTCGACGCCCTGCTTGGCCTGGTGTTCGACCATGTCCAGAAAGTGCTGCGGAGTCATGTCGCAGATATCGTCCAGTTGCTGCACCATCTGATAAAGGGGGACCGTGCCAATCGGCACCGGAGAATTGTCGATGATTGCCTGGCGGATGGCATCGATGTCGCGGCCCGTCGACAGATCCATCACGGTGTCGGCGCCAAAATGCACCGAGGTGTGCAGCTTTTCCAGCTCGCCGTCGATGTCGCTCGTGACCGCCGAATTGCCGATGTTGGCGTTGATCTTGGTGCGGGCGGCAATGCCGATGCACATCGGCTCCAGTCGCTTTTGCAGGTGGACCTTGTTGGCCGGGATGACCATCCGCCCGCGGGCCACTTCGTCTCGAATTAGCGTCGCTTCGAGCCCTTCGCGCTTGGCGACATACTCCATCTCGGGCGTGATCTCGCCGCGGCGGGCCATTTCGATCTGAGTCATGGTGGGGTCTGCGTCTCCCTGAGAGAATCCGTAACCGCCAGCGGGCGGACTTGCGAGAGGGCTCGGCGATAAAAAGCGACGTTAGCCGCGCTCAAGCCAATCCTATCGGGCACGGGGCAATTGTCAATTGACGCACCCGAGTCAATTGTCGCTCGGGAGGGCGGACTCGCCCCCGCGTCGAGCGTGCTATCGCTAGGTCGCGCCCGCGATCGGTCAAGTGACGGGCATGGCTTTGACGGAGTCGGCCTTATACAGCCGCGAGGAAAAATCGGCCAGCAACTCGCGATCCTGATTGGTAAACGTCGTGTCGCCGCGCACCACCGCCAGGTTTTTGTCGATATCGCTGGGCATGGAAACCCCGATGTTCAGCATCGACACGCGCGGGTCGGCCAACACCCAGCGGATCGCCGCCGGCGGCATCTGTTCGAGCCGGGCCGCGTCGTAATCCTTCACCAGGTTCTTCGCATTATGGCTGAGCATATTGGCGCCCATGATCTTCATGGCCACGATCGCCATTCCGCGCTCGTGGGCGGCGGCCAGGCACAAGTCGCGAAACTCGACGTTTCCGTTCGAGAGCATGGTGTTCATGCCTTTGCGCACGTAGCCGTAGGCCAAGAGCACCTGGTCGAACCCATCGGTGCGGATCATCTTCAGCACGGTCTCGAACACGACGTGCGTGGTCAGGCCGATGTAGCGCAGCAGCTTCTCGTCGCGCAGCTTGACCAGTTCGGCGTGTACCTTCATCGCGCCGTCGAAGCCCACCGCTTCGATGCAGGGGCTGTGCACTTGCACGCAATCGACGTAATCCATGTCCAAGTCCTTGAGCGACTTTTCCACGGTCTCGCGCGTCTTCTTCGGATCGCTGATGTGGCATTTCGTGGCCACGTAACAGTTCTCGCGCACGCCCTTGAGCGCCCGGCCCACGATCTGCTCGCTTTCGCCATAGACTCGGGCCGTATCGAAATAGCGAATACCCTGGTCGTAGCCGTGGCGAACCATCGCCACTCGCTCGTCCATCGGCAACAGCGGCACGCCGTAGGCGGCGATAAACACCTGTACGAATGCCGATCCGCCCATGCCCAGCACGGGCAGCTTGTGGCCTGTCTTGCCAAATGGGCGGAGCGGAATGCCGGTCGCGCCGACGTCGATGAGCTTTTCCGTGGGAGCGCCGGCGACGGCGCTGCCAGCACCCAACAGCCCGGAGCCGACGGCGGCCAGCACGCCAGACTTCAGAAAACCACGACGACCCGAATCGTGCGTCGACTCCAGCATGGCGAAACCTCCCTGGGATTGAGCGGTATTTCCGGCAGCGCCGCCTGGCGGCGAGATCAACCGGCCGGCTGATTGTAGACGCGGCTGGCTCCGATCGTCAAAGTTTTTTCGCCTCACTCCGCTCGAATTTGAGGTAATCGGTATCCGCCTCCAAATGCTCTTGTGGAATTTGGTTTGGGGCCTTGCTATATTCGGCTGGGGAGATCACGCACGGCATTCACAGCGAATTGATCGCTTGGAGATGGATTACGTATGAGGTTTTCGGCACTGGCGGCTGTCGGATGCTTGCTACTCACCCCCAACCCTTTGGCCCGCGCGGCCGACGCCGATTTGCAGCCGCTGCAAGGCAAATGGATCGTCGAGTCGTTCGACTATAACGGCAACCCGGTCGACGTCATGAAGGGGGCCGTGCGAGAATTCAAGGAAGAGAAGTACACGCTCGCGCCCAAAGTCGGCGACGCGATCAACGGCATCGTGAAGCTCGACTCGACCAAGAATCCCAAAGAGATCGACCTGGAAATAAATGGCCGCACGCTCAAGGGAATCTATGCGCTGGACGGCGACTCGCTCCGCATGAGCTACACGCTCAACGGCGACGAGCGGCCCGCCGAGTTGGTGAGCAAACCCGACTCGGGGGTCGTGCTCGTGGTTCACAAGCGCGCCAAGTAAGTTCGGTCGAAATAGCCGCGGCCGGCCGGGCCGCAATTGTCCGCCGACGAAACCGACGCCGCGTCAGAGCGTCTTCAAGTACTCGAGCACGGCGCGCTTTTCGTCGTCGTCCAGCGCGTCGGGAAAAAGATGCCCTGCGGCGCTCTTGCCGAAGGCGGAGGTATCAAAATAGCGGCGGCGCTCGCGCCCGGATTGCACGCTCTTGGGCACGCGCTCGAGAGACTCTACTTCGAGTCCGCCCTTCTGCTGGTCGTAGCCGTCCTCGCTGCGCAGCCACACCGCCGGCCGCTCGGCGGGATGCAGCACGTGCCATAGCGTGGGCACCGAACCGTTGTGAAAGTACGGCGCCGAAGCCCACACGCCATCCAATGGCGGCGCTACATACCCGCCGGGATCCTTGACGATCTCGTTCTTGCCAAAGTGACCGAACCAACTGTCGCCGTAGGCGGCCCGGTGTTCGCTCGACAGGGCATTCAGTCGCACCGGATCCGTGCCCACTTCCTCGATCGAGACAATCTTGTTGGGATAGCTGCTCTTAGCCCCATAGCTGCCGTGGCACTCGGCACAGTTATCGTTAAAGACCGCCTCGCCGCGCTCGGCTAGCCCGCGATCGATCGCAAACGGATAGCGCGGCGCTTCGAGCGACTCGAGCCAGGCGTAGACTTCGCGAAAATCGTCCTCCCATTCGGCGAACTTGTCGGGGCCGTTTTCCGGAACCAGCATGAACTGCATCAGCGGCCGATGATTCTTGCTCGCGAAACCGTCGCTGTACAAGCGATTCTTCTTTTTGAAGTGCCACCAGGCCGGCGCGTCGTGGTCGTGATGCACCATCTTGGGCGGAATGTGCGGTTCGATGTTCAGCGCCGGATCGCGATTGGCCATCAGCGCCATGCCAAACACGACCGCGTTGGTCGTGCCATTGCTCGTGCCCAGGGGAAACACGGCCGAGGCAAAATCCATCCGCACCAGCGGCTTGCGCAGGCGCAGCTTGGTCGCACGAACGTCTTCAGCCAATGTTTGCAGCGCAAATAAGGAGTTCGGCAAGCCCGGCACAACCTGGCCGGCTACCTTGCCCTGATGACAAGCCAGGCAGGTCATCGTCCAATTGCCCTTCCCATCCACGACGTATTGCTGCGGCTTGCCCGAGTCGTCCCCCGGAGCTGCGGTAAATCCGTAGCGCGAAAAGGCCATCGCGCGGCGCGCCTCGGGCGAAGCCTTCTCGGCTTGCGAGCGCAAGGGCTCCTCCCAGCACTTCCAGGTCTCGTCGAATGTCTGCTGATCGAAGTCGGCCGGCAAGTAGGCCTTGTTGTGCAGCAGTTCGTATCCGCGGTCGGCGAAGGCATCAGGCACTGAACGAGCGACATTCTCGCCGGCCAGCAGGTTGCCGCCAAAGAGCACGAGGATCAACATCGTCGCGGGCGAAATTCTCATGCGAGCCGCTCCGAGCAAGGAGGTGAGATTACTGGCAGTGTATCATCCGAATGGCTCGCCTGCCTAACCCATTGACTCACAAAGGATGAGGTTCGACCGCGGCACAAACGAAACAACCCGGGCCGCCCCAAATGGATGCGGCCCGGGTTTCTCGTTGAAATAGAGCGCGAACTCGAAGATCCCGCGGGCTTATTCAGCGCACGGGCTTGAACGTTACGCGCTTTTGTTTTTGGGTTCCATGATCGGGAACGTCGGCTTGCGCCCCTCGACAACGTCCTTCGTAATCATGTATCGGCTGCCGTGTCCCTCGTCGGGCAGGCTGAACATGATGTCGAGCATGACTTCTTCGATAATCGAGCGCAATCCACGGGCGCCGGTCTCTTTGACCTGGGCCCGGTTGGCGATCGCCGTTAGCGCATCTTCGGTAAATTGCAGGTCGGCGTTTTCCATGGAAAACAGCCGCTGGTATTGCTTGACCAGGGCGTTCTTCGGCTCGGTGAGCACCCGAACCAAGGCGTCGGAGTCGAGCGGGGTCAGGGCCGAAATGACCGGCAGCCGGCCGACCAACTCCGGAATCAGACCAAACTCGAGAATGTCGTCGCTCGTGACTTGGGGCAGGAGCTTGGACACATCCTCTTCGCTCCGCATGCCGCTTTCCTGGCCGAAGCCGATCGTGCGCTTGCCGAGCCGCTTGCCGATGATCTTGTCGATGTTGACGAACGTTCCACCGCAGATGAACAAGATGTTGCTCGTGTCCATCTGGATGTACTGCTGCTCGGGATGCTTGCGGCCGCCTTGCGGCGGCACGTTGGCCAAGGTGCCTTCGAGCATCTTCAGCAGCGCCTGTTGCACGCCCTCGCCCGACACGTCGCGCGTGATCGAGACGTTCTGGCTGGTCTTGCCGATCTTGTCGATCTCGTCGATGTAGAGCACGCCGCGCTGGGCCGCTTCCAGATCGAAGTCGGCCGCGTGCAGCAGCTTGAGCAGCAGGTTTTCGACATCCTCGCCGACATAGCCGGCCTCGGTCAGCGTCGTGGCATCGCCGATCGCAAACGGCACGTTGAGCACTTTGGCCAGGGTCCGCGCCAGCAGCGTCTTGCCGCAGCCGGTCGGACCGAGCAGCAAGATGTTCGACTTCTCGATCTCGACGTCCGAGCCTTCGGCGCCCAACATTAGCCGCTTGTAGTGGCTGTGAACCGCCACGGCGAGCACTTTCTTGGCGTGCTCCTGGCCGATCACGTACTCGTCCAATTGGGTGACGATCTCGCGGGGCGTGGGCACCTTGGTGAACAACTGCTTGTTCGTGCCGCGGCGCCGCCGCTCTTGCTCGAGGATCGACTGACAAAGCTCGATGCACTCGCCGCAAATATAAACGTCGCCGGGCCCTTCCACCAAAGGACCGACGTCCCGATAGCTCTTGCGGCAAAATGAGCAAAAGGCGTTCTTCTTGGTGGTGCCGCCGCCGCGTCGACCTGTGTTGACGTCCCTACCTGAGGGCATGTCTACTCCTTTCAAAGTCCCCTCGAGCAAGCCGGGCGAGGTTGCCCGACAAAGCCAAGGAGAAAATCCGAGGTGTCGCTCGAGTGGCCATCAGGTCGCGTCATTGCACTGGCCAGAAATCGTCCCTGTCCGAAATAAATTCGAGCAGTTCATTATTTTACAATCCGTAGTCGCACTGAAGGATCAAATTCACTCGCGTCAAGCCTTGCCGCGCGCTTGCAGAAACCCTGCTTCGCGCTCTCGCGCTCCATCGTCCGACCAGGCTACCCGACAGGCAAAATCGGACTAACGTGGTTCGTCCGTACTGTTTAACTCCCGCTGCAAGCGTTCCGCCAGCATAGCCTTTATTGTTCGGTATTCCTCGTCGCTTAGCTCACCCTGGGCGTGCAAATCTTTGAATTTCGTCAGCCACTCATTGGCTGGGGGCTCTTTGGCGTTGATACCGGCACGGACCCTGCCGATCAGGTAGATCCCACCGGCGATCAGCGTAGCCGTCAAAGCCAATAGGAAGACAATCGTCGCGTGAGGGCTGCCCAAGAATTCGGCCATTCGAAGCGCCAGCCAGAAAACGGGCCGCGGCCTTTGCCAGATTCCCCCCTACCCGCCGTTTGCTATTATGCACGGTGCAAACGGTGCCGTCCAGGATTGTAAAATTCTCCACCGCCTGTGCTAGAAATGGCCCCCCGGCGGTAGTTTCAATGCAACACGCAATCGCGATGCCACGGACGGCCAGTAGCCCGAAGATTCTCCGGCCGGAGTGACTCTGGGAAGCACTGCGCTCGGCAGGCTTCGCCCCCGCACCGCAAGTTGACAGCCGGACTCCGCCCAGGCTAGCCTTGCAACAGTCGGCTGCGCTGGCCCAAGCCAGGCAGAAACGCGCGCACTTTAAGAGTCATTTGATGAGTAAACTGGCCAACCTCGAACGAGTCCATCGCAGCGGAATCGTGGCCGTCATCCGGGCAGCCAGCGGCGAGTTGCTGTGCGATGTCGCCGAAGCGCTATTGGCCGGCGGCGTGGAGGTGATGGAAGTCACGTTTACGGTCCCGCGGGCGCACAAAGTGCTCGAACAAGTGGCCGAGCGGCTGGGGGACAAGATCCTACTGGGGGCCGGCACGGTGTTGGATGCCGAGACGGCCCGCTTCGCCTTGCTGTCGGGGGCCGAGTTCATCGTCTCGCCAACGCTCGATCTCGATGTGATCCAGCTCTGCCGTCGTTACGACAAGCTGGTCATGCCGGGCGCATTTTCGCCCACTGAAATCCTTTCTGCCTGGGAAGCCGGCGCCGACATCGTCAAGGTATTTCCCTCGGATGTCACGGGACCGGCCTATTTGAAAGCCCTGGCCGGACCATTGCCCCAGATTCGGCTGATGCCGACCGGCGGAGTCACCCTGGAGACGGCCCCCGCGTTTTTGCGGAGCGGCGCCTATGCCCTGGGAGTGGGAAGCTCGCTGGTCGATCCCAAGGCCGTCGCGGCCGGTCAATTGCAGCCCATCGAAAAGCTGGCCCGACAGTTTGTCGAGGTCGTTCGCGCGACCCGCGCGGGCTAACCATCGCTAGCAGCGACTCTTTTTCCCGAAACGCTGGTGGTAACTCAGGCTTGCTACGCCCCCGCGGTCGGCCCCCAGATTGCCCGGCTTGTTTTTTCCGGTCCGTCGCTAACTCCTGCTCAAGCGGCAAGGTCGTCGGTTCCGATATTTGCTTTAAGCGCGAGTTGGACGTTCGATCCTGCGCGCGCATGGACCGACGACACCATGAATCGTGGATGTGTTGCACGATGCGGCCAGGCTTAAGAATCGCCGCGCTTACGTTGGCGCTGACCCGCTTGAGTTCAGCCGCCACCGCTGCGCCCGAGGGCGGTGTTCCCGCTGCCGCCGAGCCGACGCGTTCCGCTCCCTTGACCACTTCCACGCGGCAGAACGCCTACACGATTCCATTTCGCATCGAGCCGGCGCAAACGCCCAGTCAGCAGCCGGTCGAAGTTCAATTGCACGTCTCGACCAATGGCGGCACGACCTGGGATCTATCGAGCAAGGTCAAACCCGATAAAGGCGGGTTCGTGTTTCGCTCGCCGCGCGACGGCGACTATTGGTACAGCATCCGCACCGTCGATGCACAAGGAACCGTCCGGCCCGAAGGTCCGCTCGAGCCGCAACTCAAGGTGACCGTCGACACGATCGCGCCGCGGTTGGAATTGACGGCCGTTCGCGGCGCGGCCGGCGAGATCGTGGCCCGTTGGCAAGCCGTGGATCCGCACCTGAAAGTGGGCAGCTTCAAGCTCGAATATCAGGCCAACTCGTCCGAGCTTTGGGAGAAAGTTGCCGTCGAGTCGCCGCCGGCCGCCATGCGTCATACTTTTACCGGCGAAACCACCTGGTGGCCTCGCACGGCCAATGGCCCTTTGTTGGTGCGCGCGGAAATCAGCGACAACGCCGGCAATCCGGCCGTCAGCCAGGCGGTCGTCAAGCCGGGTCCGCCGGCCGCGCCCGGCGACGTGGCGCGGAGCCTCGTTCCAGGACAATCGCCCGCCGGCGCGAGCAATTTGGCGCAGCCCGGTTCGAACCTAAACGATCCGACGCGCTGGCCGATCGACCGATCCACGGCCGACCCCTTGTCGCGCGCTTCCGGCGGTTATTCTCCGCCCGCCGTCTCACCACCTGCCGCCGAGCCTCGTGGCCGAGACGCCAACTGGCGCATGTCCAACATCAGTGACCCGAGTGGCAATCCGGGCACGGCCGCCGGCCCGCTATCGCGCGGAGGTCCGCCGGGCTCGCCGCTCGACTTCAGCCAACTGCCAGCGGGCCAGCGGCCGCGAATGGTCAACGCCCGCGCGTTTGAATTGGAGTATGAGATCGACTCGGTGGGCAGCTCCGGCGTGGGCAAGGTCGAATTGTGGGGGACGCGCGACGGCGGCCGCAGTTGGTCGATCTTCGGCGTCGACCCCGATAATCGCAGCCCCCTGCCGGTGAGCATCGACGCCGAAGGGATCTATGGCTTTCGCATCGTGGTGCAAAGCGGCAGCGGATTGGGCGGGCGACCGCCGGCCGACGGCGACGCGCCGGATATCTGGATTGGCGTGGACCTGACCAAGCCCTCGGGTCGAATCACCTCGGCGGAAGTGGCGGCCGAGGCCGGCGAACTGGCGATCGGCTGGGAAGCCGGCGACGACGTGCTGGACACCCGCCCGATCGCGATTTCTTTCAGCGCCGGCGCGGGCGGACCGTGGACGCCGATCGCCGCCGGGTTGGAAAACACCGGCAGCTATCGCTGGCGACTCGACAATCGGGTTCCCGACCGCATCTTCTTGCGGCTCGAAGTACGCGATGAAGCCGGCAATGTCGGCGCGTTCGAAACGGCCGAGGCGGTATCGCTGGATCGCCATCGTCCCGAGGGGCGCATTCGCGGCGTTCGACCGCTGGTACCGGCCAATTAGATCAGCAGTATTCGATGGGCGCGCGTCGTTGACGCCTACTTCCAACCGAAAGCCACGCCGGTCAATCGCTCGTAGGCCTGGATATATTTGTCGCGAGTCTGGGCCACGACGTCGGCGGGCAACTCCGGAGGCGGGCTGTTCTTGTCCCAGCCGGTCGTCTCCAGCCAGTCGCGCACAAACTGCTTGTCGAAAGACGGCTGAGGCCCGCCCGGGGCGTACTGATCCTGCGGCCAGAAGCGCGAACTGTCGGGCGTCAACACTTCGTCGATCAAGATGATACTGCCGTCGACGCGGCCCCATTCGAACTTGGTGTCGGCAATGATGATGCCCCGCGAGCGGGCGAACTCGGCGCCGCGCGCGTACACGCCCAGGCTGCGGCGGCGCAGCTCCTCGGAGATTTCCCGGCCCACCAGGTCGACCATCGTCTCGAACGAGATATTGATGTCGTGCCCGCTCTCTTCCTTGGTGGCGGGCGTGAAGATCGGCTCGGGCAACGCGTCGCTTTCCTTGAGTCCCGCGGGCAGTCGAATTCCGCAGACGCTCCCCTGCTGACGATATTCCTTCCATCCAGAGCCCGACAAGTATCCGCGCACGACACACTCGATCGGCACGACTTCGGTCTTGCGCACGAGCATGCTGCGTCCGAAAAGAGGCGCACGGTCGACCTCGAGCGGCAAATCCATCGCGCCGACATCGGTCGTCACCAGGTGGTGCGGCTCGTTCATCCGCTCGAACCAAAAGGCACTGGTCTGCGTGAGCACGCGCCCTTTGTCCGGGATGCCGGTCGGCAGGATCCAGTCGAAAGCGCTGATCCGATCGGTGCTGACCATCAACAACTGACGGCCCAGATCGTAGATATCGCGGACTTTGCCGCGGCGAACCGGCAAATCGCCTACTCGGGTTTGCAGCACGGCGCCTGGCATGGGGTCGATCGATCCAACTTCGAGTACAGATAGCGTCGCGAACTCGACGCGCATCGTTCTAACGGGCCGAGTATAGCAAAACCTGCCTGGTGGACTACCGCCGATGCGCATCCCTTTCGACCTTGCACCCTCATTGCTCGCTGACCGCGAACAGTTGAACGGCTGGAGCCATTGGGTTAGACTCGCCCTCGGGCACGCGTCTGATACGTTCCAATCGAACCAGCGAGCGAGTTCCCATCCGGCCCTTGGGGGCATAGCGGGTCACGCTTTCACTTCGAGGATGCTATTCGCCGATGGGCGTGATCAAATTCCTGGTACCGCGCCGCGAGTGGGTCGCAGCGGACGCCGTCGAGCGTGCGTATATGGCGGGCCTGGACGAGATTCCCTGGCGGACCCGTGCCGAATGGAACGCGACTGGCCTGGACGTGAGACGAGCCGAGAGCGACTCGGGCAACTTCTTCATTCCCTACGCCGTGCAGGGTTACGGCGAGCTGATGCTCTCCACTGCCAGCTTGATGGAGCGCGAGCGTCCCTACCACCTTGACGTCGAGATTGCTCGCGGGACCCTCAACCGCTTGCTCAACCAGATTTCGGTTTGGCGGGGGATGGGGATGGCGATCGGCCCTGACGTGATGGCGGCCACAACGGGGGCTCGCGAGCATTTGTCGTGGGCGGCAACGCGGCAGGAGGACGAGGCGAGCACCGACCGCGCCCGTGCTGCCACTCGCGGCGCGCTGGATGCGATGACCCTGCTGAGCAGCGCCTTCGTGGAACAGGCCCTGGCGGCTCGGCATCAACAGGCCGGCAAGTTGAGCACGTTGTTGGGCATCAACCTCAGCGGCCTCAGCGCCTCAAATCCGTTGGCCGCTCAGATCGCCAGCACGTTCAACACGGCGCTGGTGCCGCTCACCTGGCGCGAGATCGAGATCAATCAGGGTAAGCCCGACTTCTCGCTCGGTGACCAGCAGATCGACTGGTGCCGTGCCAATGGTCTGAAAATCTGCGGCGGCCCGCTACTGCAAATCGACAAGTGGTCGCTGCCGGACTGGATGTATATGTGGGGCGAAGGGGACGAGGAAAGCTTCCGCTCTTGCGTGGCCGAGCACATCGAAGCCGTGGTGAGCCACTTTCGCGGCAAGGTACAGCTTTGGCAATGCGCGGCCGGTTTGAACCTGAACAACGAATTCGAGCATGCCGAAGAAGAGCGGCTGCGGTTGGCCGTGCTCACGATCGAGACCATCCGCCGCGTCGATCCCCGGTCGCCGGTGGTGCTGACCATCGATCAGCCCTGGGGCTCGTTCATGAGCCGCGAAGATTACGACCTTTCGCCGCTGCACTTTGCCGACGCGCTGGTGCGGGCCGAACTGGGCCTCTCCGGCATCGGACTATCGATCAATGCCGGCTACGCGCCCGAAGGCACCGAGCCGCGCGACCTGATCGAGTTCGCGCGGCAGTTGGATCGCTGGAGTACGTTGGGCCTGCCGCTGTTGGTCACGCTGTGCGTGCCCAGCGCCAGCGGTCCCGATCCGCAGGCGCATCGCGGCATTCGCGCGCTCAACTACGCCGAGGCCGTGTCGGCGGAGACCCAGCGAGCCTGGAGCGAGAAGTTGCTGGGCGTGCTCTTGGCCAAGCAGCCCGTGCAGGGAATCATCTGGAACCAATTGCTCGATAGCCAGCCGCACGCGTTTCCCCACGGCGGACTGATCGACGCCCACGGCCGGACCAAGCCGATTCTGGGTTTGCTCGAATCGCTGCGGCGCCAGCACCTGGTGTAAGCGACCGGCAAGGCAGGGGATGTCAGCCCGAAGCCCTATTCCTGACCGCGACCGAAGCAGGCCAGGCACATGTCATCGCTCTGAGCGCGACCGCCGACAAAACGTTTGACGTCGTCGAGAATCAGTCGACCTAAGCCGGTGACCGGTGGCGGATCCGTGGACAATTGCGCTCGCAGCCGTTCCAAGCCGTAGAGCTCGCCGGAAGCGTTCATGGCCTCGCTGATGCCGTCGGTAAACAGAGTCAAAAAATCGCCGGCGGCAAACGGTCGGGTGTATTGCTCATACTGAAAATCGGCATCCACGCCCAGCGGCAAGCCGGCCTGGTCCGCGCCGATCGGCTCGACGAGGCCGGCTCCGTAGCGGAGCAACGGGGGCATGTGCCCGGCATTGACCAGCGTGATTTCGTTTTGCCCGATGTCGAGTACGGCCAGCACGAATGTCACGAAACGGTCTTGCCAGCCGCTGCCGCTGAAGCTGGCGTTGATCCGGCTGACCGCGGCGGCCGGACTCGACTCGCTGGCCAGGCAATAGCGGACCTCGCCCGACAGCTTGGCCATCAACAGCGCCGCCGACACGCCCTTGCCGGAGACGTCCCCCAGCACGACTGCCAGCCGGCCTTTCGGCAGTTCAATGTAGTCGTAATAGTCGCCGCCAACCTGATTGGCAGGCTCGTAAAAGTCGAAAAAGTGGTATCCTTCGAGCCGCGGGGGTGCGGCCGGCAGCAATCCGCGCTGCACCTTATGGGCCAGCTCCAGATCGCGCTCCATTGCGTGTTGCCGCAGCGCGTTGTCGTGAAGCTGTGCGTTGTCCACCGCGATTGCGGCTTGCGAGGCGATGCTGGCCAACAGGTCCAGATCGTCTTGCTGAAACCGCTGTCGCTGATCGCTGGTGTCGACCTGGATCACGCCCAGCGAATTGCCTTCGCTGTCGACTAACGGCGCGCACATCACGCTGCGAATCCGCAAGTCGGCAATGCTCTGGCTGGTGTCGAAGCGCGAATCGTGCGCGGCATCGGCCGAGAGGATGGCCTCCTGACCCTTCATGACCTGGTTGACGATCGTGCGGCTGATACGGACCTGGTCTTCCATGCCCGCACGCCGATGCTTGACGGCCTTCGGCACCAGCAATCCATCGGGCAGCGTTCGGAGCACGACAAATCCGCGATCGGCCTGCAGAAAGATTTTGAACAGCGTGTCGAGCAATTTGGAAAGGACCGCGTCTAGGCTGACGGCTTTGCCCAGGCTTTGGGCAATCTCGATCATGGCCCGCAGCTTGACCTCGGGATTGACGGTCAGCCGTACGCCCGAGTTGCTGATGCCCACGTCGAGCTTCGAAACGATCGTCGAGGTGGACGTCATCGGCGCGTCGTCGATCAACAGCGCGAGCGAGCCCTCTTCACCCACCAGCGCCGCCATGCTGCTGGTCACGGGCTGCTTGGCGTAAAAAGTGAAGGAGAGATCGCAAATTTTCAGCCGATCACCGTCGGCCAACAATTGTCGGCCCTGGATGATCTTACCATTGACGAAGGTGCCATTGCGGCTGTGCAGGTCTTCGACGAAGTACCGGCCGTCCTCGCGCAGGATTTGCGCGTGCTGCCGGCTGACCGAGGCCGAATCCAACACGACGTCGCAGTCGGGATGGCGACCCAGCACCATGCGATCCAGCTCCAGCAAGACTTCCTTGTCCGCGCCGGTGGCATTCAACAACTGCAAGATGGCCATGGGCAGAATGAGCTATGGGGTGAAGGACCGTTTGGCCAGTCGCTCGTCGATTGTACGTCGGCTCGCTCCAAAGGCTGTGCTCGCTAACCGAGTGCTGGCACGGCCGAGTCGCCCGCGACTTGGCCGGCGGCGATTGAGCGATCGAGCAAGCGGCACGGGCTTCATGATAATGAAAACACCCCGCCCCTACTATGGGCCGCTGAGATGGGGCGGACAAGCGGGGCAAGCTGCGTCGCACGAGCGGGCGGCTGCGTCCCGTCCCAGGAGCGGTCCGTGCGATCTTGACCACCGGCCCGCGTTTTCCTACCATCTGCACCCCATGAAACCGTATTCTACGAAAGCGCTATCGCTCGGC
The DNA here is from genome assembly GCA_031400775.1 of Planctomycetia bacterium. GTDB lineage: Bacteria > Planctomycetota > Planctomycetia > Pirellulales > PALSA-1355 > PALSA-1355. The sequence goes on along the minus strand of JANNQN010000401.1, from coordinate 6,074 downwards.
GCGCTTGTGGTCTGCCTGTTCACCGGCGGCGCCGACGAATTGTCGCTCGCGCCGCGCGCGGGCGTGCTGCTGCTCAACAATGGCGAGCTGATCGAGGGCACGATCACGGCCTCGGGCGATCGCTACGACGTGTCGGGCCGCGACTCCGAGATCCGCATCAAACGCTCCGACGTCGCCTATGCCGGCCGCGACGCTTATGAGTGCTACCTGCACAAACGAACAGGCATCGAACAGGGTCGGGTGCAGGATCATCTGGAACTGGCCGAATGGTGTCTGAAAAACGGCTTGGTCGAGCCCGCCGAAAAGGAACTTGCCGCGGCCAGGGCCGCCGATCCGCGACATCCCAAGATCCGCCTGCTCGAGCCGCGACTCGAACTGGCCAAGCAAGCCCCGCGCGAACCGCCGCCGCCATTGGCACACGAGAAAGCGGCGACTGGGCAGCTCGACGTCGTCGTTCGCAACCTGCCGGGCGGCTCGATGGAGAACTTCACCAACGGCATTCAGCCGATGCTGCTTAACTATTGCGCCAAGTCGGGTTGTCACGGCCCGCGCTCCGGTGGACTGCTCAAGCTGGAACGGATTCCGCCCAATCGGCTGGCGGGCCGACATGTCACCCAAAGCAATCTGCAAACTGTTTTGGCGATGGTCAATCGCGAAGCGCCGCAGGACAGCAAGCTGCTGTCGGCGCCAATTCGCCCGCACGGCAACCTGAAGTTGCCGGTATTTACCGACCGCGAGCATTCGCAATACAAACAGCTCGTGCAGTGGGTCTATCAGGTTTCGAACGTCAAGCCCGCCCTGCCCCGCCCCACTCAGGAAAAGCGCACCGAGCTGCTACTGCAAAATGTACCCCGACCGGGCCAGCCGTCGGACGAGCCACCGCCGGACGCCAAGAAACCGACCGATCGCAAGCCTGAACTCGATCCGGCTGATTGGTCGGACAGCTTTCCCGATCAGGTCGAGCTAAAGGACGACGGCCAATCATCGCCGCGCCATTCGCGGCGCGGGCCACGCGATCGTCGTCCGATCGATCCGGCGTCGGCACAATCGGCGGCGGCCCCCGAGGCCGAATACGTGCCGAAGGATCCCTTCGATCCCGAGATTTTCAATCGCCGCTTCTTCTCGCGGTAGCTTTTCGGCGCACGGTTCACTCAAGCACGATCTCGCCTTCAGACAGTGCCTTCAGAAAAGCGCGGTTGCTCTCCAAGAGCTCGGCCAAAGCCAGCATTTCATCAGACGCGAGCCAATGCACCGAGTCGACTTCGGCCGGATTGATCTCCAACTCGCCGTCGATGGCCAACTCGCCCAGCCACCAGGCCAGCTCCACTTGCCAGCGCGTCGTGCTGCGCCAGACTCGACGCACCGGCACGATTGCGGCGCCCAGCTCCTCGCGAAACTCGCGCACCAGGGCCTGCTCTTCCGTCTCGCCGGCTTGGATGCCTCCGCCCGGAAAGCAATAGGCGCCCGGGGCCACCACGGCCGCCGAGCGGCGTATGACCAGAAACCGCCCGTCTCGCACCACGACAGCCACGGCGCCCTGTCGCGAAGATGGTGCGGTCATGGTCGACGGCTAACAAGAAGTCAGGAAACAGGATCCGAGTCCCCGCCGTTACTCGCCTGCCACGCGCACCGGTGAGAGCTTGCGAATCACGTGATTGCGGTACTCGGCAATATACAGGTTTCCGTCGGCGTCGAGATCGATCAAGTCTGGAATATTGATGGCCGCTTCGGTCGCGGGACCACCATCGCCGCGATAGGCCATGCGGCCCGTGCCAGCCACGGTTTCGATCGTTCCGTCGAGCCGCACGACGCGGATCCGGCAATTGGCCGAATCGGCGATGTATACCTGGCCCTGCTTGTCGACCGCGACTCCGCATGGTTGATTGATCCGCGCGCCGGTGGCGGGGCCGCCATCGCCGGAGAATCCAAACTTGCCCGTGCCGGCAATCGTCGAGATAACGCCGTCGGCGGCAACCTTTCGCACCACGTGGTTCCCAAAATCGCAAATGTAGACGGCGCCCTGCGCGTCGAGACATAAGGCGGCGGGAGCTTTCAACTGCGCCAGTTTGGCCGGCTGGCCGTCGCCTGCGTATCCCGCCGTCTCGCCGCCGGCGAATGTCCGAATCGTGCCGCCGCCGTCGACTATCCGGATGCGATTGTTGCCCGTATCGGCGATATAGGTGGTGCCGCTCATGTCGAAGGCGACTGCGTTGGGTCCGGCAAGCTGCGCATCGACCGCGGCGATGTCGTCGCCCGAATAACCGCGCTGGCCCGTGCCGGCCACTCGCGCGATCTTTCCATCCGGCGTGACCTTAAGGACGCAGCAGCCGGTCTGATCGGCGATATATACGTCGCCTTTCGCGTCGACCGCCACTCCGTAAGGGCCGCCCAATCGGGCCGAGTCAGCGGAGCCGTCTGGCGGTGCTTTCGATGGATCGAACGGGCCGCCATCACCGGCAATCGTGGAGATCACACCCCGTGGATCAACCTTGCGAATCCGCATGTTCTTTCGATCGGCAATGTACAGTGAGCCGTCCGCGCAGACGGCAACACCCGCCGGGTTGCGCAGTTCCGCCTGCACGGCCGGTCCGCCATCGCCCGAGAAGCCGGCTTTGCCGTTGCCAGCCACGGTGCTGATCGTAAACGTTTGGGCAATCGCCGAGCGAGACATGATCATGCACAGGCAAAGCGCCCAAAAGCTGGTTCGCGGTAAGCGACGTCGAATCATGACGGATTCCTCGAATCGCAGAATTGGAAAATATGGTAGGCGTGCCATATGCGCAGCAACGTCGCAAGCGCGCGTGGCGAGTTCCGAATGGATTTCGCAATTGGGCCCGCCATATTTGGTCGAGCGAGCGAAGTTTTGCAATTCGTCGGGCACCCGCTCGTCGATTGACACGGGCTGTCTTGCTTGTGTCCGATGGGGGCGTTCTGGATAATGCCTCTGACGGCAGGTTTTTGCCGCGCCCTCGATTTGACGCGAGACCCATTGAATGACGACCGCGGCCTCCGACGACCTGGAAGCTTTTCTCGCGCCCTTTGGGCTGTCGAGCTTTCGCCGCGGCCAACGTGAGGTCATCGAAACGGTCCTGGCCGGCAAGGATTGCCTGTGCGTGATGCCGACCGGCGGCGGCAAGAGCTTGTGCTATCAACTTCCGTCGGTGGCCGTGGGCGGTGTGACGCTGGTGATTTCGCCCTTGATCGCCCTGATGAAGGATCAGGTCGACGCTCTTACGGCCCGCGGCCTGTCGGCCACGTTTATCAACAGCTCGCTCGTGCCCGAAGAGCAGAGCGAGCGGCTCGAGCGGATGGCGGCCGGCGAGTACAGATTGGTTTACGTAGTGCCGGAGCGGTTTCGCAGCCCGCGATTCATCGAGGCGCTGGCCCGAACCGACTTGCGGCTGCTGGCGGTCGACGAAGCGCATTGCGTGAGCGAATGGGGGCACGATTTTCGTCCCGACTATGCCCGGCTGGGCCAGTTCCGTGCGCAGTTGGGCAATCCTCCCACGATTGCGCTGACGGCCACGGCCACGGATCTGGTGCGGCAAGATATCGTGAAGATGCTGAATCTGCGCGAGCCCGAAATCTTTATCACCGGCTTTGCGCGGCCGAACTTGCACTACGGTGTTCAGGTGTGCCCCACCGACAAGGACAAGGACGAGGCTCTGTATCGACTGCTGGATGCCACGCCCGGCTCGGGCATTGTCTATGCCTCGACCCGCAAACGGTGCGAGGAGTTGGGGCAGAAGATCGTGGCCCGCACGGGCCGCCCCACCACGGTGTATCACGCGGGGCTGGCATCACAGGAACGCCGCGAAGCCCAGGACGATTTCATGCAAGGCCGCACGGAAATCGCCGTGGCCACGCTGGCCTTCGGCATGGGAATCGACAAAGCCAACGTGCGGTTCGTGGTCCATTACAACCTGCCCGGCACGCTCGAAGCTTACTATCAAGAGGCGGGCCGCGCCGGCCGCGACGGCGAGTTGGCGCATTGCCTGTTGCTGTTCGGCGGCGGCGATCGCCACATCCACGAGTTCTTCATCGAGAGCGCGTATCCCTCGCGAGAAGTGGTCGAGGAAGTCTACAACTTCTTGTGCGCGCTCGATCAAAGCCCGATCGAGATGACCCAACAGGAGGTCAAGGAAGCACTCAAGTTGCAAATCGCGACCGAAGGAATCGGCGCTTGCGAAAAACTGCTCGAGAGCTCGGGTGTGCTGGAACGGTTGGAGGCAGCCGAAAACACGGCGGCCGTGCGGCTCAACAGCGACCTGCCGACTTTGGTCGACCTGTTGCCGCGGCAGGCCAAGATCAAGCGCCAAGTCTTGCGCGCCGTCGAACAACTCGTTGGCTCGCAGCGGCGGCAGTGGTGCTATTTTCAACTTCGAGAGTTGCTCGCGCGATTGCCCGATTTCGACAGCGGCGACCTGTCGCGGCACCTGCGCGAGCTTTCCACGCTCTCGGCCTTCGATTACGTACCCCCGTTTCGCGGCCGCGCGATTCATCTGCGCGAGCGCGGGCGACGGTTCGACGACTTGGAAATCGACTTTGACGCGATGGATCGGCGCAAAGCCGCCGAATATGAGAAGCTCGAGCACGTGCTGCGGTTCGCCCGCAATCACCGCTGCCGGCAACAAGAGATCTTGAGCTACTTCGGCGAGGCCGATTCGGAACCGTGCAACCATTGCGACAATTGTCAGGCGACCGAGCACGGCGGCCGGCACGGCGACGCCCAAGCGGCAACCCCCAAAGTGCTCGATGCCGTGCGGATGGTGCTCAGCGGAGTGGCTCGGGTGTCGCGCTCGCGAACCGGTTGCGGCAAGCAGTTGCTGGCCCAGATGCTGTGCGGATCCAACGCCAAGCCCGTCACGCGGAATCGTCTGGACAAGCTCAGCACGTTCGGATTGCTCGCGCATTTGAAACAGCCCGAGGTCGTGCAATTGATCGATGCGTTGTTGATCCGCGGTCTGCTCGAGCAAGTCGAATTGGAGCCTTTTCGTCCGGTGTTGCGATTGACGGATCTTGGCGCCGAGGTGATGAGCGGCGCCGATGCCGAGCCGCCGCGGATTTCGCTCCCGGAGGAATTGTGGCGCAAGCTCGATCCGGCGAGCGTGCCGCGACGAAGCCGGGCTGGGCGGAATGCGGCCGACGCAAACCGGCCGCCCACGAATTCGTCGCCTGCGACGGCGCCGCCGACCGCGACGACGCCTCAGCCGCCGACTCCAACTCCAGTGCCAACGCCAGTTCCGGAAGCAGCCACTCCGGAAGCGAGCCTCGACGAGCGCCTCGAAGAGAAGATTTCACCGAACGTTGACCCGGCGCTTGGCGTCAAGGCGAGAGACGAAGTTGGAGGCCAACCGAGCCACTATTGGACCTGGCGGCTGTTGAGCGCCGGTTTCAGTCCCGACGAGTGTGGGGCGATCCGCGCGATTGATCCCGACACGGTGCTCGACCATGCCCTGCGAGCGGCCGACGCGGGACTTCAAATCGATGCGCGATGGTTTCTGTCCGACGAGTTGATCGCGCGGATCGAGGACATTGCGCCCCAGTCACCGGCGGCCAGAATTCGTCCGCTTTTGGAGCAATTGCCGCGAGGAACTCGGTACGAAGCGGTGCAACTCGTACTGAAAACGCGGCGGCCGCCGCTGCCGCCCGCATAGACGGGGTCGAAAATCACCCCCTGCTGGGATACAATTCCCCAGTTGAGCCACGGCTTTGCCCTCGGCACTCCACCGTTTACCCCCAAAAGGCTCGTGTCGATGGACAAACCCCCCGGCGTTCCCAGCCCGCAGGCGCCCAAGTCGAGCATGCGACCGAGGTTGAATTCGTTCTTTTGGTTGACCGTGATCCTGGCACTCACGCTGGGCTTCCTGTGGTTCAATCAGGACAGCGTGGCGCGCGACGAAATCAGCTACGACTTCTTTCGCGAGCAGTTGGAACGCGACAATATCTCGGAAGCCGAGTTCATCGATCGAACTCAACTGGTCGGGAAGTTCAAGAACTCGGTCAGCGACATCGTGAAGAAGCCCGTCGGCGAAAAGGGCACGCAGCAAGTCGTCGAGCGAAAGCTGAAGGAC
>JANNQN010000400.1:0-2383 GCA_031400775.1 Planctomycetia bacterium | reverse complement strand
AGCGATCACGGCTATCACCTGGGCGAGCACGGCGGCATGTGGCATAAGATGTCGGTTTTCGAGCAATCGGCCCGGGTGCCGCTCGTCGTGATCGCGCCCGGCGCCACGGCCAAGCCCTGTCCGCGGTTGGTCGAATTGGTCGACGTCTATCCGACGCTCGTCGATTTGTGCGGACTGCCACCGGTCGAGGGTTTGCAAGGCAAGAGCTTAAAACCGCTCTTGGAAAGTCCCCAACTCGCCTGGGCCGAAGCCGCCTACACGCAGGTCCTGCGCGGGCCGGTGCAAGGCCGCAGCGTGCGCACGGAGCGCTGGCGCTACACCGAGTGGGACGAGGGCAACAAAGGCGCCGAACTTTACGATCACCAGGCCGATCCGAATGAATACGTGAACCTGGCCGACGACCCGCGCCAGGCCGACGTTCGCTCGCACCTGCGGCAATTGCTGCGGAGCAAGAAGAAGCCCGCCGCCGAGCGGGTCAATTGACCGGCGAGCCGGCCTTGGGCTTCGGCAACGGGCAGCCGAACGACACGGTCTGGCTCACTTTCGGCTCGCCGCCAGACAACACGGCCTCGAGCGCGTCCTCCAGATCATTGACCCTGGGCACGTCGCGGCGCTTGCCGTCGCTCGAGTAGCGGTCGTCGATCCGGCCACGATAGAGCACTTTGCCCGTGGGCGAAGCGACCACGGCCTCGGGCGTCACGCGCACTCCCGCAGGCCCGGCCAGGATTTGAGACGGATCGAGCACGATACGGAACTTGAGAGAATACTCCTGGGCGTGCGCGGCGGCCGATTCGGCGCTGATCGTCAGATCACAATGCACGGCCCAGCAGGCCACGCCCAGCGGCGCGTACTTGTCGGCCAATCGCTGCATGAGCGGCGAGTAGCCGTTGGAGACCGGACACTCCGCGCCGACGAAGAACAGGATCACCGCTTTCTTGCCCGTCCAATCCTCGAGCGTTGCGTCGCGGCCGTCGACGTCGCGAAGCTTGAACGCCGGGATCTGGCCCAGCGGACCGTCAGTCGCCGCAATCACTGAGGCCGAGGCGATGGCCGCCAGTGCCGCCAACAGAATCATGCGCATGGCGACAACGAACTTCGTTCGATTGCCGAGACCGGAAACGTGAATTGTCCGGGATGTCGTCATTGCGACATCGGCATGGACTGCGACATCGGCATGGACATAGACCCGGGCGGAGCAACCTCGCGGTGGCGCAGTTGCTGTTCCCAGAAGACAAACTGCGGATCGCCGGCGCGAAAGGCGAATACAGCGTCGGGCAATGCGCGGCCGTCGATCACGCGCGAATGAACGCGCACCAGCACGGCGCCGTCGTGACGGCGCTCGACGTCCCAGGCCTGGAGGTTTTGCACGATGGACTCTGTTCGCAATTTCAAGGTTGGAGGCATGTGCCATACCCGCCGCGCTTCTCGGCTAGAACCCCCTGAGCGCAGCGACCGGCGGCAAGGCATCTAATTGTGCCGAAACTGGCCGAGAAATTCTAGGCTAATTTTTTGCACTCGCTCGCCCGCTAGAAATCCTCGGGAAATCCCGGGGCTTGTCCGGCAGTCTGCCAGACATGCCAGCAGGGCGCACTGCATCGGGCTCAGGCGTGCGACAGCGATTTACCGCGGGCCGTGCGCTTGCGGGCGGAGCGTTTGTGGGGTGCCGGGGCCGACAGGCTGCGCTCCATCGACAATAGGCGGATTTTCGTGCGCTGGCCGTCGACGCCAGAGTAGTTGCCGATGCTGCCGTCGGAATTGATCACGCGGTGACACGGCACGACCAGCGGAAAACGGTTCAAGGCCATCGTATTGCCCACGGCCCGGGCGGCACGCTGCGAACCGGCCAGGGCGGCCAGTTCCCCATAGCTGCGCGTTTTGCCATATGCGATCGCGCGACAGTGCTTGATGACGCGAACCTGAAACGGAGTCAGATGGTCCAGATCGAGCGACACGTCGCGAAAGTCGACCGGCGAGCCCGCGGCGTAATCTCGCAATCGCTCCACCAGCGAGGGCCACCAATTGCCCGCCTGAACCGGCGCGGCAACCATCGACTCTAGCGCCGCCCAGGCGGCGGCGCGGCTGGGATAGCCGAATACGAGGTGCTTGATCGTCGAACCTGCTCCGGCGACGGCGATCCAACCCAATTCCGTCGCGAACGAGACCACCTGCAGCGGGCGATCGATTGATGACATGCGTGATTTCTTTCGCTTGCTAAGGTGCGCCTTCGTTTGCTGTGGAGCGAGGGGGCGATCCGCCTGCGCACGTTCGACCTTTGACAGCATCAACGCCGCTATTTTATACTGGAACCTGGCCGTCGCAACCTTTTTCTCACTCCCGGCCTTGTGACCCATCCGGCCAGCGCGACCCACGAAGGACCTTCTTG
>JANNQN010000399.1:0-2804 GCA_031400775.1 Planctomycetia bacterium | reverse complement strand
CTTCAGCATCAGAACCCCACCGCCTGGCCGTCGCGGCGCGGGTCGCTGGCGGCGACATAGCCGCCGTCGAGCTTCCAGATGAGCTGGCCGCTGCCGAACTGGTTGTAGTCGTCGACCGTGACGATGCGGTGGCCGCGGCTGCGCAAGTCCTCGACCACCGCGGCCGGGAAATTGTCCTCCACGCTCACCTCCATGCCCTGCACCCAGCGAAAGCGCGGGCCGTCGCAGGCGGCCTGCGGGTTCTGCCCGTAGTCGGCGATGCGCACCATGACCTGCGCGTGGCCCTGCGGCTGCATGGTGCCGCCCATGACGCCGAAACTCATGACGGGTTTGCCGGCTTTCGTTACGAATCCGGGGATGATCGTCTGGTAGGGCTTCTTCCTCGGGCCGACGCGGTTCGGGTGGCCCTCCTGCATGACGAACGTGGCGGCGCGGTTCTGCAGCGACACGCCGGTGCCCGGCACCACGACGCCCGATCCAAAGCCCATGTAGTTCGACTGGATCATCGACACCATCATTCCCGATTCATCGGCGGCGGTGAGGTACACCGTGCCGCCCTGCGGCGGTTTGCCAGCCGAGAATGGTTGCGCCTTCTTGCGGTCGATCAGCTTCGCCCTTTCCTTCAAGTACCCCTTGTCCAGAAGCTTTTCAGGACGGAAAGGCATGTAATCGATATCCGCCACGTAGGCGAGCGCATCGGCGAAGGCGAGCTTCTGCGCCTCGATCTGGACATGGAAGCTCTCCGCCGAATCCAGCGGGATGGATTTCATGTCGAAGTGCTCGAGGATGCCCAGCGCGATCAGCGCCACGATGCCCTGGCCGTTGGGCGGGATCTCGTGGATGGTGTAGCCGCGATAGTCGTGCTGCAGGGTGCCGACCCACTCCGAACTGTGCGCGGCGAAGTCCGCGACGCGCATCGCGGCGCCGTGCTGCTTCGCATGCGCCTCGATTTTTTCCGCCAGCTCGCCGCTGTAGAAGGCCTTGCCGCGCGTGGCGGCGATCTTCTCCAGCGTCGCGGCGTGGTCGGCCCACTTGAACACTTCACCGGTTTGCGGCGGCCGCCCGCCGGGCATGAAAGCTTCGGCGAAACCCGGCTGCACTTTCAGCTCGGGCGTCTGCGCGGCCCACTGTTTGGCGATAGTGGGCGACACCATGAAACCCTCGCGCCCGTAGCGGATCGCCGCCTCGAACAGCTTCTCGAAAGGCAGCTTGCCGAACTTGGCGTGCAGGTCCACCCAGGCCGCGACGCAGCCCGGCACGCTGACCGAATCCCAGCCGCGTACCGGCACCTTGCCCGCCTTGGCGAAATAATCCGGCGACCAGGCCGCCGGCGAGCGCCCCGAGGCGTTCAGGCCGTGCAGTTCCTTGCCGTCCCAGATGATGGCGTAGGCGTCCGAGCCGATGCCGTTGGACACCGGCTCAACCAGCGTCAGCGTGATCGCGGTGGCCAGGATCGCGTCCACCGCGCTGCCGCCCGCGTACAGCATCTGCAGCCCCGCCTGGGCTGCGAGCGGCTGCGACGTGCAGACGACGTTGCGCGCGAACAGCGGCTTGCGCGGCCAGTTGTAGGGGAATTTCCAGTCGAAGGGCACGCTCATGGGCGTAATTGTAAGCGGCGCGAGCGCGCGAATCCGTTCCAGATGCGCCTTGAGAGGTTCTACCTTGACTGCCGGAAGCATGGTCGCGCGATCCTTGGCACCCTCTGCGTCTCGCACCACGATCTGCCCGCGAAAGCACGCCCGGCACGCGCACCGGCCGCCTGGCAATCGGACCCCGGTTCAGGCAAGGCAAGAGGCACTTAGAATGGAACCCGGACTCACTGTCTGATTGGCTACAAGAAACCGACCCAGGTCACCGCCCTTAACGACGAAGCGCAACGCCCCCAGGTTGCCGTGCCACGGAGACGCTCAATGATCACCTTCACGAATCCACCGAATGTTCACGCCCCCGCCGGGTCTTACAGCCACACGGCGGTCGTTCCCGCTGGCACAGAGCTCGTGTTCCTGTCCGGTCAAATCGGCGTGCGCCCGGATGGCTCCACGCCCCCCGCCCTTTCTGAGCAAGCGGACCAGGTGTTCGCCAACATCGTTCAACTGCTGGCCGCACACGGTCTTAAGCCAGACGCCGTAGTGAAACTCACGCTCTTCATCGTCGCCGGGCAGGACATCCAGGTTGTCCGCAACGCCCGCCTCAAGCACCTTGGCAATCATCGACCCGCCTCTACCGCAGTGTTCGTCTCGCAACTCGCTGACCCAAAGTGGTTTGTCGAGGTCGAGGTTGTGGCGGCAAAGTCTGTCCCTAGTGAGGCTTGACCCTTCGCTACAGCCGACGTGCCATGGCTTGCGGCCACTGCACTCCCAAATTGGGCGAGACAGGGTACAGTCCGTCGCATACCCAAAGGCCCTGGACGGTATTACCGGTTACATAGGAGACAAGAGCATGTTCAGTCACGTGATGGTCGGGTCGAATGACATTGAGCGTTCAAAGCGCTTCTATGACGCCGTGCTGGGCGTCCTTGGGGCGGGAGAACCGCTGCGAAATCAAAACAGCACGGGGCAACCCCGCCTTTTTTACCGCCACGATGGTGGAACGTTCTGCGTCAGCGAGCCGATCAACGGAGAATCGGCCACCATCGCCAATGGCGGCACCGTAGGCTTCAAATGCAGTTCGCCGGAGCAGGTGAAGCAGTTCCATGACAGCGCGGTTGCGCACGGCGGAACTTCGATCGAGGATCCGCCAGGGCCGCGTGAGGGCAAGCTGGGCGCCATGCACCTGGCCTATGTGCGCGACCCGGACGGCAACAA
>JANNQN010000398.1:0-6623 GCA_031400775.1 Planctomycetia bacterium | reverse complement strand
GCACGCCCGCGATCAGTCCCAGCGCCGTGCTCTTACCCGCGCCGTTGGGACCAATGACGCCCAGGCACTCGCCCGCGCGAACCTCAAACGACACGCCTTCGAGCGCGCAAAACGGCTTGCGCGTGCGAATCGCCCGAATCTGGCTGGGCAGATGCAACAGCAGGTTCTTGAAGCCACCTGCTACGGGGCTGTCCACGTGATATCGCTTGGTCACGTGGCGGAACTGAATGACTGGTTCGTCAGACAATTTCGGCGAACCTCCACACGTTCTTTTGATAGACCATGGCCCCCAGGGCCAGCCATCCCAGGGCCCACGTCATGGCCACCCCCAGGAACACGACCGGCACGGCCCCTTCGTAAAACAAGCCTTGCCAGCACAGCACCAGCGAAGCGAACGGATTGGCATACAGAATCCAGGCATACTCCGGCGGCACCTTGTCGGCCGGATACCAGATTGGCGTCAAGTAGAACAAGGCGTGCGTGAAGATTGTCACCAACCGTTCCAAATCGCGAAAGAACAGATTCGTCGTCGCGATCACCAGCGCCAGGCCGAAGGTCATGATTAACTGCACCGCGACCAGTCCCGGCAGAGCCCAGATCCATTGGACCGTGGGCGTTTTTCCGTAGTACACCATGAACGCCAGGATCACGGGAATCGAGACCACGAAGTGTACCGATTCGTTGAGCACGCTGGCAAAAACGAGCATCGCACGCTGGAATCGCACCTTCTTGATCAGCGAGCTGTTGGCCAGAAAGCAGGCGTTGGCTCCCTGCGCCGTGTTGGCAATCCACTGCCAGGGAAACAAGCCGGCGATCAGGTACAGGGCATATGCTTCCATTTCGATTCGCATCACGACGCGCAGCACGACGAAGAAAATCAGCGCGAGAAACAGCGGGTGCATCACGCTCCAGGCGTAGCCCATGAAGGTGCTCTTGTAGCGCACCTTGAATTCCTTGGCCAGCAGGACCAAGGTTAAATCACGATAGTAGACGAGCGTTCGCGGCGCGAGCAGTGCGGAGTACGGTGCCAGGCCGGCGGAGTGTGGGGCCAGGCCGGCGGAGTGTGGTGCGGCGGTATTCAAAGTTGCAATCCTTTGCGGTGGATCTAGCTGGCGCGCCGATGCTCGCCGAGCACGGCCTCTGGGCCTGCGAGGCGACGCGCAGACGTTGAGAGCGCACCGACGAGGGACTTTGGGCGAAGCGATCGGCGCTTGGCGCATCTCCAAGCCGCCCCCGAAGGCCCCCTGCGGAATGCAAAGCTATACCCTGAATTCGCTTATCTCGTCAACGCCGCTTTCCTCGCCGCGCTAGGGCGCGCTGGCGACGTAGCCGACCGGCAGCAGACTTTTTCCCGCCCTTTTAGCGGTCGCGTTTCGCGCGTGCTGGCATTGCTGGCGGGCGCGCGTTTTTCGTCACCGCTCTCTCGTGAAACCCCTGCCGCGACAATGATCTAGGCCCAGCCCAGGGGCTTTGGTAAGGTTCGCCCCCACCGAAAGCCAAACCCACCCAGATACAAGCGACCCGCGAGCCCGAGCGGCGGAGAATGAACACAGAGCAACTGGCCGTCAGTCGCCGAAACTCGCTCCGCGCGCGAGCCGCTGGTCCCGGGCACGCTGCCCGCAACTCGACGGCCTCGGTTGTCGAGCAGCGACAGGGCCCTCTCGCGATTCACCTCAACCGCGCGATCGACCTGGTCGGCGCGATCCTGCTGGCCGTTACGCTGGCGATCCCCATGCTGTTGATCGCCGTTCTGATCAAGCTGACCAGCCGCGGACCAGCATTGTATTGGCAAGAGCGGACGGGTCTGAACGGACGGCCGTTCGTGATGTTCAAGTTCCGCACCATGCGCGTCGACGCCGAGCAGCGCTCGGGACCGGTCTGGGCCAAGCGCGGCGATCCGCGCCGCACCTGGATCGGCGTGCTATTGCGACGTTCCAGCCTGGACGAGCTGCCGCAGTTGATCAACGTGCTGCGGGGAGAGATGAGCCTCGTCGGCCCGCGGCCGGAACGCCCCTTCTTCGTGCAGTCGTTTTCCGAACAGATGCCGGACTATAACCGCCGCCACCAGGTACTGCCCGGCATCACCGGCTGGGCGCAGATCAACGGCTGGCGCGGCGACTCCTCGATCGAGAAGCGGCTGGAGTGCGACCTGTATTACGTCGACAACTGGTCCGTGCCGCTGAATCTTCGCATTCTGCTGCTCACCCCCTTCAAGGTTCTCGTCGAACGCAATGCCTGCTGAACCGAGCAAACCAGGACGGCTCACCGCCTACACCCCGCTGGCGCTGGCGATTCTCACCGCGGGGCTGTTGCAAGCCATCCACGTCGCGCGAGCTCCCACGATCAGCGCCGACGGGATCACGTTCATCGCCATCGCGCGCGAGCTGCCCGACGGCGTCGCCGAAACGTTTCGCAGCCACGATCAACACCCCGGCTATCCGGCGCTGCTGCTGGCTGCCACGCGCGTCGTGCAGGGGCTGGGATATCGGGCCGATCCGCAGTCTTGGACCGTCGGCGGCATCGTGGTTTCGTATCTGTGCGGGCTGGCGGCGGTGGCGGTCGTGTGGCTGCTGACGCGCGAGCTGTTCGACACGCGGATCGCCAATATCGCAGCGTTCGTATTTGCCGTGCTGCCGATCCCCTGTTGGAGCGCGGGCGATGCGCACAGCGACACCCCGCACTTGCTGGCCTATTTGACGGCCGCCTGGCTGGCCTCGTCGGGCGTTGTTAGCGGACGATTGCTCCCTCTGGCCGGCGCCGGCGCCGCCAGTGCCATCGCCTATTGGATCCGCCCGGAAGGTTTGGAAGTGTTTCTCGTGGCGCTGGCATGCGTGGTGTGGCAGGCCGTTCGCATGCACTGGACGTGGCGGCGGATGAGCCTGGCATGCGCCACCTTGGCCGGCACGACATTGATCATCGCCGCGCCGTATCCAATTCTGGCGGGCAAGGTCACGAGCAAGCAGTTGCCGTTCGCCAAGTCGCAGCCGATCAACACGTTCCTCGACCTGGAAGCGGCATCGCAGGGTGTGGCGACAGTTGAACCGACGCCGGCGGCGCCGACGGTTGCTGCGGAGGCTAAGCCGCAAGCGGTGGCACCAGGCGTCGTCCCGCCGATTGCCGCTACGGTAGCCGTCGATAGCGCAGTAGCCCCCAAGACGGCTCCCACTAGCGCCGCCAGCGAACCAACGCCCACCAAACCGCGCTACACGGCAAAGCTGGTCTTGCGATTGCTCGGCAAGGCATTCACGGCATTCATCATCAGCATCTGTCAGGGATTCAAGTTCGTTTTCATCCCACTGTATTTGATCGGTCAGATAGCATGGTCTCGGCGCGAGTCGCAAGGACTACATATTGCGCTACTCGCCCTGTTGGCAATGACGCACTTCGTCGTGTTGATGGCCGTGTTCATGCTATCCGGCTACATTGCCCACCGGCACGTGCTACCCGTGATCGGGCTGGCCATGCCCGCCACGGCGTTGGGGGTGTTGTGCGTAGGCGAGTTCGCGGCGCGGCGGCTCAAAGCGCCGTCGAGGTACGTCGTGCCGATTCTCTTGGCCGTGTGCTGCGTATCGGTGCTGCCGTACACCGTGCGGGCGGTCAATCGCGAATTTCTGCCGGTGCTCGCCGCGACCGAGTGGGTGCAAAGCCGCGCCCAGCCCGGCGCCGGCATCGTCTGCAACTCGCCGTATGTCGAGTTCTACGGCTCGCTGCCGGTCGCCTACTTGAGTCCCGAAACCCCCACCTTCGCCGAGGCCCTGGCCAAGGCCAACGCCGACGCCCATTACGACTACGTCGTTTTGCACGTCAATGCGCACGACTATCGGCCCGAGTGGCTCGCGCAACTCGAGCCCCGCTATCGCCAGGTCCGCATGTTCCCGGACCCCTATTCCATCGAGCGCCCCAAGAAGGTGCTCGTCTTTGAAGCCAAGGAAGGCCACGTCCGCCGCCCGGCGCTGGACACGCGTTCGTAAGGGCTAGCCGCAAGGGCGCTGAAGGCCTCGGGCCAGCTAGCGCGGTTATAAGGTCGCTTCCATCGCGTTTCCGCCGAAATTATGCGTGAATGGGCACGTAATCTGCCGGGATGTTTTGTAAGAATATGGCTGGAATTACAATTAGTAGGACCTATATTGTAAAAAGAGGCCATAAATTACAATTCGCTTGGGTGATTTTGTATCGGGCGCTGTGTATGGATCCGAAAAAGTTCGAAAAATCCGCCCCCGGCAAACTGATTCGGGTTGAGGAGCCAATCAAAGACTGGTGCTTTCTGCCGGACGAACTGCCCACGACATGGGAGTTTTCGCCCGAATTGTGGCCTTTGCTCGTCGAGGCCAAAGAAGCCCTCGGGACGCTCAACGGTATTGGACAAACGCTGCCCAACCCCCAGTTGCTCCTTCGCCCGCTTCAAAACCGCGAAGCGATTTCATCGTCGAGCATCGAGGGCACGTTCGTCACCGCTCAAGAGCTGTTGCTCTTCGAGTTGGACCCGAGCGACCCCAGTTCGGCCGACGACATCAAGGCCGATTGGCTTGAGGTGTTCAACTACGGGCGGACCTTGTTGAAAGGCATCGACCTGCTCAAGAGTCTGCCCTTGTGCAATCGCCTGATTATGGAAATGCATGTAACTCTGATGCTCGGGGTGAGAGGCAGAGACACGTCGCCGGGACAGTTTCGTCGCTGCGCCGTACAAATCGGATCCAGCGGCAGATTTGTTCCGCCTCCGTGGTCCGAAGTCGAAAGGCTCATGGCGAATCTTGAGCGGTACGTCAACGAGACATCGGGCGATCCGCTGGTCCGATGTTTTATCACCCATTACCAGTTCGAAGCGATACATCCATTCCGAGACGGCAATGGTCGAGTCGGGCGAGCATTGCTTGCCCTCATGGCCCAGCATTGGCACGGACACTCGATGCCCTGGCTGTACCTCAGTGCTTTCTTCGAGAGATACAAGGACGAATACATCGAGACGTTATTCAATGTCAGCGCTAAAGGGGCGTGGTCGGAATGGATTGAATTTTGCTTGCGAGCAACGATCGCACAAGCGAACGATGCCATTCGTCGTTGTCATCAGTTCATTAGACTTCGCACAGAGTATCAGTCACGGATAAACTCACACAGCGCGCGCACCTTCCAGATCATTGATTCGCTGTTTACGTCGCCGGTTGTTTCGATTCCGTCAATTGCAAGCCAATTCGTCGTGACCTACCATACGGCCCGATCAGACATTCAGCGCCTTGTCGACGCTGGAATCCTGACGAAACTAGCCACGACCAGGCCGAAATCGTTCTGGGCCCCTGAGCTAATGAAAGTCGCTTATGGCGACGACGATGCCGAGACCGTTGACGACAAGCCGGTCGGCTAGCGTCACATATTACGCGGCGTCCAGCGAGCTAGTGCCGCCTTCCTGACCGATTCGCTCAACTGCTCTTTCGTGAGCTTCGCGGCCCGAGCGGGTCCGCCCTTCAACCCGCCACCGCGGCCCAGCGCGACGGCCGCCGGGCTCTTCTTCTTGGGCTTGGTGCCCTGGGACTGAGTCATTCCTTCCGAGTCCGCCCGGGCGATGCTCGCCGCGTCCTGCAGTCCTGACTTCAAACTGGCCCACTGCCCTCGCCCCGGCCCCAATTGGACAACTCCCGGGCGATGTGTTGTAATAGGGAAACGCGGCCGCCCTGTGGGCCGGCGTCCCCCCCAGCAGCCCGCCTCGCACCATCCCCGATGCGATCATGAGACGCGCTTCTTACCACTTGTCGATCCTAGCCGTTTTCGTCGCGCCACTCGTTGCGCCGATGAGCGCCCAGACCGCCCGCGCGCAGGGCTCGCCGAGTGCGGCCGAGGCGATTGACTACAACCGCGACGTCCGCCCGATCCTGTCGAATCATTGCTACGCCTGCCACGGTCCGGACCAGGCCAAGCGCCAGGCCGGCCTGCGACTCGACAAACAGGAAATGGCCCTGGCGGCGCTGGAATCGGACGGCCATGCCATCGTCCCGGGCCATTGCGACCAGAGCAAGCTGATCGCCCGAGTCGTCTCGACCGACGATGCGGAAGTCATGCCTCCGCCCGAGGCGGGCCGCCGGCTCAAAGACACCGAGATCGAAACCCTCCGCAAATGGATCGACCAGGGCGCGGCCTGGAAAGGCCACTGGTCGTATCTGAAAGTCGAGCGGCCGCCGCTGCCACTGGTGAGCGATCCGGCCTGGCCGCGCACGCCAATCGACAATTTCATCATGGCCCGACTCGACCGCGAGGGGCTGAAGCCGTCGCCCGAGGCCAACCGCGCCACGCTGATTCGCCGCGTCAGCTTTGACTTGACCGGTCTGCCCCCCACGATCGCCGAAGTCGACGCCTTCTTGGCCGACCAGAGCAACGGCGCCTACGAACGAGTGGTTGACCGGCTGCTGTCCTCGCCCCATTACGGCGAGCGGATGGCGCAGAACTGGATGGACCTCGCGCGTTACGCCGACACCAGCGGTTACCACTTCGACGGCGTACGCTTCATGTGGCTCTGGCGCGATTGGGTGATCAAGGCGTTCAACGACAACAAGCCTTACGACGAGTTCACGGTTGAACAGATCGCCGGGGATCTCCTGCCCAAACCCACCCAGTCACAGCGCGTCGCGACCGGG
>JANNQN010000397.1:0-5281 GCA_031400775.1 Planctomycetia bacterium | reverse complement strand
AACGTGCTGACCACGCACTGGCAGGCGCTTACGGACGCCGGCCCCGACAAACCGCCAGTCGGTGAATCGACCGTGCCGGTCCGCGGGTTTCGCACCCGGTTGCTCGAAACAGCGGGGCAATCGGGCCGTGTGACGCTCCGCGCGTTTCGCAACGTGGCGCGGGCCCGACAGGTGGATTTTTTCGGTCAGACACTGCTCGAACTGCCTGTGGACAATGATAAGATTACGCTCGACTTCGCGGCTCACGAGTGGATCGAAGTCGAAGCCTTTTGGAGCTGAGCCAACGCCATCGATTCGTTCGCGGACCGCTCCGAATAGATCGTGGATCGAAGTTGAAGCCTTTTGGAGTTGACCCACCCTGATGATCGTCACCATCGACGGCCCAGCCGGCGCCGGCAAAAGCACCATCGCCAGGGCATTGGCCGAGCGGCTCGGTTTTCGATTTCTCGACACCGGGGCCATGTATCGGGCCGTGGCGCTCGCCGGCCTCGAACGGGGCCTGGACTGGAGCGATTCCGCGAAGCTCGTGGAAATGGCACGCCAGCTTCGGCTGGAAGTCACCGAGACCAGCGTGGCCGTCGACGGTCGCGACGTGACGCAAGCGATTCGCACCGCCGCCGTCACAGCCGCCACGCACTATCCAGCCAACAACCCGGGCGTCCGCGAACACCTGGTGCAACTGCAGCGCCAGGCTGCCGGCGAGGATAATATCGTGACCGAGGGCCGCGATCAGGGGACCGTGGTCTTTCCGCAGGCCGAGTGCAAGATTTACCTGACCGCCAGTCCCGAGGAACGGGCTCGCCGCCGCGCGGAAGAATTGGCGGCCCGCGGAGAGCCGTCGTCGGTCGACGAGGTGCTGCGCCATCAGAACCAACGGGACGAGCGCGACGCCTCGCGTGCCGTGGGACCGATGGTCGCCGCCGCCGACGCGATCGAAGTATCGACCGACGGACTGACACCCGCCGATGTCCTGGATCAACTCGAGGAATTGGTGCGGCAAAAAATGACATCGCCCTAGCGACATCAAACAACTGTCAATCCATAGTTAATCTCCGCGGTCGGGCCGCTAATTTAGCTCGACTGCCGCCATCGTTACCTATCCCGCCGCAAGTCATGCCTCGATCGCTTCCAAACCGACTGTGGCAGGCGCTTATCAAGAACCTGGCCCGGTTGACGGCGTTAATTGTGTTTCATATCCGCTGCCGGGGCGAGCGTCTTATGCCGCCAATCGGGGGCGGGTTGGTAATGTCGAACCATCAGAGCAATCTCGACCCGGTGCTGGTCGGCTTGTGTTGCCAGCGGAGACTCAACTACGTCGCCCGACAGACGTTGCTCACATTCGCTCCGCTGCGCTGGCTGTTGAACTCGCTAGACGTGATCCCGATCGATCGCGACGGCACCGGCCTGGGCGGGCTCAAGGAAACGCTCAAACGGCTCAAGCGGGGGGAGCTTGTGCTTCTTTTTCCCGAGGGAACCCGCACGAAGGACGGCGAAGTGCAGGCAATCAAGCCGGGCTTTTGTGCCTTGGCTCGCCGGGCGGAGGTACCGCTCGTGCCCGTGGCGTTGGACGGCGCATTCGAGGCCTGGCCACGGCAGCGCCGTTTTCCGCGGCCCGCGGTGATCCACGTGCAGTTCGGCGAGCCGATTCTGCCGGCTCAGGTCAAATTGTTCAGCGACGAGCAACTGGTGCGGGAAGTGGAAAGCCGGATTCGCGCGTGTCACGCTCGGGCACGGACCACGCGGCGCCGCGCCGCCGGAATTGGCGACGCAAAACTTGCTTCCGAGCTCCTAAGCGGATAGCTTATGCCTGCCAAGCGCGCACGCGCAGCCCCCCAGGCGTCCGGAAAATCTCTCGTAGACGAGGAGCACTCGATGATGTTCAAACTCTTGCTGCTAATGGCGCTGGTGTTGGCGTTGAGCGTGCAGGCCACGATGGCCGACGAAGAATTGGGCGAAGAAGGTTTCGCCGATTCCGATGGCGTGAAAATTCATTACGTCACGGCCGGCAAAGGCCCGCTTGTGGTCCTGATCCACGGCTTTCCGGACTTCTGGTATTCGTGGCGAGCGCAGATGCCGGAATTGGCCAAGAACTACCAGGTCGTGGCCATCGACATGCGGGGCTACAACAAGAGCGACAAGCCCGAAGGCGTGGAGAACTACGCCATGCCCAAGCTGGTGGCCGATATCGACGCCGTGGTCAAGCACTTCAAGCAGGACAAGGCGATCATCGTCGGACACGACTGGGGCGGCATGGTGGCCTGGACTTACGCGATGACTTTTCCGGACAAGACCGACAAGCTCATTATCCTCAACCTGCCGCATCCCAAGGGCCTGTCGCGCGAATTGGCCAACAATCCGCAGCAGCAAAAGAATTCGCAGTACGCCCGGAATTTTCAGCAGCCCGACGCGGCCTCGAAGGTCACGCCCGAGATGTTGACGTTCTGGGTCAAGGATCCCGAGGCCAAGAAGAAGTATCTGGACGCCTTCAAGGCGTCGAGCATGGAATGCATGCTCAATTACTACAAGGCCAACTACCCTCGCGAGCCGTACAAGTACTCGGAAGAGCAAAGCGTCCCACCCGTCAAGTGCCCGGTGCTGATGTTCCATGGCCTCGACGACACGGCCCTGCTGCCCGGCGCGCTCAACGACACCTGGAAGTGGCTGGATAAGGACCTGACGTTGGTCACGATCCCCGGCGCGGGCCATTTCGTGCAGCAGGATGCCGCCGAAAAAGTGACCAAGTGCATGGTGGGCTGGCTGCAGATGCAGCAGAAATAATCGCAAGCGAGGCGAAGGACCGAACGCGAGAGATTGTCCGATGGCGATTCTCGACTTTAGCATCACGCCGCTGGGCGCCGGCGAGAGCGTGGCCAAATACGTGGCGCGCGCGGTGGACGTGATCGACAAGAGCGGCCTCGATTATCGCTTGCACGCGATGGGTACTGAGATCGAGGGCGATCTGGATCAACTGCTCGACGTGCTCAAGCGATCGATCGAAGCCATCGCGGTGGACTGCGACCGCGTCACCGTGACCGCCAAGCTCGACTATCGCAAGGGTCACACCGGCGCGCTTGACGCCAAGGTCGCCAGCGTGGAAAAGCAACTCGGGCGCTCCGTGAAGAAATAGCCCCGCGAATGGCGCCGTCAATCGAATTCGCCGGGCCAAGGTTTTGCGATAATCGACGCATAATCCTGCCGCTCGGGCGCTCCTGGTTTCCCGGCCAGTGGGCACTATAATCAAGGTTTGCCTTCGATTCGCAGGCTTTGGCCGCTCCCCCGTGGAAGTTCGCCCGCTTTGATCGCGTCCGCACTGCTCCCCATCGTCGAACCGCTGCGCCGCATCGTCGGCGATGAGGGCCTTCTGGCTGCGCACTCGGATCTGGTCGTCTATGAGTGCGACGGATTCGTGATCGAAAAAAACTGCCCCGACGTCGTCGTCTTTCCGCGCACGACCCAGGATGTCGCCGAGATCGTCAAAGTCTGCAACGAGTTCGATGTTCCCTTTTTGCCTCGCGGAGCCGGCACGAGCCTGGCCGGCGGATGTCTGCCGGTGGGCGGCGGGGTGATGATCGTGCTCACGCGAATGAAGGAAATTCTCGAGATCAATCTCCGCGATCGCTATGCCATCGTGCAGCCGGGCGTCGTCAACCTCTGGCTGACCAACAAGCTCAAGGGAACCGGCTATCACTACGCGCCCGATCCGTCGAGCCAGGGAGCCTGCACGATCGGCGGCAACGTGGCGACCAATTCCGGGGGCCCGCATACGCTCAAGTACGGCGTCACGGTGAATCACACCCTGGGCATCGAAGCCGTGATGGCCGACGGCACGATCGTGCAATTCGGCGGACCCTCCGAAGATCCCGGTGGACTCGACTTGACCGGTGTGCTGGTGGGCAGCGAAGGCACGCTGGTGATCGTCACCAAGGTCTGGGTCCGATTGACTAAGAATCCCACTTCGGTTCGCACCCTATTGGGCGTGTTCGACTCGGCCGACGACGCCACCAACTCAATCAGCGAGATCATCGCCGCCGGCATCATCCCGGCGGCGCTGGAGATGATGGATCAGGGAATTATCGTCGCAGTCGAGGCCGCGTTTCACTTCGGCTTTCCGCTCGATGCCAAGGCGATCCTGTTGATCGAGGTCGACGGCCTGGAAGCCGGGCTGGATGAAGCGCGCGATCGGATTATCGCCTTGTGTATGCAGTGCGGGGCACGCGAAGTGCGGCAAGCGCGTGATGCGGCCGAGCGATTGCTGCTGTGGAAGTGCCGCAAGCAGGCGTTCGGGGCCGTGGGCCGGCTCAGTCCCAGCTATTGCACGCAAGACGGCGTCGTGCCGCGCACCAAGCTGCCCCACATCCTGCGGCGCATCGGCGAGATCGGCGAGAAACACGGCGTGCGGATCGTCAACGTGTTCCACGCCGGCGACGGCAATATTCATCCGATCCTGTTGTTCGACGAACGGGATCGCGAGCAGGTGAAACGCGTGCTCGAAGCCAGCGACGAAATCCTGGACGAGTGCATCGCTTGCGGCGGCAGCGTGACGGGCGAGCATGGCATCGGCGTGGAAAAAATCAACTTCATGCGCAAATTGTTCACCGAAAACGATCTGGCGGCGATGACGCGCGTGCGCGAGGCCTTCAACCCGCACAACCGCCTGAGCCCCGCGAAAATGTTGCCCACCGCCGGAGCATGCGGCATGGAACAAAAACACCCCGGTCGCAGGGCCGCGCTATGACCGCCGTTGCCGATACTCTGTCGACGACCGAAACGGCGCGACCCGCCGACCAGGCTGGGCTGTCGGCTATCGTGGCCGACGCACACGCCAGCGGCACGGCGATTTACCCCATCGGCGGCGGCGCGAGCCAGAACTATGGCCTGCCGGCTCAGCGACCCGGCATCGGGCTGTCGCTCTCCGCTCTGAACCGCGTGATCGACTATCCGGCTCGCGACATGACAATCACGGTGGAAGCCGGCATCACGATGGACCAGTTGGCGGCCACGCTGGCGACTGAGCGGCAATGGCTGCCGATTGACGCGCCGCAGTCGGGCGTAGCCACGCTCGGCGGCGTGATGGCCACGGCCTGGAGTGGCGCCCGCCGCTATGGCTATGGCACGATGCGCGATTACGTAATCGGCATGAGTGCCGTGGATGGCCGCGGCGACGCCTTCAAAGCCGGCGGTCGCGTGGTGAAGAACGTGGCGGGCTACGACTTCTGCAAGCTGTTGACCGGTTCGCTGGGTACTCTGGGGGTCATCACCCAAATCACGCTCAAGATCAAGC
>JANNQN010000396.1:0-12952 GCA_031400775.1 Planctomycetia bacterium | reverse complement strand
GCCGAATCGCTGCTGTCGCGCGCCGTGCAGACCTCGGCGACCGATGCCGACGCGCGGCGCAATTACGCTGAGACATTGTGGCGACGCGGCGCCACCCAAGATGCGCTCGTTCACCTGGAAGAAGCGCGGCGGCTGGCCGTCGAAGATCCTAATTTGGCGGTGCGAACCGGCGAGCTGCACCTCGCTCTGGGACAGGTTTCGAAAGCCAGCCAACTGGCCGACGAAGCGCTGCGGCTCGATCCCCGACTAGCCGCGGCCTGGGCCCTGCGCGGCCGAGTGGCCACGGCCAATAGCCAACACCGCACGGCCCTGGCCGATTATCAACGCTCGCTCGGCTACGCGCCCGAGGACAAGGAAGTCGCATTGCTCGTCGCGGAAACGTATCGCCAGCTCAACGAACCGCAGCGCGCGCTGTTGGCCCTACAGGCATTGGCCGATCGCTATTCGCCGGGCGAGGAACCGCAACAGGTTTTGTACTTGCAGGGGCTCGCGCTGTCGGCTTTGGGCCGCCACGACGACGCAGCCCAAAGCCTGTCGCTGGCCGCTCGCCGCGATCGACCCTCCGCGGAGATCTTGTGCCGGCTGGCCGAAGCCGAGTTGCTCGTGGGCCGATACCCCGTTGCGCAGCAAGCGCTGCAACAAGCCCTGGCGATGGACCCTCAGTACGCGCCCAGCCGGGCCTTGGCGGCGCGGATGGCGGTCGCTCTGCGCGGCGACCAGCCGCTGGTTCGCTGATTCCCGTATATCCGGCATAGCCGTTACAACCGGGCGCCCTCGCGGCAGGTCCCTTGGCCCCCAGGCGAACGATGCGATTTGCCCAAGGGCGAGTTGCGACCTAGATTTTATTGCTCGCCTGAAATGCGCCAATGCGCGCGGACGAGGCCCGCCCCAACGCCCTAGCGCGGCCACCTACCGTTTACTTCAAGGAGTGTTCATGACCACGCTTAGTCCCCCGAATGTCCCCTTCATCGACCGCCGAGCCTACGACGCGGGCATTGGCCGGCCGACGCAAGAGCGGCGACAATTCACCAACAGCCACGAGGAGCTGTCGGTCGAGGCCCGCGATCTGGCCCAGGCCATCGACGAGTACAAGTTGATCCATCGCCGCCGCTTCATCACTTTCGAAGAGATGTTGGGCGTAGTGAAGTCGCTCGGCTATCACAAATAGTTTTGGCACAAATAGTTTTGGCACAAATAGCTTTGGCACGAATAGCCAAGCGCGACTTCAAAGCGAGAAGCACGTGAACTGCCAGGTCCATTTTTGCGGCCTGGCATTTTCATGCGCCGCGAGTGGAAACGGCACACGGGCGTGTGCATGTTACTTACCGCGCGTCACTCGTCGCCGCCGGTGGTGCGGCCGGTGGCGACGTCGAATTCGAAGATGGCGGGCATCAGCATGGCGGTCGTTGCGAAGCCATAGGTGGCCGCCATGACGACGAACACGCCCAGGTTGTAATTCATGAGGAAGCTGGTTATCGCCCAAAATGTGGCCACTGGCGCCAGCATCGACGCCACGCCGATGGCCACCGACGGATTCCGCGAGCCCAGCGCCGCGTATAGTCCCACTCCGCCGCCCAGCATGAACGCCAGAAACGGCTGGATCTGCCAGTGAAAGGCGCCGCTGAAGGCGATCATCATCCGCATGCACGTGGCGACGCCGACGAATAGGAAGAACACCGTGCCCAGGCTGACGCCGATTGCCGTCCGCGAGTTGCCATAGCTCATGCCGGCATGCACGCCCAGCATGGCCACAAAGGCGTTCATCACCAGTAATCCCCCCAGCAGGTACAGCAGATTCTCGCCGCTCAGGGCGCGCTCGAACCACAGGTAACAGCAGAGCGACATCGGCAACAGGATCATCTCCTTGGTGTTGTAAAACACGCCACCCAGCTTGCCGAACACGAACTCCTTGGCCGTCAGATCGGTAACCAGCAGCAGATCGAGGGCGCGGGCGTCGCGCTCGCTGGTTAGGGCCGTGACGGCCTGGGCATTCACCAACACCAGGCTGAGCACGAACAGCGGAACCAACACCAGGGCGGCTGAGGCCATGCTTAGCGCTTGTTCGCTGTGTACCAGCCCATAGAGCGCATAGGCGGCCAGACCGACCAGCACCAGGTAGGCCAACCGAATCGCCAGCATCTTGCGGCCATAAGCCCAGGTGGCGATTTCGCGCCACAAGATCGGGTTGTCCCAAACTTGTCGCGTCTTGCCGCCGGCCGAATGCACGCGCTGTGCCAGCGCCTTGCGGGCCGCGACGGTCTCTTCCGACAGACCCCAGATGCTCTCGGGCTCTTCGGTTCGGCCGCTGGTGGCGCGGACTTCGCTGGTCGTGTTCCAACGGCGGACGCGGTAGATGGCCCAGCCGTTCAAGAGCGCGCTGAGTGTGAGCGCGAACAACACGAATGCATTGATCGCGTTGCCGACGTAGGGCAGGGGACGCTGGGCTTCGATGATCGGACGCGTGGCGGCCAGGATCGCCTGCCACGGGCTGAACGCAGCCGCCCAATCGTGGGCCGCGATGCCGCGCCAACTGTCTCCCAACGAGCCGCTGGCGACGACCTCGCCGGCGGCCAGCCAAAAAACCAGGGCCAACACGGTCATGGCCAGAGCTTGAAACGTTTTTTCACGCGCCAGAGCGATGGTCGAGCCCAGGCTACCGGCAACCAAGACCGTCGCCAGCGACACCGCGAACACGCGGGCGATCTGCTCGAAGGAAACGCCCCCAAACAGGGCCGAGAGCATGAACAGCGGCAACGAAGCGGCCAGCAGCACCAGCACATTGAGCATGGCGGCCAGCAGCTTACCCAGCACGATCTCGCTGTTGGTCAGATTCGTCAACAACAACAAGACCAGCGTGCGGCGGTCTTTTTCTTGCGCCACTCCGCTGGCGGCCAAGAGCGCCGAAAAGAACAGCGCCAGCGCCAATTGCAGCGGGGCCAGGATGTGAAACAAGAGCGCGCCGAAGCGAGCCATGTCGCTCACGTTGCGAACCACTTGCGCGCCGGCCAGCAACAGCCACGCCGTACACATCAGCACCAACAGCCCCGACACATAGGCCGCGCGCGATATATACAACCGCGGGCGACGGGGCGCGGTCATTGCTTCGCGGGTAAAAACGGGTCCAATCAGCACGGGACAGGTACCTTTCCGCGGACGCGCCGCACAGGAAGCCTCGAACCTGCCTTGCCAGGGAGGCACGCCAGCTCGATTATAGCGCCAATGCGCGGCCGGCGAAACCGGACACTGCCCGAGCAAGCGTTGCCGCTCCTTTCCTCGGCTTAGGTCGGTGGCTAAACTAAAAATGGCGGTATATCTCGTTCCACGTTGGGCGCGGCCGCGGC
This sequence comes from Planctomycetia bacterium, assembly GCA_031400775.1. Taxonomy (GTDB): domain Bacteria; phylum Planctomycetota; class Planctomycetia; order Pirellulales; family PALSA-1355; genus PALSA-1355. The sequence continues at coordinate 9,611 of JANNQN010000396.1, read as the reverse complement.
GCGCTGGCGACCTCTTCGGAATTCCGGTGTCGACTTATGGTTGCAAATCGAGCGACGGGGTTCTACGTGCCCTTTAGTCTGGCTGTGGCGTTCTTGATGCTCGGCATCGGCCCGACGGCGCGCGGCGAGATGACGGTGGAAAAACTGACCGGCACGGCAATCACTGGAGTCGGCCCTTATTATCAGGATGTGGCCGACGCGATTCGCCAGTTCGGCGCCAAGAACTACGCGGCGGCCCTCGAGCACTTGGAGGCCGCCAAGAAGTCGACGCCACGGCTGGCCCCGCCCGAGATCATGATGGCCTCGCTGCACATGGACGCCGAGCAGCCTGGCCAGGCGATCGCGTTCTTGGAGCGCGCGATCCTGCGCGCGCCGCAAGACCCCGAGGCGTTCCTGATCCTGGCCGAACGGGCCTTTGCCGAGGGCCGCTACTCGGAAGCCGAGCTCATGTATCAACGGGCCGTCAAGAATGTGGAATCGTATACCGACAATCCCCGTCGCAAGCAGGATCTGCAAGTTCGCGGCCTGAGCGGCGCTTCCAGCGTGGACGAAGCGAGGGCCAACGCCAAAGACGCGAAACCCAAATTGGAAAGCCTGATCAAGCTCGATCCGCGCAATGCCTTGGCGCACGAGCGGCTGGGGCGCGTGCTATTTGCCTTGGGTGACCAAAAGGCGGCCTACGCCGCCTTCCAATCGGCCGCCGAGATGGACAAAAAGCTGCCGCCGGCCGAGTTGTCGATGGCCTACTTGTTCACCGACCGGCCCAGCGTGGAAAAGTGGCTCAACTTTGCGATCAACAAAGGTCGCCAGGACGTGCGAACGCAATTGGGCGCGGCCAACTACATGCTCAAGCACAATCAACTCGATACGGCCAAAGTCCACGCCGAAGAGGCCGTGAAGCTGGATCCCGATGGCTTCGACTCCAACGCGACCGCCGGACTGGTCGCGCGCGCCATGGCCGACTATCCCAAAGCACAAGCGTATCTCGAGAAAGCGCACCTGTTGTCGCCGACGCATACCGGCGTGATCAATAACCTGGCGCTGGTATTGGTCGAGATGCCCAATGAAGGCCGAGAACGGGCGCTCGAGTTTGCCGAACTGGGCGCCAGACAAAGCGGCAACGCCCGTGATGCCATGTCGACTTTGGGCTGGATCTACTATCGATCGAATCGACGTCGCGAGGCTGAACGCGCCTATTCGGCGGCGATGACGATGCCAGACGGTTCGACGAGTAAGACGATGAGCTCGGAAATGGCCTATTACCTGGCCCATCTGGCCAAGGAGCAGGGAAATATTCCCGAGGCCGTCCAGATGCTCAAGGACGCGCTCAACACCGAGCTGCCGTTTGCCTATCGCAAACCGGCTGAGGAGTTCCTGGAGCAGTTGTCCAAACTGGACAAATCGCAGCCTGCGCCCAAGGGCGAGAAGACGCCGGATGCCAAGCCATCGGCCAAGGCCGGCGCGGCCAAGTAGCATTCCTATCCTTGCGGACGGCCTGCCAGCAGACCCGCGGACCGAGCCGCCGAATGCGCGCAAAAAAAGGTCATGGCAAGTCGATCCGTCGTCTTGCCATGACCTCTATCCTGAAGCGGAACCCACGTGTGTCCCGCCCTTCCGTTGAGTCTGTACGGTTTCTATCGGCCGGGCCGCAAACGGCTCTTGAATCGGTTTTCCGCTCCCTGCGGTCCGCGGGAGATATGCTAGCAGAAACGAAAAAGGGGCGAGCCCATTCGGGACTCGCCCCACGATTGAAGTCGGCAGCACCGTCACTTCTCCCCAGACGCTCCAATGCCGCTGACTTGCTTGGTCGATGTTTTGGCCCGAGGGCCCTTCGAGAGTCCGTTCAACGTGCCACGCCGACCGGACATCCGCTCGCCCGGCTTTCGAAACCCCTTAGAAACCACAACCTTTGCGGCAACCGTGGCCGTAACCATAGCCCTTGCCGTCCCACGAGCCGTACCAGGTGTTGAACTTCCAATCGAGGCAGCCGATCGCCCCGCAGCTATTGCAGCCGCCGGCGACATTGCCTTCCACGCTGCCCTCGACGTTGCCCGTGCGAACCGTCATCGCATCCGCTCCGCCAAATCGCAGGCCGGACGGAACCGAGCCGCCATAGACGTCGGCGCCATTGCCGTAGGCATAGGAGTTGTAAGGATCGTTGGCAAACGCCAGGCTGCAAGTTCCCAACGCAAAGGCCAAGGCGGCAAAGCAAATCTTGCTCATCGTGAGCTCCTCTTCTCGAACGGGGTGGGGATGTTGTTTTGGGAAAAACAATGCGGGGCCGGTTGTAACCCAGGGTGGGTGGAAACCTGATCCACGTGGCTCGCGGGCTGATTACCGCGGCGGGTACCGGCCGTGCATCGCTACGAAAACATTCCCCACGACAGCCCTCAAAGCAAACGCAACCGTTTAATTTTGTGAATACTACCCACTTTCGCGCACCCCGCTCGCATAGCGCATCCCATGGCGGCAGTTGGAGTTACCGCTTACGATAGAAGGCCGAAAGAATGTTGCGTTTTTTCACCATGCCTGCGATCGTGCTGTTTGGGTTGTAACGGTTATGCGGTTTGCCACGGTTTCAAGCTCGATCGCTGGCCTGTTTTCAGCCGGCGAGGCCAGCGCGGCGCTTGCGGGCCTCGCCTGTCTGGTCGGTCTGCTGATGCTGTTCGCCCGGCGGCGAGCGCTCGGCGGCACGACGCTCTTCGCTCCTTGGGTCTGGTCGGTCGTGGCGCTGGTGGCCGTTGTCGGGGCCGAAATCGTCGTCGGGCTGGACGCTTCGATATCGCTCAATTGGCGGATGGGCCTGCGATATGCCGCGGCGATGGCCACCTTCGCTCCCATCATGGCGCTATTGGGCGCCAAGCGGCCGCAGAATCGCGGCTGGCAATTCATCGTGCTCTCTCTATGGGCCATTCTTGCACTGCCGAGTTTCGAATGGCTCCTGTTCGGCGAGATCAAGGAACTGCACCCGGCGCGGCTGTGGTTTCTGTTGATTCTCGTCGGCGTCGGGGCGATTAACGGCGTCGGCACGCGGCGTTGGTTGTCGAGCGCCTGCTACGCGGCAGGGCAGGGGGCCTTGATTGCACCGTTCCTCAGTGCGACCGTCGCCGCGCTGCCCGACTCGAGTGCGCCGCTACTGGGTCTGACGCTGATCGCAGCTTCCTACGCGCTGCCGATGCGACTTCGTGACGCTCATGCGAACTCCAGCGGGCTGAATCGCGTGTGGTTGGACTTTCGCGACGCGTATGGCCTCGTTTGGAGTCTGCGAGTCGCGGAGCGGATGAATACGTCCGCCGCGATGTACGCCTGGCCCGTGCAACTCGGCTGGCAGGGATTTCACAATCGCGACGCGAGTTCCGGCCCGGTTGTCGTGCCCGAGGCCGTCGAAGAGAGTCTGCGCACGCTCCTGCGGCGGTTCGTGTCGGCCGAATGGATCGACGCGCGGATTGACGACTCACGCGTACCTCGCGTGAAAGCAATGAGTGAGCCGATCGGCTAAAGCTTCAACTGCGTGAACTCTCTAACGCGATTGGCAATGGCCGGCTCCACCGGCAGCCGTTCCATCGAGCTGGCGCCGTAGAAACCGACGATGCCCTCGGTGCGATCGAGGATGTACTGCGCGTCGGCCGGCTCGGCGATCGGTCCGCCGTGGCACAGTACTAGAATATCGGGGTTGATCCGCCGGGCCGCGTCGTGCATCTCCTGGATTCGCCGCACCGATTCGTCGAGCGAGAGGGCCGTGCTCGCGCCGATCGTGCCCTTGGTCGTGAGGCCCATGTGCGGAATCAGAATATCGGCGCCGGCCTCGGTCATGGCTCGGGCCTGGTCCGCGTCGAAGGCGTAGGGCGTGGTGAGCAGATTCATCTCGCGGGCCTGGCGAATCATGTCGACTTCCAAGCCGAAGCCCATGCCGGTCTCTTCCAGACCTTGGCGAAACTGCCCGTCGATCAGGCCCACGGTCGGAAAGTTCTGCACGCCGGAAAAACCGGCCGCGATCACTTCGCGCAAGAAAAGCTTCATCACGCGAAACGGATCGGTGCCACACACGCCGGCCAACACGGGAGTCCGCTGGACCACGGGGATGACCTCGCGGGCCATATCCATGACGATGGCATTGGCGTCGCCGTAGGGCATCATGCCCGAGAGCGAGCCGCGGCCGCCCATGCGAAACCGGCCGGAATTGTAAATCACCAGCAGGTCGATGCCGCCGGCCTCGGACATCTTGGCGCTCAGACCCGTGCCGGCGCCACCGCCCACGATAGGCCGCCCGGCTGCGACCTTGGCTCGTAGGCCCGCCAGAATGGTTTCGCGTTGAAACATGAGGAGTGGTCAGGGGTCAGTGGCTAGTGGTCGGTGACGAAGAAACGGTCGGAGTTGAATCTGCATTCCTGTTTCCTCGAGCCTCCCGCCACCAGTCTTCCTCCTAATACTTCACCAGCTCTTTTTTCGCGCCCTCGGGCCGCACGGCCGCCAGCGTCTCGGCGGCCTTCTCTGTCATCATCCGCAGTTCGCTGCCGACGGCGATAAACTGCATGCCTTGTTCGGCGCGGAGAAGAGCCGCCTGAGGATCCATCACGTGCATGCCGGTGGGCGTGCCGGTTTTCTTGCCGATCGCGATTACGCGCTGCAGCATGGCCTCGAAAGCTTCGTCCGTCGCCTCGGTGCCGTCGGGCTTGCGCATCTGAGCCCGCAGGTCGACCGGGCCGACAAAGATCGCGTCCACGCCGGGCAGGCTGTAGATCGCCTCGGCGTTGGCCACACCGGTCGGACTTTCGGTTTGCAAAATCACCAAAATCTCGTCGTTGGCGCGGGCGAAGTATTCGGCGCTCGTGCCGTCGAAGTTCAACGAGTGCATGCCGCCCCCCAGGCTGCGATTGCCAACGGGCGGATACTTGGCGGCGGCGATGGCGATCTTCGCCTGCTCGACCGTGTCGACCATTGGGACGACGATGCCCCAGGCGCCGGCGTCGAGCGTGCGCTTGATGTTGTCGTGATTGCCCTTGGGCACGCGCGCCAGGGGCACCCCCCCGGCATCGGCGATCGTCGCAAAGATCATGGCCGCCTGCGACCAGTCGATCGCACAGTGTTCCATGTCCAGCGTGAGCCAGGCAAAATCCATCCGGGCCAGAATGCGGGTCGCGAACAAATCGCCCAGCGACAGCCAGGTTCCGAACGTCGGTTTTCCGTCTCGCAAGGCACGCTTGACCGGGTTGCTTCTCATCGCCAGTGGCCCATCAAATTTCGCGGGATGCCAAACCAGCAGTGTTCCAGACCACCGCTTGCGCCGCAAGTGGCAGCACCAACCGCAGGGAGCTTTCGACTCGCCTTCGCTCTGGCAGTTGCCGCACAGCGCACGATAGGCGAAAATCAACGACTGCCCAGCGCTAGCGGATCGTTGTCGCCCGAGCGCCATGGCAACAAGTTCGGGACAAAGAATTGGAAATGCGGCCCCTCAAGAACATGGCAGTTCGATCGTCGCTTATGGGCTGGTTGCTATTGGCCGTCGCCGGCTGCGGCAGGGCAGGGAGCGCGACTGATGAAAACCGGGCTGCCGCCGCGCCTGCGCCGGTCGCCGCAAAAGAACCCGTGGATCGCGAGGTCGACGACGAGTCGCAGGACATCGCATTAATTCCGCGGCTCGAGCGACTTCGCAAGCGCGGCGAGTTCAGTCAGTTTGTGGATGCGACGCTCGCCGCCGCTGAAACCGAAGCGCCAGTCGCTGCGCTGCAACTGCTCAAGGCCGATGCCCTGCTGGCCATCGGCCGTCACGAAGCCGCCGGCGAAGTTGCGCTGGCCGCGGCCCAGTTGGCGCTCGCGAGTGACGATCTTCCGGCGGCCGGTCAGTCCCTCAAACTTTTTGCCGTGGCTCGATTCCGCCAGCGGCAATCGCTCGACGACCCGGTTTTCGACGGCGTTTTGGCCAGGCTGCCGGCCGATGACGCGGCAGCCGACTTGCTACGGTTCTGGCGCGGGGCGATTGCCCAGCGAGTTCCTTATAAGTTGGACTCGTCCGCGAGCGAGCCCACTGAGGTTCAGGCCCGGCCATCGTCGCCCACCGCCTTGTGCGCGATCGAGGCCCGAGCCAATGGAGTTTTACAGCCTCTGGTATTCATCGACACGGGAGCACAACATAGTTTGATGACCACCGCGGCCGCGCGGCGCGCCGGAGTGACGATCGGCGAGACAGCGACCCAATTGGTCGGTTTCGCCGGACTTCACGCACGGCCAGGTGTTTTGGAGACTTTGCAGTTGGGCGGTCTGGCGCTGCACAACGTGCCGATTTTGGTCGGCGACGCCGCGCCGCTGGTGGCTTTGAAGGGACAGATGACTTTGGGCACCGAATTGATGCACCACGTTTGCTTTACCGTCGACTACCCGGCGGAGCGCGTGCTGGCCGAACCGGCCGACCGCGACCCTTCGGTCGCCGTAAGCGAATCGAACTGGCAAATCCCGCTGTGGACTTTTTCGCAAGCCTGCCTCGTCCAGGGCCGAACCGCCTCGGGCGCGGGCGCTCGATTGCTCGTGGATACAGGAAATCGAACCGGCACGTTCGTCTCCGCGCGCTGGGCGCGTCGCAATCTGCCTCGCTATCAACCGCCCGATGCCGGATTGGTCTTTAAGTTCAAGCAACGAGATCTCAAAATCGAAACACTGGAGTTCGGCGACCAGTCGCTCGACGACTGGCCCGTAGTGGATATGCTCCCTGGCTCGCTCGAGCGGCTCGACCTGGTCGACGTACTGGTGGGACACGACCTGTTGCGCTCGTATCGAGTAACGCTCGACGTCGCGAGGCGGACGCTGCTGCTGCAGGGAAACTTGCCGCCGACGGCACCCGCGCAGGAGCGAGTCGACGACCTCGAAGCGTCACGCGACGGCGGAAATTGAAAATGCGCCTCAAGTTCGCAATCCTATTGCTATCCGCCATCCTGCTGGCCGTCGCATTGCCGGCGGCCCGCGCGGTCGACTTCGCGGCGCAGCGCCAGCACATGGTGGAGCAGGAAATCGTGGCGGCCGGAATCACCGATCCGCGGGTGATCGAATCGATGCGCAACACGCCGCGACACGAATTCGTGGCGCTGCCTTCGCGAGCGAACGCCTATTTCGACATGGCGCTGCCGATCGGCAACGCGCAGACGATCTCGCCGCCGTTCGTGGTGGCTTACATGACCGAGCAGCTCCTGCCGCAGCCGACCGACACGGTGCTTGAGATCGGCACCGGCAGCGGCTATCAGGCGGCCGTGCTCAGCCCATTGGTCAAGGAAGTGTATACGATCGAGATCGTGAAGCCGCTGGGCGAGCGCGCCGCGCGCACGCTGAAGCGGCTCAAATACACCAATGTGCATGCCAAGGTCGGCGACGGATACCAGGGCTGGCCCGAGCACGCACCGTTCGACAAGATCATCGTCACCTGTTCGCCGGAGCAAGTGCCTCCCAAGCTGGTCGAGCAATTGCGCGAAGGGGGGCGGATGATCGTGCCGGTCGGCGAGCGCTACGAGCAGACGCTTTATCTGTTCCGCAAAATAGACGGCAAGCTGGAAAAGGTGGCCCTGCTGCCGACTCTGTTTGTTCCGATGACCGGCAAGGCCGAAGACAGCCGCGTTGCCAGGCCCGATCCGGCCAATCCGCAGATCAACAATGGCGGATTCGAGGAAATCTCGGTGCCGAGCGCCGAGCCGCCGGAAACCAAAACAGACAAATCCGCAACCGACAAAACGGCGAAAGATTCGCCGCCAGCCGACGACGAAAAGAACGAGCCGACACCTCTGGGCTGGCACTATCAGCGACAGTTGAAGCTTGTCGACGACGACGAGGCGCCGCAAGGCGGCCACTACGTGACGTTCTCCAATACGGAGCCGGGCCGCGGCGCCCATGCATTGCAGGGCCTTGCCGTCGACGGTCGAAAAGTGAGCGCGCTGGACGTCTCGCTGTGGGTCAAGGCGGTCAACCTCCGCGCCGCAGGGCCCGAGCAAGAACCGCTGCTGGCGATCACGTTCTACGACGAGAACCGCTCGCAGGCCGGCTACACCTTTGTCGGGCCGTGGCGCGATTCGTTCGCCTGGCGCAAGGTCACCGACCGTTTGCGGGTTCCGCCCAAAGCTCGCGAAGCCATCGTGCGGATCGGACTGAGCGGAGCCACCGGCGAGCTATCGTTCGACGACATTCAGATACGCGCGCACAAATCGCGGGCGTTGGACTAAGGTCGTCTCAGGCCGCGAAACGGAACGGCTCATTGGTTACTTCGTAGCCCGGCCGCAGGCCAATATTCAAAAGCAGTCCCAGCGCCAGCGAGTTGGCCAGCAGGCTGGACCCGCCATAACTCACCAGCGGCAGCGCCAGCCCCGTGATCGGCAACAATCCCACCAGCATTCCCAGGTTAATCAATACCTGGGTGGCGAACAGGGCGACGATGCCGATGGCCACTAGTCTTCCGAATGGCTCACGCGTCGCCTGAGCGATTACCAGTCCGCGCCAGGCCAACAGCAGAAACAAGACCACGAGCAATCCCCAGCCGACCAGGCCGAATCGCTCGCCCAACACGACCGCGATCGAATCGGTATGCGGCTCGGGCACATACTGCGCGCCACGCTCGGGTTCGGCGTCGCCGCCGGCCCAAGTGCCCCACCAACCACCCTGACTAAAGACTTGCTTGGCCTGGTGCAAATGATAGCCGTCGGCCGTGGGTCGCTCGGTGGCGGCGGTTTGCTCGGCCAGCGCCGTGACGCGAGACTTCTGCTCGCGGCTCATCTGCGACCACAACAGCGGCAACACGGCCACGGCCGCAACCACGAGCAGCGCCAAATGCCGCCGCCGCGCGCCGGCCGCAAACAACATCACGAACAACACGGGCAGAAAAACCAGCGACGTTCCCAGGTCGGGCTCGCGCAGGATAAGCACCAGCGGCACCATCACCAGGGCCAACGGCGCCAACAAGCCGGGCAACTGCCGGTAGCTGTCGCGATACATCAAGTAACGCGCCAGTCCCAACACAAACGCCAGCTTGGCGAATTCCGAGGGCTGAAAGCCGACCGGACCGAAGCGAATCCAGCGCTGGGCTCCGTTGACGGCCGGAAACCAGTACACCACGACTAGCAAGACCAACGACGCCAGGAACGCGGCGTAGCTCCACCGCGAGAGCACTTTGTAGCTCGGAACGCTGACGGCCAGCATGCCCAGCAGACTCACGGGCGTCCACAAGATTTGGCGGTAGAAGTACCGGCCCGAGCCGCTCCACAGAGCTTCACTACGAGCAATTCCCAGCCAACCCAACAGCATCAGCAGGACCGCCAGCACGACGATCGACCAGGGCAAGCGACGAAGCCACAAATCGCGATTCATGAACGTGGGAGTATAGGCGTCCGAAAGCATCCGGCCGAGGTGGGTTTTCGATGGGGGTCGGGGGTTGGGGGTCGGATCGAACCGAACCCGCCGGTTGTCCACCTACGCCGTTTGTCGGCTTAGCACGTCGGGCCGCCACATGGGGAGCCAAAAAGTTCGCTTTATACAACCCACCTTCGCCATTCGGTTTGCAGCGCACAACCGAAAAAATCAACGCAGTTTTCTTGTATTCCGTGCTAGTATTGGTATGTTTTTGGGGGTTTGAGCCGTTTTAA